>JBFWQW010000037.1:0-23787 GCA_050249235.1 Acidimicrobiia bacterium | reverse complement strand
CAGCCGCCGCTGCCCTGACCGCCGGCCCCGCGGGGCCGCGCCCGGGCGAACCAACGAGACCGACGACCACCGGGAGGGCCGGCGCGCGGCTGCCCCCCGACCCCTCGCGCAACGAGACCGAAGCGCAACGAGACCGAGTGCAACGAGAGAGGGACGGACGCCACATGAACATCGACGAGCGACGCTTGACGGAGCTGATCGAGGAGTCGAAGGACGGTCAGGCCGACGCCATGGCCGCGGCCCGGGCCAGCCTGCCGGTGCTGGAGGAGCTGGCCCACGAACGGACCGTCCCCGAGCCCGGTCGACCGCGATTGCGCCCCGCACCCAGCCCGCTCGCCCAACAGGGCGCCGGCGCCGGGACCAGCGGCTTCGGCCGGACCGGCCGGGGCATGGGCCTCGGCCTCGTCGCCGGCGGCTTCGGCGCCCTCCTGGCCGCCCTCGTGGCCCGCCCGGCCGGCGCCGACGAGGCGGCCGACATCCAGATGCTCCAGACGGCGACGTCGCTCGAGCTCCTGGCCGTCGCCACCTACGAGGCCGCGCTCGGCCTGCCCTTCATCAAGGACGGCAACAAGGTCGTGGTGGCCTTCGCCCAGACGACGATGATGCAGCACGGCGAGCACGCCAAGGCCTTCCAGGCGCAGACCACCGCGCTCGGTGGGAAGCCGCAGACGCAGCCCAATCCGACGTTCTCGTCGGTCGTCGAGCAGGCGAAGCCGAGCCTGTCGGCCCCGCTCGACGTCGTGAAGCTGGCGGCCCAGCTCGAGAAGGTCGCCACGGACACCTACCTGACCAACCTGACCGAGCTCGACAGCACCACGGCCAAGGAGGTCATGGGCAGCGTCATGGGCGTCGAGTCGCAGCACCTCGCCGTCCTGCGGGCCGTCCAGGCCCTGCTCGAGGCGGGTGCCCCGCAGTTCATCGCCATCCCCGTCGACCTGGCCAACCTCCCGGCCGCGGCCGGCAGCGTCGCCTTCCCGAAGGCGTTCGAGGAGACCCCGGCCGACTTCGTCGCCGACAAGAAGACAGGAGCCGTCAAGTGACCGAAGGCATCGAGCCCGTCGAGCCCGTCGACCCCGAGCGGCCCGGCTTCGGCCGCCGCCAGTTCCTGCTCGGCGGTGTCGGCATCGCGGGCGCCGTCGCCGTCCTGGCCGCCTGCGGTGGGGACGACGACTCCTCGTCCGGCGGCCTCTCGAGCGGCGACGGGAGCCCGACCGAGGGCACCGACGGCGACCTCACGGTGGCGACGGCCGCGGCCGGCCTCGAGGTGCTCGCCGTCGGCACCTATCAGGCCGCGCTCGACGCGGCCACCGGCGGCAAGCTCGGGGCCGTCCCCCCGGCGGTGGCGCAGTTCGTCACCACCGCGCTGGGCCATCACAAGGAGCACCTGGCGGCGTGGAACAAGGTGCTGGCCGACGGCGGCGAGCCGGCCGTGACCATGCCGAACGCCGCCCTGAAGCCGACCGTGGACGCCGGTTTGGCCAAGGTCACCGACGCGGCCGGCGCGGCCGAGCTGGCCCTCCAGCTCGAGACCATCGCCGCGCAGACCTACCTCAAGGCGATCCCCACCCTGTCGAGCTCGGCCGCCGTGCGCCTGGCCGGCTCGATCCAGGTGGTCGACCAGCAGCACCAGGCGATCCTGCTGTACGCGCTCGGTCGTTACCCGGTGCCCGACGTCTTCCAGAAGACGGACATGGCGGCCATCTGAGGGACCCGGGGAGCGCAAGGCGCTGGGGATCGGGGTACGGCACGGCCCATGAACGCTGCCACCGATCCCCAGTCCGAGCCCGACGAGCCCGTCGTCGAGGAACCTGTCGTCGACGAGCCCGAGGTCCCGGTGAAGCCCGACCTGCCCAAGCCGACCGACCCCGACCTGCACCCCATCAGGTAGGAGTCGGCCCCTCGGCCTCGACGTTCTTTGTCGCGTTGGCCACCTCCAGGGTGGCCGACGCGACAAGGAACGGGGGGCGGGCGGGTCGGCACCCATGGTCCCGTCTCTGCGAGGCTGGGCCCATGGCGGGCGGGGGTCGGGCGGGAGCGAAGCGGTCGGTCGCCGCGCTCCACCAGGTCAACTTCCGGCGCTACTTCGCCGGGCAGCTGCTGTCCACGGTGGGCACCTGGATGCAGCTCACCGCCCAGATCTGGCTGGTGCTCGAGATCACCGACTCGGGCCGGGCGCTGGGGCTGGCCTCGTCGCTGCAGTTCCTCCCGGCGCTGGCCCTCGGCGCCTGGGCCGGGGTGATCGCCGACCGGGTGGACAACCGGGTGCTCCTCATGACCACGAACGGCGTGGCCATGGTGCTGGCGATCGTGCTCGGCACCCTCTCGGCCTCGGACCACCTCGGCATCGGGTGGCTCTACGGCGCCGCCTTCTCGATCGGCGTCGGGAACGCCTTCGACCGGGCCGCCGGCCCGGCCTTCGTGTCGTCCCTCGTCGACGCCGACCGACTGCCCAGCGCCATCGGCCTCTACAGCGTGACGACGTCCGCCTCCCGCATGGTCGGCATCGCCGCCGGCGGCTTCGTCGTGACGGCCTACGGCCCGACCGTGTGCTTCTTCGTGAACGCGGCCTCCTATGTGATCGTGCTCGTCGGCCTCGCGTCGCTGCGGCGGGACGAGATCGCCGAGCGGCGGGTGGGCGGGGTCCCTGTCCGGATCCGGGACGGCTTCGCCCACGTGCGGAGCCGGCCCGTCCTGCTGCGGACGCTCGCCACGACCGTCGTCGTCGGCATGTTCTCCTTCAACTTCATGATCCTCGTGCCGGCCATGGTGAAGCTCGGCTTCGAAGCCGATGCCCGGTGGTTCGGCATCGCCGAGGTCTTCTCCGGCGCCGGCTCGACCGCGGCCGGCTTCGTCGTCGGGAGCCTCCACCGCCCGAGCGTCCGCACCGTGTCGCTCGCCGCCGTCGCGCTCGGGGTGGCGACCGCGCTCACCGGCCTGGCGCCCTACCTGCTGCTCTTCTGCGTGCTGATGTTCGTCGTCGGGGTCACCGCCACCGGCTACATGACGACGTCGATGACCGTCGTGCAGACGAACGCGGCGCCGGAGATGCGGGGCCGGGCGTCATCCCTCCTGGTGATGGCCAACCAGGGCACCACGCCGATCGGGGCGCTGCTCATGGGCGCCGTGATCAGCTCGTTCGGCGCCCGCTCGGCGATGGTGTTCGCCGGGGCCAGCGCGATCGCCGCCGGGCTCGTGCTGCTCGCCCTCGAGACCCGCCGGGCATCCGTGCTCCAGCCGGACCCGAGCGCCGCCCTCGACACCGCCTCGGCGTAGCGGTCGCGCCGGGCCGGGCGAATCCGGACGGCAGGAGGCCGGGTGCGGGCCTACCGTCCGCCGATGAACGAGTACCTGCGGCAGAAGTACGGCGACCCCTGCCTCGGCTGCGGCTACGGGTGGTCGATCGACCCGGCCGGGCCCGCGGTGATCCTGGCCGGGACGGCCGACCGGTACCTCGAGCTCCTGGTGGGCTGCGACGGCCGGGAGTCGGTGCCCTCGCTGGCCTGGGACGCCGGTTCGTACGTGTGCCACGTGGCCGACAACACCCGCATCTGGGCGGAGCGGCTCGCCGGCGCCTCGGCCGGGCCGGCGGGCCCGGTGGCGTCCTACGACGAGGTGGCCCTGGCCGTGGCCCGCAGCTACGCGGGCATCGCGTTGGCCGGGGCGCTCTGGTCGCTGGAGCGGGCCGTCGGCGACTGGCAGGCCGCCCTGGCGCTGGTGGGCGACCGGTCGCTGGTCGTCGCCCACCCCGACCAGGGTTCGTTGAGCGTCGACGATCTCGCACGGATCGTCGCCCACGAGGCCCTCCACCACGGCCTCGACCTCGAGCGCATCGTGTGGGCGGCGCCGACGGCGGGCTCGGGCGGGACCTGACCGGGGGCACGGGCCTGCGTCAGCCGACCCGACCGAAGTCGTCCTCGAGTCGCTCGATGTCGTCCTCGCCGAAGTAGTCGCCGTGCTGGACCTCGACGAGGACGAGGTCGACCGTGCCCACGCTGGCGACGCGGTGGGCGGTGCCCATGGGGATGTCGATGGCGTCACCGGCCACGAGGTGGTGCAGGACGCCTTCGAGCGTCACGTCGGCCTCGCCGGCGACGATGAACCAGTGCTCACCCCGTCTGGCGTGGCGCTGGTAGCTCAGCCGCTGCCCGGGGCGCACGTCCAGCCGCTTGACCTTGTGGTCGGCGGCGTCCTCGAGCACCGTGAAGCTGCCCCAGGGTCGCTCGTCTCGTTCCGTCACGTGGACATCCTCGTCGGGTCGGGGAGCCGGCTGTAGGACCCGACCCGGCGCCCAGCGCCCACCTAGATTCCCCGACGATGGACGTCGCCGACCGCCTGGCCCTGCACGAGCTCGTCGCCCTCTACGGCGACACGATCGACAACCGGGACTTCGCCGCCCTCGACCGGGTCTTCGTGCGCGACGTGGTGGTGACCAACCCGGCCATGCCCGGTCGGGACGTCGTGGGGCTGGCCAAGCTCACGACGTTCATGGAGCGGGCCCGCCACCCGCTCACCCACCTCGTCACCAATGTGCGGGTGGACGAGGAGGACGACGGTCCGGTGGTGCACTCCCGGGTCCTCCTGCTCCGCGACGACGGCACCGCCCAGGCCGGCGAGTACCACGACCGCGTCGTGCGCACCGACGACGGGTGGCGGGTGCGGCACCGCACCTACATCGCCCGGGTCCGCCCCGCCACCGACCCCCCGGCCCCGGCCTGACCTCCCGTTCCCTGTCGACCGGGCCGGAACAACCCCGGCTCGGTCGACAGAGAACGGGACGCGGCGCTCAGGCGAGGGCCCGCTCGAGGGCGTCCACGACCGGCACCTGGCCCTTCACCAGCCTGACGCGGGCCTCGTCGAGGCCGAACCACGCGACCCGGTCGAGCTCGGGCACCTCGATGGTCCGGCCGGAGCCGCGGGGCCACTCGAGCAGGAACGTGTCGCTCACGCAGGTGGTGGCGTCGAGGTCGCCCTCGACCGCCCACACCCGCACCACCTTGCCGCTCGACTGCCGGAACGACCCGAGGTCGAGGCCGGCACCGTCCGGGGGCGGCGTGCCGAGCTCCTCGGCGAACTCCCGGCGGGCGGCGTCGAACGGGTTCTCGTCGGGGCCGTGCTCGCCCTTGGGGACGGTCCAGCCGCCGGCGTCCCTGCGGGCCCAGAACGGCCCGCCCATGTGACCGAGCAGCACCTCGGTGGGCCCGGCGGTGCGGCGGAAGAGGAGGATCCCGGCGCTCGTGCGGGCCGCCACCGTCAGCCTGCACCCTCGACGTCGTCGGCCAGGTGCGCCGGCGCCAGCCGCATCGGCTCGGGCATGCGGGTCAGCACCAGGCCGGCCCCGGCCAGCCCGATGGCGCTGACCGTGAGCGAGGCCGGGCCGAGGCCGGCGACCGCGCTCACCCCGGCGGCCAGGAACGGGCCGCCGGCGGTGCCGATGTCGCCGATGAGGCGCCACACCCCGAGGAACTCGGCCCGCCCGATCACCGGGGCGAAGTCGGTGCCGAGGGTCATCACGATGCCGCTGCCCAGCCCGTTGCCGAAGCCGAGCACCAGGCCGACGAGCACGAGCGGCCAGAACGAGCCGGCCAGGGGCAACAGGGCGAACCCGATGGCCATGAAGCCCATGCAGGGCACGGCCACGAACTTCCGGCCCCACCGGTCGGAGGCCGAGCCGGCCGGATAGAAGAGCGTCATGTCCATGCCCGACGAGATCCCGAAGATCACGCTGACGGCGGCGGCGTCGACACCGACGTGGTCGGCCCACAGCGGCAGCACGACGGGGCGGCAGGCTCGCAGGACGCCGATGCAGAGCGCGCCGACGCCGGCCGTGCGCCAGACCGCCACGTTGTCGCGCCCGACGGCGCGGAAGGAGATGGGGCCGTGGGCCGAGGCCGGCGACTCCTCGAGGGAGGGGGCGAGGAGCAGGACGGCGAGGCCGACGCCGGCCAGCGCGATGTGCACGAAGTAGGCCCCGTCGAGCTGCCACCAGCCGATGGCGATGGCGCCGAGGAAGGGGCCCACGAAGTTGCCGATCCGCATCGAGCCGCCGAGCACCGAGAGGGCCCGGCCCCGCAGGTTGGGCGGCATGACGTCGCTCACGTAGGACATGCGGGCCAGCAGCCACACCGCCCAGCCGCACCCCATCAGGAACATGAAGAAGGCGAAGGCGGCCACCGTGGTGGCGGCGACGCAGCCGAGCAGCGAGACGAGCAGCAGGCCGGTGGCGAGCGTCATCGACCGTCGCTCGCCGTAGCGGCTCACCAGCCAGCCGGCGGGGAGGTCGAAGGCCAGGGTGCCGAGGCCGCGCCCGGCCACGACCAGCCCGGCGACGGCGACGGAGGCCCCCAGGTCCTTGGCCACCAGGGCCACGATCGGGATGACCGCGCCCTGGCCGACCGCGAAGATGAACGACGGGAGGTAGACCCCGGGTCCCAGCGACCGCAGGGTGGGAGGGGTGCGGGGCTCGCTCACGGCGCGACCGTGCCTACCACGACGACCGGGCCGGGGGCGCGGTGGGCCGATGCGGGCGGGGAGGAACGGGGCCGGGCGACGCTCAGCGCGCGTCGGCGGCCGACGCCGGCTCGGCGGGATGCCCGTCGAGGTGGGCCGACCAGCTCTCGTACATCTCCGCGTAGCGGCCGCCGGCGGCCACGAGGTCGGCATGGGGACCCGACTCGACGACGCCCCCGCCGTCGATGACGACGATCCGGTCGGCCTTCATCGCCGTCGAGAGGCGGTGGGCCACGATGATGGCGGTGCGCCCCTCGAGCAGGACGTCGAGCGCGGCCTCGACCATGCCCTCCGACTTGAGGTCGAGGTTGGAGGTCGCCTCGTCGAGCACGAGGACGCGGGGCTGGGCGAGGAAGGCCCGGCCCAGGGCCAGCAGCTGGCGCTCGCCGGACGAGAGGGAGACACCCCGCTCGTGGACCGGCGTGTCGAGCCCGTGGGGGAGCCGGTCGACGAGCTCGCGCAGGCCGACCCGGTCGACGGCCTCGTCGATGTCCTCCTGGCTGGCGTCGGGCCGGGAGAAGGCCAGGTTGTCGCGCATCGAGCCGGCGAACAGGAACGGCTCCTGCGGCACGACGCCGAGCTGGCGCCGCAGCGAGGTGAGGGTGACGTCGCGGAGGTCGTACCCGTCGATCAGCACCCGACCGGCCGTCGGGTCGTAGAAGCGGGTGATGAGCTTGGCCACGGTGGATTTCCCGGCACCGGTCGGCCCGACGAAGCACACCGTCTCGCCGGCCTCGATGCGCAGGTCGACGTCGTGCAGCACCGGCAGCGCCGGGTTGTAGGCGAAGGCCAGCCGCTCGAGGACGACCTCGCCGGAGATGGCGGGCAGCTCGATGGCGCCGTCGGCCTCCTTCACGGACGGCTCGGTGGCGAGCAGCTCCCGCAGCTTGGTTATCGACGACTGGCCCTGCTGGTACGTGTTGTAGAGCTGCACCAGCTGCTGGATCGGTGCGAAGAACTGGTTGAGGAAGAGGAAGAAGCCGGCCAGCTCGCCGACGGTGAGCTCGCCCTGCTGCACCATCCGGCCGCCGATGAGGAGGATCAGGCCCTGGGCGACGAAGCCCAGCACCTCGGTGCCCGGCCCGTAGACGGCGGTGAGCATGGCGGTGTGGTCGTTGGCATCGCGGTAGACGCCGACCACGTTGCGGTGGTTGACGATGTTTCGGGGCTGGCGGTTGTGGCTCGAGACCACCCGGACGCCGGACAGGCTCTCGGAGAGGTCGGAGAGGACGCCGGCGATGCCGTCCCGCACCCGCATGAAGCCCTTGTCCGACGCGGAGCGGAACCACAGCGAGAGGGCGAGCAGGGCGGGCACGACGATGAAGACGGTGATGACCGCGAGCTCGACGTTGTAGGAGAAGAGGATGGCCGTGACGACGAGCATGGTCAGGCCCTGCACGGCGAACTGCACGAGACCGTCCTGCGTGAGCTGCTGCAGGTTCTCGATGTCGCTCGTCATGCGGGTCATGATCACGCCCGCCTTCTCGTCCGTGTAGTAGTTCAGCGAGAGGCGCTGGAGGTGCGTGAAGACCCGCACCCGGAGGTCGTACATGACCTCGGCTGCCAGCCGGCCCGTGAGCCGGAGCCGGAGGTTGCTGGCCGCGATCGTCATGAGCACGGCGACGATGAAGAGCGAGCCGGTCCAGACGATCACCGACCAGTCGTCCTTCACGATGCCGTCGTCGATGCCGATCCGGGTGAGGAACGGCCCGGCCTGGAGCGTGACCGCCTCGATGGCGACCATGAGCCCGGCGATCATGACGATCGGCCAGTGGGCGCCGAACATCCGCCGGAGGTTGAGCGGCCGGTGGTCGACGTTGCGGTGCGAGAACGCCGGCGGGGTTCCGCCGTGGTCGGGCTCGTTCGCCGTCAGCTTCTCGACGCCGGCCTGCAGCTCGAGCGGGATGCCCGCGAAGGGCAGGCCGCTGGCCGCGTTGGCCTGGTTGGAGTTGGCCGCCGGGCCGCCGCCCATGCCACCCCCGCCGCCGCCCATGCCGCCGCCGCCGCCGAACATCCCGCCGCCGCCCCAGCCCATCAGGCACCTTCCTCGTCGTCGGCGAGCGCCTGGGCCAGGATCGTCGCGTAGCGCGGCTCGTTGGCGAGGAGCTCGGTGTGGGTGCCCTCGGCCACGATCCGGCCGCCGTCGAGGACGGCGACCCGGTCGGCCAGGCTGATGGTGGACAGCCGGTGGGCGATGATCAGGGTGGTGCGGCCCTGCATCAGGGTGCGCAGGGCGTCGTGGATCTGCTGCTCGACCTGGACGTCGATGGCCGAGGTGGCGTCGTCGAGCACCAGGATCGGTGGGTTCACGAGCAGGGTGCGGGCGATGGCGATCCGCTGGCGCTGCCCGCCCGAGAGCGTGTAGCCCCGTTCGCCGACCACGGTGTCGTAGCCGTCCTCGAGGTCGAGGATGAAGTCGTGGGCCCCGGCTGCCTTGGCCGCGGCGACGATGTCGTCGAGGGTGGCGTCGGGCCGTCCGTAGGCGATGTTGTCGCGGACCGCCTCCGAGAAGAGGAAGGGCTCGTCGAGCACCATGCCGATGTGGTGGCGGAGGCTCACCTGGGTGAGGTCGCGCACGTCGTGGCCGTCGACCCGGACGGCACCGCCGGTGACGTCGTAGAAGCGGGACAGCAGGCGGGCCACCGTGGACTTGCCGGTCCCGGTCCGGCCCACCAGCGCCACCGTGTCGCCCGGCCGCAGGTGCAGGTCGAGCCCGTGGAGCACCGGGGTGCCGTTCGGGTAGTCGAAGCTGACGTCGTCGAAGACCACGTCGCCGAGGCTCTCGACCAGGTCGATGGCGCCGGGCCGGTCGACGATCTCCGGTCGCTCGTCGAGGATCTCGTAGATGCGCCCGGCCGACGCGGCCGCCCGCCGGCCCATCATCATGAGCATCCCGAGCGTCCGGAACGGGGTCTGCAGCATGAGGATGTACTGGCTGAAGACGACGATCGTGCCCACCGTCTCCTGTCCCTCGAGCACCAGCCAGCCCCCGTAGAAGAGGACGAAGGCGGTGCCGAACCGGGGCAGGTTCTCGAGCAGCGGCGCCCAGCCCGAGCGGATCTGCGCGTCGCGGATGTTGGCCCACCGCACCCGCTTGGCGGCGCCGTCGAGGTTGGTGAGCTGCTGCTGCTCGGCGGCGAAGGACTTGACCACCCGCACGCCGTTGATGTTCTCGTTGACGATGTTGGCGACGTCGGCCAGGCGGGCCTGCACCAGCCAGGAGACCGGGAAGAACCGCTGGCGCATCTCGATGCCGGCCCAGAGCACGAACGGCATCGGCGAGAGCGCCACGAGGGCGAGCGGCAGGTCGATCGAGGCCATCTTGGCGAAGGCGATCACCGCCACGCCGCACTGGAGGATGATGTTGGGTGCGAACGCCAGGTACATCTGGACCGAGCGGATGTCGGAGTTGGCCCGGGAGATGATGAAGCCCGACTGCACCCGGTCGTAGAACGAGAACGACAGCGTCGAGAGGTGGGTGTAGACGATGTTCCGCAGGTCGTACTCGATGCGGTAGGCGGTGCGGAACAGGTTGAGGCGGCCGATGAAGTTGAAGACGCCGCGGACCAGGGCCAGCACGACGATGAGCTGCACGTAACCGCCGAGCGGGCTGGTCTGCGCCACGAGGGCCTTGTCGATGGCCTCGCCGAGGATGGCGGGGATCTGGACCTGGATGACGAGGGCGACGAACGAGCAGAACAGCGAGGTCGCGAACATCCACTTGTGGGCGATGACCAGGGGCATGGCCCGGCGCAGCCACGAGAGGCTCCGGTCTTCCCGGATCTGCGCCGTGGGCCGCTCGTAGCGGGCCGGCGGTAGCGGGGGCACGAACGGGGACGTCTCGACCGGGTCGATCCAGCCGTTGGCGTCGGCGCCGAGCGTGCCGTTGCGATCGCGTTCGACGGCCGTCATCGGGCGACCTCCTTCTCCGTCTCGAGGCGGGCCCGGTGGGCGTCGAGGCTCTCCTGCCAGGCGTAGAGGCCGCGGCTGGCGGCATCACGGGTGGCCGGCTCGTCGGTGCTGTCGAGGAGCTCGAACAGCCGGGTCCCGACGGCGGTGCTCGCCGAGTGCACGAGTGCCGTGCCCTCGTCGGTGAGGGCCAGCGGCAGGCGGCGTCGGTCGGTGGGGTCGGGCTGGCGCTCGACGAGGCCACGGGTCACGAGCCCGTCGACGACGGACGTGACGGTGGGGGGCTTCACGGCCAGCCGCTCGGCCAGGGACGACGACATGGCGGCCCCGTCGGAGAGCAGGGCCAGGAGCCGGTACTGGGGGAGCGTCAGCTCGAACGGCGTAAGGGCCCACTCGACCTGCTTGGCCAGCCGGGCGAGCGTCCGGCCGGCCATCAGGCCGAAGGCCTCGGCGTCGTTGGCGGCCGCACCGGCCCGTCCCTTCGGAACTGCCCGCCTGTGCTTCGCGCCGCCGAACTGTTCGGTACCCATACCATTCGACCCTAGCGGTCGAATGGTTCGGGCATCGAATATGAGGGCATCGCAGTCGATGGCGCGGGCCTGTGATCGGGCCGGTCGACCGTGAGCCGTCCGGCGGCGTGGCCCTCGCACGGGCCCGGCCCGGCGCGCCCGACCGTGCGCAACGCCGACGGCCCGGCCACGGGCGGGCGGGCGGCCGCACGTCGTCGAGGACGAACCACCCGCCGCGTGGCTTGGCCGCGCGGCGGGCCGGGCTCGTAACCTGCCGCCATGGCCGACGACCGCCGCGTGACCGACTCCGGGATCGAGATCAAGGCCCTCTACGGGCCGGGCGACCTCGAGGGCTGGGACTACGCGACGTCGCTCGGCGATCCGGGCCGGGCGCCGTACACCCGTGGGGTCTACCCGTCGATGTACCGGGGCCGGCCCTGGACGATCCGGCCCTACTCCGGGTTCGGCACGGCCGCCGCGACCAACGAGCGCTTCAAGTACCTGCTCGCCAACGGCTCGACCGGGTTGTCGTGCGCCTTCGACCTCCCGACCCAGATCGGCTACGACTCGGACAACGCCCGGGCCGAGGGCGAGGTGGGCAAGGTCGGCGTCGCCATCGACTCGCTCGAGGACATGCGGGTGCTGCTGGACGGCATGCCCCTCGACAAGGTCACGACGTCGATGACCATCAACTCGACGGCGCCGATCCTGCTGCTGCTCTACGAGCTCGTCGCCAACGAGAACGGGGTGGACTCGGACAAGATCGGCGGCACGGTCCAGAACGACCTGCTGAAGGAGTACATCGCCCGGGGCACGTACATCTATCCGCCCCGCCCCTCGATGCGGCTCATCACCGACCTGTTCGCGTACTGCACCGAGAAGATCCCGCAGTGGAACACGATCTCGATCTCGGGCTACCACATACGCGAGGCCGGCTCGACCGCGGTCCAGGAGATCGCCTTCACGCTCGCCAACGCCATCGCGTACGTCGAGGCCGCCATCGAGACCGGGCTCGACGTGGACGAGTTCGCCCCCCGTCTCTCGTTCTTCTGGAACGGCCACAACAACTTCTTCGAGGAGGTCGCCAAGTTCCGGGCGGCCCGGCGCATGTGGCACAAGCTCATGACCGAGCGGTTCGCCTGCAAGAGCGAGAAGTCGGCGCTCCTCCGCTTCCACACCCAGACCGGCGGCTCGACGCTCACCGCCCAGCAGCCCGAGGTGAACATCATCCGGGTCGCGCTGCAGGCGCTGGCGGCGGTGCTCGGCGGCACCCAGAGCCTGCACACCAACGGCTTCGACGAGGCGCTCAGCCTCCCCTCGGAGCGCTCGGCCCGGTTGGCGCTGCGCACCCAGCAGGTGGTGGCGTCCGAGTCCGGCGTGGTCGACACACCCGACCCGCTGGCCGGCTCCTACTTCGTCGAGTCGCTCACCGACGAGATCGAGGCCCTGGCCTGGCAGTACATCGAGCGCATCGACGCCCTCGGGGGGGCGGTGGCCGCCATCGAGGCCGGCTTCCAGATGGACGAGATCGAGGACGCCGCCTACCGCTACACGAAGGCGATCGACGACGGCGAGAAGGTGATCGTCGGCGTGAACCGCTACGTGGAGGACGAGCCGGAGCCGAACGAGGTCTTCCCGATCGACCCCGAGTTCCAGGGGGCCCAGGCCGAGCGGGTGCGCCGCCTGAAGGCCGGCGAGGGCCGGTCGAACGAGCAGGTCGTGGCCCTGCTCGACGACGTCCGGGCCGCGGCGAAGGGCACCCAGAACCTTCTGCACCCGATGCGGGAGGCCCTGGCCGCCAAAGCCACGCTGGGCGAGGTCTCCGACGCCCTCCGGGACGTGTTCGGGGAGTACCGCCCGACCCGCTGAGCGCCACCCCTCGTCCACGACAGCGCCACTTGTCCCGGCGACGGCGACGACCGCGGGGTCGGTGGGCGAGCGCGACCCGGGGACCGGCCCGCTCGCCAGCCGCTCCCGCCACCTCTCGTGGTTGACAAGATGCGTTCCGTGTTGTGACTCTTTGGGAGAGTTTCGCTACGGAAGGTGGTCGGGGTGACCGATGTTGTCGACATGGCGGCGAGCCACGCCGCCCGGGTCGCCGGCTCGCGACCCGCCGACAGCGAGGCGACCGAGGCCCCCATGCCCGACAAGGCGCTCCTCCGCAACGACCGGACGTCCGTCGAGCCCGGCCTCGACCGGACCCGCCTCGAGGACGCCCTGGCCGAGGCCGAACGGGCCCTCGGCTGGCGGGGCGAGACCTTCGAGGTCCGCCGGTTCCTCGCCGCCCGGCCCGGCCCGGCCGCCATGGAGGACGCCGCCACCGACCGGCTGGCGTCGCTGATCGGTCACGAGCTGCGGACCCCGCTGACCTCGGTGAAGGGCTTCGCCCGCCTCCTCGCCGAGCGGGAGGTGCCGCCCGGTGAGGTGCGCCACGTCGGCTCGCTCATCGCCGACGCCGTCGACCGCTTCGACCGGGTGGTCGAGCAGCTCACCGCCTACACCCTGCTCGGCTCCGGGCGGGTCGAGGCCACGCTCGAGGCCGTCGCCATCGAGCCGTTCGTCGAGCGCTCGGTCGCCCGCTGGCGCGACGCCGACCTCGAGCTCTCGGTCGACGCGGCCTGCTCGGGCGTGGTGCCCATCGATCCGGTGATCGTCGCCATCGCCCTCGACGAGCTGCTCGACAACGCCCTGCGGTTCGCGCCCGACCACCCGTCGGTCCGGGTCGTCGCCCGCCGGGTCGACGGCGATCTCCTCCTGTCCGTCGCCGACGACGGCCCGGGCATGGCGCCGGCGGTGATGGCGGCCTGCTTCGACGAGTTCACCCAGGGCCAGTCGCCCCTGACCCGCGACACCGGCGGTCTCGGCCTCGGCCTGGCGATCGTGCGCACCATCGCCCACCTGCACGGCGGCGCCGCGCTGTGCGACAGCGCCCCCGGCTACGGCACCGTCGTCACGCTCGCCCTGCCCGCGCTGTAGTCCCCGCTGGCCCGAGCGGCGGTGCGACGGCGTGGCGCACCGGGCGGCAATGCGCCGTCGCGGCGACGGAGGAGCCGGGCGCCCACCCGGACCTGCCGGCGTCGTGACCTCAGTAGCCTTCCGGCGTGGCCCACTCCTTCGTCATCGTCGGCGGGGGGCCGGCGGGCAACACCGCGGCGACGCACGCGGCCCGGCTCGGGGCGTCGGTGACGATGATCGAGCGCGACATCGTCGGCGGCGCCGCCCACCTCTGGGACTGCATCCCGTCGAAGGCGATGATCGCCACCGGCGGGGCCATGGCGATGGCCCGACGGGCCCAGGGGATGGGGCTGGCGTCGCTCGAGGCCACCCTCGACTTCGAGGCCCTCCGGGAGCGGAACGCCAGCATCGAGGGCCGCCTCAACCGCTCCATCACCGGGCTGCTGCGGAGCCAGGGGGTGCGCATGATCCA
This sequence comes from Acidimicrobiia bacterium, assembly GCA_050249235.1. Classification (GTDB taxonomy): domain Bacteria; phylum Actinomycetota; class Acidimicrobiia; order Acidimicrobiales; family CADCSY01; genus JAEKLB01. The sequence continues at coordinate 9,435 of JBFWQW010000037.1, read as the reverse complement.
CGGGTCGGCCCGGCTCACCGGGCCGAACACCGTGGCCGTCAGTAGCGAGGACGGCGACGAGGAGCTGCACGCCGACTCCATCCTCCTCGCCACCGGCAGCCGGCCCCGCATCCCCGACTGGGCCCAGATCGACGGCGACCGCGTCCTCACCACCCGCCAGGCCTATCCGCCGAAGGAGCTGCCCTCGCACCTCGTCGTGATCGGCTCGGGCGTCACCGGCGTCGAGTTCGTGCACCTCTTCTCGTCGCTCGGCAGCCGGGTCAGCCTGGTCGTGAGCCGCCAGCACGTCCTGCCCCACAAGGACCCGGAGGTGGCCGCCGCCCTCGAGGAGAACTTCGACGAGCGGGGCGTGACCCTGCTGAAGGGGGCCCGGGCCGTCGCCATCGAGCGCAACGACGACGGCGTCGTCGTGCGCTGCCAGGACGACCGCCGCGTCGCCGGCTCCCACGCCCTGCTGGCGATCGGGTCGGTGCCGAACAGCGAGGACCTCGGCCTTGACCGGGCCGGCGTCGAATCGGACGCCGGCGGCTACGTGCCCGTCAACCACCACTGCCAGTCGAACGTGGGTCACATCTACGCCGCCGGCGACCTGTCGGGGCGGCTCCCGCTCTCGTCGGTGGCGGCCATGCAGGGCCGCAAGATCGCCGAGCACGTGATGGGGATGCACACCCTCGAGCACCGCCACCTCGACTACGACAAGGCGGCGTCGGCCATCTTCACCGAGCCGGAGATCGCCGACGTCGGCCTGGCCGAGGCCGACGCCTTCGCCGACGGCCGCAAGATCCGGGTGACGAAGGTGCCCTTCTCGGCCTCGGCGAAGGCGCTCATCGACGGCGACGCCCGGGGCTTCGTGAAGATCCTGTCCGACCCGGCCACCGGCGTCGTGCTGGGCGGCTCCATCGTCGGGCGCCACGCCGCCGAGCTCATCTCGGTCATCGCCCTCGCCGTCACTGCCGGCCTCAAGGTGGCCGACATCGTCGAGAGCCTGCTCGTGCACCCGTCGCTGGCCGAAGCCCTCGCCGACGCGGCCGAGTGAGCGGCCGGGTCGTGGCCGCCGGGTGAGGGTCGGCGGCGCCGCCCGTCGCGTGGCTCCCGGGCCGGCTGGCTAGGGTCGACGGCGTGCCTCCCCCCGGACGGTCCGCCCATCCCGGCCGCCCGGCCATGGGCCGCAGCTTGTCCGAGCTGCTCGAGTCCTATCTCGATCCGGAGGGCGAGACCGCCCCCGATGCGTCCCGCCGCCCGCCGTCTGCCGAGGTGCGGGCCGTGCTGGCCACCGCCCTCGAGCTCGCTGCCGCGGTCGTGCCCGACTCGGTGGTGGGCATCGCCCACGCCCCCGGCGACGGCCCGACCGTCGTGCGCCTGGCCGGCGTCGGCGACGTCGAGCGCTCGCTGGCGCTGGCCGACCGGCTGGCCGATGACGGCTCCCGCGGTCTCGCCGACGTGCGGGCCGAGCACCTCGTCCTGCGGGCCGGCGACCGGCTCCGCCTCGGCGTCGACCGGGGCGGGTCCCTCGACGCCGGCCAGCGCCAGCTGCTCGAGGGCGTGGCCCTCCTGGCCTCCCGGGCCCTGGCCCGCAGCGGCAGCGGGCCCCTCGGGGCGGTCGGGAGGCTGCCCGTGCCCCCGCCGTCGGCAACCGGGCCCGACCCCGCCGACGGACCCGGCGTCGAGGTCGCCTGACCGCTTGCCCGGCGGACGTGGTCAGGCGATGACCACGACCACGTCGCCGGCACCCACGGACTGACCGGGTTCGACGCGCACCTCGGTCACCTCGCCGGACGTCTCGGCGTTGATGTGGTTCTCCATCTTCATGGCCTCGAGCACGCACACGGCCTGCCCGGCCTCGACCTTGTCGCCGACGGCGACGAGGACCTTCACGATGGTGCCCTGCATCGGGACGGCGACCGAGCCCGACCCACCGCCTGCGAGGCCGCCCGCGGCCGCAGCCGCTCGCGGCCGGCGAGCGCCCGCGGCCGGCCCGGCCCCGGCCGCCACCGCCGACTCGGGCACCCACATGGCGACCGAGAACCGCTTGCCGTTCACCTCGACGTCCACGTCGCGTCGCACCTTGGCCTCGGCGCCGTCGGCCGGCGCGGCCGGGGTCGAGCTCACGCCGGTGAGGTCGAGGCGCTCCTCCACCCACTTGGTGGAGTGCTCGGCGGCGGCGAAGTCTGGATGGGAGAGGATCGCCTTGTGGGCCGGGATGGTGGTGGCGATGCCGTCGACCACCATCTCGTCGAGGGCCCGGAGCATCCGGTTCCTGGCCTCCTCGCGATCGCGTCCCCACACGATGAGCTTGCCGACGAGGTTGTCGTAGAACTGGCTGACCTCGTCGCCCGCCTCGTAGCCGGCGTCCCAGCGCGTGAACGGGCCGTTCGGCACGGTGAGCTTCGAGATCGTGCCCGGCGACGGGAGGAACTTGCCGCCGGCCGGGTCCTCCGCGTTCACCCGGACCTCGATGGCGTGGCCCCGGCGGTCGATGTCGGCCTGGGTGAACGAGAGCGGCTCGCCCGACGCCACCCGGAGCTGCTCGGCGACCAGGTCGATGCCGGAGATGGCCTCGGTGACGGGGTGCTCGACCTGGAGGCGGGTGTTCATCTCGAGGAAGAAGAACTCGCCGTCCTGGTAGAGGAACTCGACCGTGCCGGCGTTGAAGTAGCCGCAGGCCCGGGCCACCTTGACGGCGGCCTCGCCCATGGCCTGGCGGATGTCGTCCGGGAAGGCGGGCGCCGGGCTCTCCTCGACGAGCTTCTGGTGCCGGCGCTGGGCGGAGCAGTCCCGCTCGCCGATCCAGACCATGTTCCCGTGGGTGTCGCCGATGACCTGCATCTCGACGTGGCGGGGCCAGGTCAGGTAGCGCTCGATGTAGCACTCGTCGCGCCCGAAGCCCTTCAGCGACTCGGACATGGCCGACTCGAGCGCGCCGGCGGCCTCGTCGGCGGACTGGACGACGCGCATGCCCCGCCCACCCCCGCCGTAGGCGGCCTTGATGGCCACCGGCCAGCCGTGGGCCTCGCCGAAGGCGATCACCTGGGCGGGGTCGGTGAGGATGGTGTTGTCGCCCGGCACGCCGGACACACCCGCCTCGGCGGCGGCGACCCGGGACGAGATCTTGTCGCCCATCACCTCGATGGCCCCGGGGGGCGGACCGATGAACGTCACGCCCTCGGCGGTGATGGCCCGGGCGAAGTCGGTGTTCTCGGAGAAGAAGCCGTAGCCCGGGTGCACCCCGTCGGCGCCGCTGCGACGGATGGCGTCGAGGATGGCCTCGGTGTTGAGGTAGCTCTCCGCCGCCGTCTGGCCGCCGAGGGCGTAGGCCTCGTCGGCGAGGCGCACGTGGAGAGCCTCCCGGTCCAGCTCCGAGTAGACGGCGACCGTCGCGACGCCGAGCTCACGGCAGGTGCGAATGACCCGGACGGCGATCTCGCCCCGGTTGGCGATGAGGACCTTGGTCAGCATGGTGGTGCGTATCGTTCCAGATCGTGCGCACCGGGGCGGAAACCACCGACCCGGCGACCGGGTGAGGGGCCCCGCCGCCCTCGGTCCGGTCGAGCGGGTGGCGTCGATCGACTCCACCAACGCCGAGCTGTTGCGGCGGGCCCGGCGCGGCGACGACGCCGGGGTCGTGCTCGTCGCCGACGTGCAGACAGCCGGCCGGGGCCGGCTCGGGCGGGTCTGGGAAGCCGCCCCGGGCTCGTCGCTGCTGGTGTCCCTGCTGCTCCGCCCCGACCTCGAGCCGGGCGACGCCCACCTGGCCACGGTGGCGGCCGCCCTGGCGGCGAGGGCCGCGTGCCGGACAGTGGCCGGCGTCGACGCCGGGATCAAGTGGCCGAACGACCTGGTGGCCGGCGACCGGAAGCTGGCCGGGCTGCTGACCGAGGCGGTGGTGTCCGGCCGGCGCCTCGACGCGCTGGTGGTGGGCATGGGCCTCAACGTCACGGCCGACGCCGTGCCGGACGGCATGGCCGACTCGGCCACCTCGCTGGCCGGCGAGGCGCCCGGCGGCGGGGTCCGGCGTGAAGCGGTGCTCGAAGCCTGGCTGGTCGAGCTGGCGCCCCGGCTGGCGTCGCTCGCCTCGCCCTCCGGACGGCGCGCCCTCGCCGCCGAGCACCGGGACGGCTGCGTGACGCTCGGCCGCCGGGTCCGCGTCGAGCGGGGCGCCGGCGGCCGGCCGGCCGACCCGCTCGAGGGCGCTGCCGTCGACCTGACCGACGCCGGCCACCTGGTCGTCGACGACGGCGCCACCCGCCACGTCGTCGCGGTCGGCGACGTCGTGCACGTCCGGCCGGCGTGACCGCGCCCGCGCCCGCGCCCCTGCCCGGGGCGGGAGGGCCGAGCACCGGCCGTCTGCTGGTCGCCTTCCTGGCCGTCGTGGCGGTCGCCGGGCTGGTGCTCACGCTCTCGATCGACCACCTCGGCCTCACCGACGACCCGTCGCCCGGTCTGGTGTTCGCCGACCAGCCCTGGTTCTCCGGCTGGGTGCGGTGGGACGCCGGCTGGTACCACCGCATCGCCGTCGACGGCTACTCCTACGTGTCGGGCGAGCAGTCGACCGTCGCCTTCTTCCCGGCCTACCCCCTCCTGATCCGCCTGCTGGCCGCCGGTCCGTTCTCGGCGTTCGGCGCGGGGATCGCCATCACGGTCGTGGCGGGGGCGGCCTCGGTGGTGCTCTTCGCCCGCTGGTGCCGGCGTTGGCTGGACGGCACCGGCACGTGGGTGGCCGTCGCCTGCCTGATGGCCTGGCCCTTCGCCTTCTTCCTCTACGGCGCCATGTACTCCGACGCGCTGTTCCTCGCCCTGGCCGTCGGCGCCTTCCTCCTGCTCGAGCGGGATCGGCCGCTGGCTGCGGGCCTGGTCGGCGCGTTGGCCACCGCCACCCGGGTGGTCGGGCCGGCGCTCGTGGTCGGCCTGCTGCTCCGGGGTTGGGAGCGGAGCCGGGTCCCCGGCAACCGGCTGCCCCGCTGGTGGGCACCGGCGCTGGTCCTGTCGGCGGCCGGCGTGGCGGCGTACTGCGCCTACCTCGGGTCGAGGTTCGGGTCGCCCCTCGCCTTCGTCGAGCAGACCGGGGTCCCCGGCTGGGACCAGGCCGCCGGCCCCCGCACCTGGTTCAAGATCCGCTTCATGGAGGAGATGCTCGACACCACCGGCGCCATCCGCCTCCGGAACCTGGCCCACCTGGCCGCCTTCGCCACCGCCCTCGCCTTCACGCCCCGGGTGGTGCGCCGCTTCGGGTGGGCCTACGGGGCCTACGTCGCCCTCGTGCTCGTCGTGCCCGGGCTCTCGTCGAAGAACTTCCTCGGCCTCGGTCGCTACGCCCTGGCCGCCTTCCCGGCCTTCGCCGCCGCCGGAGACCTCCTCGCCGGTCGCCCCCGGCTGCGTGTGGTCGCCCTGACCGGCAGCGCCGCCTGCCTCGTCGTCACCACATCCCTCTTCGCCCGCGGGTTCTACCTTTCTTGATGCGCAGCTCCGGCTCGCCCCAGGGGGCTCGCCTGCGCAGCTGGGCGTGCACGCAGCGGTACCTGCTGGGGAGGCTCGCTTCGCTGGCGCTCCGCAGCCTTGCTGTGTTGATGCGCAGCTCCGGCTCGGCTGGCGCCTCGCCTGCGCAGCTGGGCGTGCACGCAGCCGTACCTGCTGGGGAGGCTCGCTTCGCTGGCGCTCCGCAGCGTGGGCAGCTGTCTTGATGCGCAGCTCCGGCTCGCCCCAGGGGGCTCGCCTGCGCAGCTGGGCGTGCACGCAGCCGTACCTGTCCGGGGTGCTGCTCCGGCTGGCGCCTCCGCAGCGTCGCTGATGCGCAGCTTCGGCTGTCCTGACGCGCCACTCCGGCTCGGCTGGCGCTCTGTTGATGCGCAGCTCCGGCGCCTCGCCTGCGCAGCTGGGCGTGCACGCAGCCCTACCCGAGGGTGGGCTGCTCCGGGGCTGGCGCCTGCGCTGGGTCGCGCCCCTCAGGGGTCGAGGGTGGTGGCGAGGAGGCGTCGGTAGGCGGCGATCGCATCCCGCGTTCGGGGGCCGGGTGCGGGGAGGGGGCGGCCGTCGACGGCGTGGACGGGCTGGACGTCACGGATGGAGGAGGTGAGGAAGACCTCGTCGGCGGTGGCGAGGACGGCGTAGGGGAGGGGCACCTCCGTGACGTCGGCGGCCTCGAGGACGAGGGCCCGGGCGATGCCGGCCAGGCAGCCGGACGAGAGCGGTGGGGTCAGGATGCGGCCGTCGACGACCACGAAGACGTTGGAGCCCGTCCCCTCGCAGAGCTCGTCCCGGGTGTTGGCGAGGAGGGCCTCGGTCGCGCCGGCCTGCCTGGCCCGGGCCAGGGCCACCACGTTCTCGCCGTAGGAGGTCGACTTGACCCCGGCGAGGGGGCTGCGCTCGTTGCGGACCCAGGGCACGGTGACGACCGCGGTGGACGGCTCCACCGGTTCGAGTGGGGCCACGGCGGCGACGACCGTCGGCGCCGAACCGGTGCGACCGGAGCCCAGCGGCCCGAGGCCACCGGTCACCGTCAGCCGCAACCGGCAGTCGTCGAGGCCGTTGGCCGCCACCACCTCGGCGACCGCGCCCTCGAGCACCGACCGGTCCGGGAGGGCGAGGCCCATCGCGGCGGCGGAGCCGGCCAGCCGGTCGAGATGGCGCCGCAGGGCGACGGGGGTGCGGGCGAGCACCTTCATCGTCTCGAACACGCCGTCACCCACGGTCAGGCCGTGGTCGAGGGCGGAGACGGTGGCCCGGTCGTCGTCGAGGAGTGCACCGTCGACCCAGATCACCGGGCCGCCCGAACGACGTCGCTCACGAGACCGACTCCAGCGGGGTCGAGGCCACCCGGAGGAGCCGCCTCGCCTTGAGCTCAGTCTCGGCCCACTCGCCGGCCGGATCGGAGTCCCACGTGACGGCGCCCCCGGTGCCGAGGTGGACCTCGCCGTCGGCGAACCAGAACGTGCGGATGGCGACGTTGAGGTCGCCCTGACCGGCGTCGGCGTCGACCCAGCCCACCGCGCCGCAGTAGGGCCCCCGGGCCACCGGCTCGATCCGCTCGATGGCGGCCATGGCGGCCAGCTTGGGCGCGCCCGTCACCGAGCCAGGGGGGAAGGTGGCGGCCAGGAGCTCGGTCCAGCCCACGTCCGGCCGGAGCCGGCCCCGCACCGTCGAGACGAGGTGCACCAGGCCGGGGTGGTGCTCGACCTCGCACAGGTGGGGCACCACCACCGAGCCGTACTCGCACACCCGGCCCAGGTCGTTGCGGACCAGGTCGACGATCATGATGTTCTCGGCCCGGTCCTTCTCGAGGAAGCGGTCGGCGGTGACGGCGGTGCCCTTGATGGGCTGCGACTCGACCCCCCGACCGCTCCGGCGCAGGAAGCGCTCGGGCGAGGCCGATGCCACGTGGATGCCCTGCCGGGGGAGCCGCACCACGGCGGCGTGGGGGGCCGGGTTCCCGCCGGCGAGCGCGCTGGCGAGCGCCACAACGTCGGCGTCGGCGGGCAGGGTGGCCGACAGCCGGCGGGTGAGGTTCACCTCGTAGACATCGCCGGCGGCGATGGCGGCCCGGATCGCCACGACGCCGGCTTCGAACCCGTCCCGGTCGAGGCTCGAGCGCCACGCCGACCGGTCGGGCCCGATCCAGCGCCGGGCCGGCCGGCCGGTCATGGGGCGGGTGCGCTCGAAGCGGGCGCAGACGGGCAGCCCGTCGTAGGGCGCGACGACCACCCAGAAGCCCCGGCCGTCGAGGGCGGCGAGGTCGTCGGTGACGTCGAGCAGCCCGGTGGCCAGCCGACCCCCGACCACCGCCACCGGAGGCAGGTCGGCCGGCTCCACGGCCCGAGGCTATGGCGCCGACCCGGGGGGCGCCCCCGATGTTTGCCCGAGGCCGTGGGTCGGGATGCCTTCGGGTCGTCGACGGCGGGGAAGAGGCATGGCCGTCGTGGTTGTGGTTGTCGTCCCCCTCCAGTACAGTCGAACATATGTTCGAGAGTGTCGAGCGGGAAGGGCTGGTCGGGGGAGCCGAGGCAGTCGGACGGGTCGAGGCAGTCGGGCGGGCCGGGCGGAACGGGCTGGCCGAGCGGAACGGGCTGGCCGGGCGGGACGGGCTGGCCGGGCGGGACGGGCTGGCCGGGCGGGTCGAGGCAGTCGGGCGGGTCGAGGCAGTCGGGCGGGTCGAGCAGGTCGGGCAGGTCGAGGTGGTCGAGCAGGTCGGGCAGGTCGCGCAGGTCGAGCAGGTCGGGCAGGTCGCGCAGGTCGCGCAGGTCGAGGAGATCGAGCGGGGGTTGCGGGCGGTGGTGGTCGGGCTCGACCCGGCTGGGGTGCCGTTGCCCGAGGTGGAGGCGGTGTGGGCCTGTCTGGATCGGGTCGAGCGGTTGGCGGCCGGGGCCAAGTTGCGGCTGGCGAGTCGGGTAGAAGAGGCGGCCGGGTGGCGGCGGGCCGGTCGCCGGTCGGCGGCGGATCATCTGGCGGTGTTGGCCGGGGTGTCGGTCGGCCAAGCCCGGGGGATGTTGGACGCGTCTCGGCAGCTGGCGGTGCTGCCGGAGGTGGACGGGGCGGTGGCGGCGGGTTCGTTGTCGGTGGTGCAGGCGCAGTCGATCGCCGATGCGGCGGTGGTGGCGTCGGCGGCGCAGTCGGTGTTGGTGGCGGCGGCCGGTCGGGAGTCGGTGTCGGAGCTGCGGGAACGGTGCGCCCGCACCAAGGCGGCCGCGGATGCGGATCTGGAGGCCCGGCACCGCCGCATCCACGCCTCCCGGTACTTCCGGAAGCGCTCCTGTGCCGACGGGGCGGTGGAGCTGTCGTACCGGTCCACGCCGCAGGAGGGGGCCGAGGTGTGGGCGGTGGCCCAGGCGTTCGGTGACCGGGTGTTCCGGGCCGCCCACCGGGCCGGGCGGACCGAGTCGTCGGAGGCCTATCTGGCTGACGGGCTCCTCGCCATGGCCCGACGGGCCGCGGTCGGTGTTGCCGGGTCGGGCGGAGCCGGGGAGAGGACCGGATCCGCGAGCGGGGACCGGTCGGGCGCCGGGCGCGGACCCGGCGACGACCCGGCGGCTGTCACGCCCCGCATTGCGCAACGGTGCACGACTGCTGGAGCCTCGGGACCCGAGCGCCTGCCCTTCGAGACGGCTGGGCTCGACCCCGAAGCCGGCCCCGGCCTCGACCCCGAACCCGACGTTGCCCCAGCCCCCGGCCCCGGCCCCGGCCGCGGCCTTCCCGACCCGCCGGGCGGGGTCGACCGGGCGGGCGACGATCATCCCGGCGACCTGGCCGGGCGGGTCATCCCGAAGGAGGTGGTGGTCCGGGTCGACTGGGACGCCCTGGTGCGGGGCTGGCCGGCCGAGGGGGAGGTGTGCGAGCTGCCCGGCATCGGCCCGGTACCGGTGTCGGCGGTGCGGGCCATGGCCGAGTCCGGCGACGCGGTGTTGAAGGCGGTGGTCACCCGGGGCGTCGACGTCGTCACCGTCGCCC
>JBFWQW010000036.1:0-23874 GCA_050249235.1 Acidimicrobiia bacterium | reverse complement strand
GCCTGGCGAGTATCGAGCGCAGCGCGAGCCGTCGAGTCACTCGTCGCTTCGCACAGGTGCGTCTCGAAACCACCGCCAACGTCGACGAGCAACAACCGGTGACCGAGCACCACCAACGTGTTCAAGACCTCATCGGTCATCGCGGACTCCTCCACAACCATCGTCGCACCTCGGACGTCGCCCGAACGCGACAAAAGGAAGGACTTCCCTGTCGAGCCGGGCAGCGTCGCGACCCGCTCTCCGGGACAACGCACGGCTGCGACGCTGGAGACGGCCAAGAGCTCGTGTTGTACGGGTGTTGTACCGACACCCCTCCGCCAACGTCAGAGGCCCTTCCCGACTTCTCGGAAAGGGCCTCTGAACTGGTTCTTTAATTGGTGGCGGGGGCAGGATTTGAACCTGCGACCTTCGGGTTATGAGCCCGACGAGCTACCAGACTGCTCCACCCCGCGGCGTGCCGGCGACGCTACCAGCGACCCGGGGGCCGCCCAACTCGGCTAGGCAGGTGAGGTGCAGGCCCGCTTCGTCCGTCGTGCCGGTCTGCGGGGCGGGCTGGCCGTGGCGGTGGCGATGGCGGCCGCGTGGCTGCCGGGCCGGCGCTGGAAGGGGTTGGGCCGGGCCTCGGCCGGCGGGGCACTGACGGTGGGGGCAGCGCTGGAGCTGCCCGTCGCCGGGGTGGGCGCCGCCCTCGCCGGCCTGGGGCTCCTCGCCCGGCGGCCACGTCCGGGCCCGGGGACGGCGGTCGCCGGGCTGGCCGTCGGGGCGGCGGTGGCGGCGTCGACCACCCGGTGGTGGCCGGTGGCCCCCCGGACCGGGACCGAGGTCCGGCACGTGTCGACGCCGGTCGACGTCGAGGCCAGCCCGACCGGCGAGGGCGTGGCCATCGTCACCAACCCGGACTCGGGCCCGGCGCTGCAGAGCGACCCGACCGACGAGCTGCGTCGCCTGCTGCCCGACGCGACCGTGCTTGAGCTCGGCCCGGACCTGGCGCTCGACGCCGCCCTCGACCGGGCCCGGGCCGAGGGCCGGGTCATCGGCGTGGCCGGCGGCGACGGGACGGTGAACGCCGCCGCCGGCGCGGCGATGGCGGCGGGGGTGCCGCTGCTGGTGGTGCCGGGCGGGACCCTCAACCACTTCGCCCGCGACCTGGGGGTGGCATCGGTCGACGACGCCGTGAGGGCCCTGGCGGCCGGCGAGGCGGTGAACGTGGACGTGGGACTCATCGCCGGCGAGCCCTTCCTGAACACGGCCAGCTTCGGCAGCTACAGCGAGCTCGTCGACGCCCGGGAGCGCCTCGAGCGGACGATCGGGAAGTGGCCGGCGCTGCTCGTCGCCCTCGTCACCGTCCTGCGCCGGGCCGAGCCGTGCGAGGTCGAGCTCGACGGGAAGGCCCGCCGGGTCTGGATGGTGTTCGTCGGCAACTGCACCTACCACCCGGTCGGCTTCGCGCCCTCGTGGCGGGAGCGCCTCGACGACGGCCTGCTCGACGTCAGGCTGGTCGACGCCGACGAGCCCTACGCCCGGGGTCGCCTCCTCCTCGCCGTGCTCACCGGCCAGCTCGGCCGCAGCCCCGTCCACAAGGCCTTCACGACCACCCGCCTCACGGTGCGGTCGAGGACCGGGCCGATGCGCCTGGCCCGGGACGGCGAGACCTTCGACGGACCCGAGTCGTTCGAGATCGCCAAGCACCCCGAGCCGCTGGCGGTCTTCACCCCCCGGCCGTGACGGCCCACCGGCCCCCGACCCGGCTCCTCGTGACCCTGGTGCTCGTCGCATCGGGCGCCGCCGGGCTCCTGTGGTCGCAGGTGGCCGTCGACGGCCCGGCCACCGACCTCGACCGGTCGGTCGCCGATGCCGGGGCCGACCTCCTCGACGTGGGCTCGTGGGCCACCGCCGCCGTGGAGGGGTTCACCTGGTTCGGCCGCTTCCCCGTCCTGGCCGGCGTGGCCGGGCTCGTCGCCGCCGTCGTGCTGGTCCGGGGCGACCGCCGGGCCGGGCTGCTCGTCGTGGTCGCGACCCTCGGCGCCCAGGGGCTGAACATCGGGCTGAAGGCGCTCGTCGAGCGCCCCCGGCCCCTGCCCGCCGACCCGGTCTTCACCGCCTCGGGTTTCAGCTTCCCGTCCGGGCACGCCATGGTGTCGACGGCCGCCTACGGCGCCGCCCTGGTGGTGCTGCTCCCGGCCCTGCCCGTCCGGGCCCGATCGGCCGCCGTCGTCGCCGTCACGGCCGTCGTGGTGGGCCTCGGGCTGTCCCGCATCGCCCTCGAGGTGCACTACCTGTCGGACGTGGTGGCCGGCCACCTGCTCGGGATGGCGTGGCTGGCGGTGGCCGCCCTGACCTGCCTCCCGCGCCGGGAGGTTGCCGACCAGGCCGGGGCCGGTGCCGAGATGCCGGCCGCCGACCGGCCGGGCCGGGGCTAGGCCCCGGCGCCGGCGGGCGTGGTGGTCGTCGTCGTGGTGGTGTCCGACGCCCGGCGGCGGGCCTCGGCGACGAGCTCCTGGGCCTCCTTCACCTTGTCCTGGTAGCCGCCGAGGTCGCCGGCGGTCAGGGCTGCGTTGGCTGCCGCGAAGGCCTCGGCGGCGTCCTCGAGCAGGTCGGCGACGGCGGCGTCCTGGCTCGGCGGCGTGGTCGGCCCGCCGCCGGTGCCGGGGTCGACGTCCTCGCCCGTGTCGATGGCGACGCCGAACAGCTCGGCCAGCGCCTCCGCGAGCGTCGGCCGCACCACGACGCGGCCCTCGAAGGCCACGACCACCTGCTCGAGCTCGGGGATGCGGTTCGAGGTGGCCTCGACGTAGATGGGCCGCACGTACAGCAGCGACTGCTCGATGGGGATGACGAGGAGGCCGCCGAAGAGCAGGTTCGAGCCCTCCTGGCCGAGGAGCGTCTGGAGCTCCGCCACCGCCGGGTCGGACGACATCGTCGAGGCGACGATGCCCGGACCGTCCGGTAGGTCGCTCCCGGGCATGACGTACACCTCGAGCTTCCCGTACTCCTCCGGGTCGCTCTTGGCCACCATGAAGGCGGTCATCTCCTTGCGACTGTCGTTCTGGGAGAACGGCACGAACGGCCGGAACAGCACGAACTCCTCATCGGTCTCGCCGGGGAGCCGCATAAGGAGGTAGTACGGGTCGATGCGCTGTTCGCGGGCGTTGCCGGTCGCCTCACCGTCGGCGTTGGTGGGCGCCGTGGCCAGCTCCACCGAGACGCCGGTGCCGGGATCCTGCGCGACGTTCCACGCGTTGGCCAGGTTGTAGAAGTCGTCGGCGTCGTCGATGTGGTACCGGCCCCACATGTTGGTCTGCACCCGGAACAGGTCCTCCGGGTAGCGGAAGTGGGCCCGCAGCTCGTCGCTGACCTCCTCGCCGGCCGTGAACAGCTTCGGGAAGGCCCGCATGTACGAGCGGATCAGCGGGTCGGTATCGTCGACCACGTAGTACGTGACGATGCCGTCGTAGGCGTCGACCACGGCCTTCACCGGGTTGCGCACGTAGTTGAAGCCGTGGTCGAGGCCGCTGCCGCTCGGGAGCGCGTCATTGTCGCCCTGCTCGGCGTACGGGTAGCGGCTCGTCGTGGTGTAGCCGTCGACGATCCAGAGGAGCCGGCCGGCCACGATGACCAGGTAGGGGTCGGCGTCGAAGTGCAGCATCGGGGCGAGCGACTCGACCCGGTCCCTCACGTCGCGGCGGATGAGGATCCGGGAGTCCGACCGGAGGTTGCCCGAGATGAGCGGGTTGAGGTCGCCGAAGCGGAGCGCGAAGGCGGCCCGGCGCAGGTAGCTCCCCACCCCGATGCCGTCGGCACCGGCGTAGGCCGTGAACTGGGTGCCGGTGTCGTCCTCGTAGTCGAGCTCGCGGCGGTCGGTGTCGACGATCACGTAGCCGCTCTGGTCCTCGCCGATGTACACCCTCGGTTCGTCGGCCTGCAGGCTCGGCGTCGAGGTGACCGCCGGGATGTTCTGGGAGAGGAACGACGGCCGCCCGTTGTCGTCCTTGGCGTTGCCCAGCGCGGCGACCACGCCGTAGCCGTGGGTGTAGGTGAGGTGCCGCGCCTCCCACGACGCCTGGGGCACCTCGGACGTCTCGAGGTTGCGGGCCGAGAGCAGCACCTGGGTGAGGTCGCCGTCGATCTGGTAGCGGTCGACGTCGACGTCGTCGAGCTGGTAGTAGGTCCTCACCCCCTGGAGCCGCTGGAAGCTGGGCTGGAGCTGCTCGGGGTCCCAGAGACGGATGTTCCGGACGGTCGCCTCGTTGGCCACCAGGTCGGCGGCGTCGAGCTCGGCGTCGGCCGCGAAGGGAGCGGAGGTGACCGTGCTCAGGTTCATGGCGTCACGGGTGGCCTCGATGTTCCGGCTGATGTAGGGACGCTCCCGCGACGACTCGTTCGGCTCGACGGTGAAGCGCTGGATGAAGGCCGGGTAGATCGTGCCGACGACGACGGCGACGAACCCCCAGAGCCCGACGGCCAGCACCGGGAGGACCCAGCCCCGGCGCCAGATGTTGACGATGAACAGGACGATGGCGGCCAGGGAGATGAGGATCAGCAGCTCGATGGCGGGCAGCTGGGCCTTGACGTCGGTGTAGGTGGCGCCGTTCACCGTGCCCCGCGTCGAGAGCGTGAGCTCGAAGCGGTCGAGCCAGTAGCCGACCGCCTTCAGCAGGGCGAGGGCGGCGAGCAGCACGGACAGGTGGCCCTTCACCTGGGCCGTGACCCGGGGCCCCGTGCCCTGGACCCGGATGCCGCCGTTCAGGTAGTGGGCGACGGCGGTGACGATCGCGATGATGACGATGCCGGCGAAGGCCCAGTCGACGACGAAGGTGAGGAAGGGCAGCCGGAACACGTAGAAGCCGATGTCACGCCCGAAGAGCGGGTCGTCGACACCGAACGTCTCGCTGTTGGTGAAGAGCAGCCAGTTCTGCCACTGCCCGGCCACGCCGACGCCGGCGATCAGGGCGAACAGCGCCGACACGCCGAAGCGCACCAACCCGGTCCGGTTGCCGAGCAGCTGCATGTAGCGCTCGATGATCTCCTCGTCGGGCCCGGCCGGGCGGAACCTCGGCGCCAGCCGGTCGGCCACGAACAGGTTCACCCACAGCACGGCGAAGAAGAGCAGGGTGAAGATGACCGCCAGGGTGATCTTCGCCCCCAGCACACCGGTGAAGACACCGCGGAAGCCGAGTGAGTCGAACCAGAGGAGGTCGGTGTAGAAGCCGGCGATCCCCCTCAGCGAGGTGACGAGGACGACGAGGACGACGGCCGCGACCACCAGCGTGATGCGCCAGCGACCGACGTTCCTCGTGCGACGGGACAGGTCGCCGGGTCTGCGCATGGCGGGGACGCTAGCGAGGCCGCTACCTATGCCGGGGGTCGCAGAAGGCAGCGGCAGCCGACGTGCGCCGGCGGGTGGAGCTGACCCGTCGGGTAGGGCGACCCCTTCGGCGTGGGACCGGCCAGGGCGTTGTCGTCGCAGTCGGGGCAGCCGCCCTCGGCGGGGTCGACCACCCAGCGCAGCTCCCCCTCGGGGGCGGCTGCGTAGAGGGCGGCGCTGTAGGCCGATGCGACGTGGTGGCGGGCGGCCGGCTCGCTCCGGGACGACTTCCACTCCCGGTAGCCGGCCGAGATGGTCTCGACCAGCACCTCCGCGTCGGCGGTTCCCGCGTCGAGGGCCCGCTGGAGCCGGGCCCGCAGGTCGTCGGACACCTCGTCGGCGAAGCGGCCGGCCAGCTCGTCGACGGCGGCCCGGCTGGCTGACGCGCCGGCGGCACGAGCCGCGGCGGCACCGGCCTCGGCCGCCGTGCCCACGGGTCCGGCCGCCACCCGCTGATAGCGGGCCCGGTGCACCTCGGGATCAGGGAGGAGCACCTCCAGGCGGGGCGTGCCCTTCAGGCGCCGGAGGGCGTCGAGCACCTCGTTCTGCTCGTCGGCCAGGGCCCGCTTCAGCGACCTTGCCAGGGCCCGCTCGGCCTCCTCGAGGGCGGCGTCGCGCGCCTCGAACGCCGCGTCGACCTCGACCTCGACCTCGGGTTCAGGGTCCTCGCCCATCTCGGAGGACGGGGTCTCGGAAGCAGAGGTCTCGGGAGACGTGGCCTCGGGAGACGTGGCCTCGGGAGACGTGGTCTCGGGCCCGTCGCCGGCTCCGGCGATGTCGGCACCGGCGACCTCGGCGCCGGTCGCCTCCCGCTGGAGGTCGGCGTCGACCGCGGCGCCACCGGCTCCGGGCGCGTGGGCGGGCCCCGCATCCGTCCCGACCCCCGGCTCGTCCGCAACCGGCGACCTCCCGTCGGTCGCGGCCTCGGCGGCATCGGCATCGGCATCAATGTCGGCGTCGGCGTCGGCGACCGCGGGTTCGGATGCCGGCTCGGGTTCGGCCGGCGCCGAGGCCCGGTCGGCTCGCAGTCGGGCGAACAGCTCCACCACGGGGGTGACCGGCCGGGCATCGGTGTCGGCCGCGCCGGCCCCGGCGACCACGTCGTCGCCGTCGGCCGGCTCCCCCACGGCCACGTCGACCGAGGGTGCCGCGCCCGCGTCGTCGGTCCCAGCCGCCTCGGTCCCGGCTGCTTCGGTCCCAGCCCCCTCCGTCTCGGCCGCATCGGTCTCGGCCGCATCGGTCCCGGCCGCTTCGGTCCCGGCCACATCGGTCGCGGCTGCCGCGGTCTCGGCCGTCGTCGCAGCCACCTCGGCATCCGGCTCGACGGCGGGCGGCGCCGGGCGGATGATCCGGACGCCCTCGACATCGTCCTCCAGCGAGACGGCGGCAGGCTCGCTCCGGCGCCGGAGCAGGCGCAGCGAACCGGGCCGGCGGTCGTCGACCGGCCGGGGCGACGCCGGCGGCGCCTCGCCCGGGCGGTCGTCGTCGATCACGACGATCGACTCGTCCGGCCCGGCGACGGCGTCTGGCACCGGCTCGGGGCCCGGCGGGGGTGGCCCGACGACCGGCGCCGCCGGGCCCGCGTTCGGGGTGGTCGCGGCCTCGGGCGCGGTCTCGGGTGCGGCTTCGATGGGCGGGAGGTCCGACAGCTCGACCGCACCGAGCCGGGCGGTGGTCTCCCCCGCGGCCTGGGCCACCTGCTCGAGCGCCTCCACCAGGCGATCGCGCCCGCCGAGCAGGAGCTGCACCTGGGCCTCGGCGTGGCGGCGGCGGCGGGACAGGTCGCGCAGCATTCGCTCGCGCACCGCCTGGGCCTCGGCCACCATCTCGCGCCCCTTGCGCTGGGCGGCCTCGACGATCTGGGCGGCGACCGCCTCGGCTTCCTCGGTGCGCGCCGAGAGCAGGCCGGCCGCCTCGCTGCGCATGGCCTGGGACTCGTCCTGCGCCTCCCGGAGCAGTCGGGCGACGTTCTCCTCGGCGTGGGCCCGGATCTCCGAGGCGGCCTGCCTGGCGGCATGGATCACCTTCGTCGCCTCGGTGCCCAGGGCGGCTTCGAACTCCTCGTCGGCGAGGACCTTCTCGCTCGGACGCTTGCGCTCGAGCTCGTGGAGCCGCTCGCGCAGGCCCCGCTCCCGTTCCTGGAGGACCCCCATCTCGGCGGCGAGCTTGGCCAGGTAGGCGCGCACCTCGTATTGGTCGAAGCCGCGGAACCCGGTGGCGAACTCCTTGCGCGCGACCTCGGCGGCGTCGAAGCCCTCAGTGCCAGCCATCCGTCGGATGGTACGGCGAGGGGGCGCCCGCCGGGCGCGACCCCGCCGCCGGGCGCCCGTCAGCCGGCGTTCATGGTCCCGTCAGCCAGCCGCCAGGAGACCCAGCTCGAGACCGTTGCCGCCCAGCTCGGCCAGGGCGCGGAGGGCATCGTCCAGGTCGTCGACGGCGACGACTTTCACCTTCGAGCCGGCCCGCCTCCGGGCCTCGGCCAGCTCGCGCCGGGGCACGAGGAACAGGTCGTAGCCGCCCTCCACGACGGCGGCGGTCTTCTGGCGGACCCCGCCCACGTCGCCGACCCGCCCGTCGAGCTCCATGGTGCCCGTCGCCGCCACCCGGCGACCGCCGGTGAGCTCGCCGGCCGTCAATCGGTCGAGCACCTCGAGCGTGAAGGCCAGTCCCGCCGACGGCCCGCCGATCCGGTCCGAGTCGATGTCGACCTCGAACGGCGGTTCGATCCGGACGCCCGCCGTCTGCAGCGACACGCCGAGGTAGCCGACGGACGGGTCCGACGGGTTGGCTCCCAGCACGACGTCGACGGGCCTGGTCGCGCCCTGGGGACCCCGGACGACGAGGCGGGCGGTGACGCCCGGTGCCAACGCCCGGACGGCCGAGACGGCCTCGGCGTCGAGGGTGATCGGGGTGCCGCCCACGGCCACGATCACGTCGCCGGCGACGAGCAGCCCGGCAGCCGCGGCCCCGTCGACCACCTGGACCACCTGGGCGCCCTCGCCGTGGATGGCGTCGTAGCCGAGGCGCTCGAACGCGACGCCGATGGCCTTCTCCTTCGACCCGGCCATCAGCCGCAGGTTGATGTCCCGGAGCTCGTCGTCGTCGACGTCGGGTGGGCGGACCCGCTCCTCGTGCACCACGTCGATGTCGCCGTCGAGCCATCCGGTGAACGCCTCGAGCGCGGTGGCCCGCCCGCTCGACACCGTCGGAAAGGCCACCTCCCCTCGGGCCGCGAACTCCCTTCCCTCCGCCACCGACACGAGCACCCTGGTGTCGAACGTGCCGCCGGGGGCGACGGCGTAGTAGGCCACGCGGACGTTGGCGGCCGTGATGGTCCCCACCACCAGGACGACGAGGAGCACCGCCACCAGCCGGAGGCCGCGGTGACGCGTGGGCCGCCCGGGCTCGGCCGGCTCCACGGGCATCGTCACGGCCGGGGAGCCTGCCACGGCACCGGGCGCGGCATTCGTCGGCGTCTCCTACGGTCGCGTCCCGCGGCCACGGCGCCGACGGAGGAGGTGACCATGGGCCCGGCATCCGAACGACGGGCGACGGCCGCCGAAGCGGGCCACACCGGCGACGAAGCGGTCGCCCGGTCGCTCCTGGCCGACGGGGACGCCGGCGTCCGGGCCACGGCGCTGGCCGCGCTCTGCCGGATGGGCCGGGCCTCGGTCGCCGACCTCGAGCGGTCCCTCGTCGATGCCGATCCGGTCGTGCGGCGCCGGGCGGTGGCACTGGCGGTGCCTGTCGTCGAGGTGCGCTTCGCCCACCTGCTCGGCGACATCGACCCCGGCGTGGCCGAGCAGGCCGCGTGGGCGCTGGGCGAGCGCGACCCGGCCGAGGACGGGAGCGTGGCCGCGCTGGCCCGGGCCGCGGCCGGCCACGACGACCCGCTCGTCCGCGAGGCCGCCGTGGCCGCCCTCGGCAGTCTCGGCCACCCGGACGGCAAGGCGGCCGTGCTGGCCGCCACCACCGACCGGCCGGCGGTGCGGCGCCGCGCCGTGCTCGCCCTGGCCGCGTTCGACGGCCCCGATGTCGACGCCGCCCTGCAGCGCGCCCTCCATGACCGCGACTGGCAGACCCGCCAGTGCGCCGAGACCGTCCTCGGCGCGTGACCCTCAGTCGCGGGCACCCATGAACATGACCCGGAGGCTCTCGTAGGACTCGATGCAGCGGCCGGCGCCGAGCACGACGCACTCGAGGGGCTCGTCGACGAGGTGGACGGGGATGCCGGTCTCGTTCGCCAGCCGGCGGTCGAGCCCCCGGAGCATCCCGCCGCCGCCGACGAGGTGGATGCCCTGGTGGATGAGGTCCTGGGCCAGCTCGGGCGGGGCCTGGCCGAGGCAGGACACCACCGACTCGCAGATCGCGCTCGTCTGCTCGTCGATGGCCTTTCGGACCTCGGCCGGCGAGAGGATGACGTTCTTGGGGAGGCCGCTCATCAGGTCGCGGCCCCGGACCTCGGCCCGGAACTCCTCGTCATGGGGCCAGGCCGAGCCGATGGCGACCTTGATGTCCTCGGCGGTGCGCTCGCCGATGGCGATGCCGTACTCACGCTTGACGTAGGCCTGGATCGAGGCGTCGATGTCGAACGAGCCCACCCGGATGGCCCGGAGAGCCACCACGCCACCGAGCGAGATCACCGCCGTCTCCGAGGTGCCGCCGCCGACGTCGACGACCATGTTCCCCAGCGGCTCGTTGATCGGCAGACCGGCCCCGATGGCGGCCGCCACCGGCTGCTCGATCAGCTGGGCCTCGGCCGCGCCGGCCCGCCGGGCCGCTTCGGTGACCGCCCGCTTCTCGACCTCGGTGATGGCCGACGGCACGCAGATGAGCACCCGGGGACGGGTGAGCCGTGACACCCCGGCCCGGTGCAGCAGCAGCCGGATCATCCGCTGGGTGACGTCGAAGTCGGTGATGGCGCCCTTGCGGAGGGGGCGGACGGCCTGGATGTAGCCCGGGGTCCGGCCGATCATCTGCCAGGCCTCGTGGCCCATGGCCAGCACGTCGCCGGTGTTGACGTTGAGCGCGATCACCGAGGGCTCGTTGAGCACGATCCCCCGACCCCGGGCGTAGACCAGTGTGTTCGCGGTGCCGAGGTCGATGGCGAGGTCGCGGGCCATCAGATCAGACCGAGCCGTCCGGCCAGGACCGCTCGTCGGGCGCCAGGGCCCGCATCTCCCGCTGGAACTCCGTGATGCCGTGATCGAGCGACGTGGGCTTGCGCTGCCTGGCCCAGAGCAGCGCCGAGCCGGCCAGGCTCACCACCAGCGCCATGAGGAGGAAGGCGAGGCCGTTCACGCCGACCCCGCACCCGACCCCGAACCCGGGCCGGGCCCGGCCTCGGCGGCCTCGGCGACCTCGACGATCGCCTTGGCGTCGAGGCCCCAGTCCTCGCCGCCGGTCCACCGCTCCTGCTTCCAGATCGGCACCGTCGACTTGAGCGTGTCGATGCAGTAGCGGGCCGCGTCGAAGGCCTCCGGCCGGTGCGGCCCGCTGGCGGCCACGACCACGGAGACGTCGCCGAGCCCGAGGGGGCCGGTCCGGTGCAGGAGCGCCACCCGCCCGATGGTCGGCCACCGATCCCGGGCCGCGCCGGCGATGGCCTCCAGGCGGGGGACGACCTGCTCGGCGTAGGCCTCGTAGACGATCCGGCTCACCCCGGGCCGGCCCTCGGCGTGGTCGCGGACCGTCCCGCTGAACAGGACGACTGCACCGCAGTCGGCCCGGACGGCCCAGTCGGCGACCGCGCCGACGGGCAGGACCTCGTCGGTCAGCGCCACCCAGGTGTCGCCCGCAGCCGGTTGCACGACCCGATGCTAGGAGGGTCGCCGGCCGCGATCCCTCCCCGGCCGGCGGACGGGACGGCCCGCGACCCGCCCGGCCGGGGACCGGAAGGCTCATACGGCACGGAGGGCGAGGCCCGAGGGCGCGGACAACCGGCCTGGCCCCCCTCGTATCCTCTCCGGGCGTGGAGCCCTTCGACGCCGACGACGTCGACCCGCCGGGCGCCTATCGCCTGCCCCCGCCGCCGGACGACCGCCTGTGGCGCCACCCGTCCGAGCTCGCCGACGGCACCACCGTCGGCCGGCGGGCGTCCCGCTCGCACCGCTGGAGCACGGTCGTCCTCGCCGCCGCGGCCGGCTCGATCGGCACGGTCGGCGTCCTCGCCGCCGGTGGGGCGCTCGACGTCCGCGAGCCGGGTCCCCGCACCACCATCGTCCGGCCCGCGGCCAGCACCGCCGACGCCACCCTCGCCCCGTTCGACGCCATGGCCGCGGCCGAGCCCACGCTCGCCGCCGTCGTGCGCCTCGAGGTGATCGGCGCATCGGCGGCCATGCTCGGCTCCGGCGTGCTCTTCACCGCCGACGGCCACCTCATGACGAACGCCCACGTCGTCGCTGACGCCGAGGCGATCAGCGCCGTGCTGGCCGACGGACGGCGCCTCACCGGGACGCTGGTCGGCGTCGACCTCGAGACCGACATGGCCGTCGTCCGCCTCGTCGGCGAGGGACCGTTCCCGGTCGCGGCGTTCGGCCCGTCGGACGAGGTCGCCGTGGGCAAGCCGGCCGTCGTCGTCAGCGCCTCCCACCGCAGCGGCAACACGCCGGCCGTCACCGTCGGTCAGATCAGCGGGCTCGGGCGGGAGGTCCGCAGCGACGGCGGGCTCTCGCTCCTCGACATGATCCAGACCGACGCCTCGATGGCGCCCGGCTCCTCGGGCGGTGCCCTGGTGGACACCCATGGCCGGGTGGTCGGCATCTGCACCGCGTTCGAGGTGGTCGACGGCCGGCTGGCCGCGGGCTATGCCACGCCGGTCGACGTGGCGAAGGCGGTGGCGTCGGACCTGGTGTCCGGGGGCACCTACCGGCCGGGCTGGCTCGGCGTCCGGGGTGCCGACCGCGCCGACGGCGCCGTGGTCCTCGTGTCCGTGATCGACGCCAGCCCGGCCGCCCAGGCCGGGCTCCGGCCCGACGACGTCGTGCTCGCCATCGACAGGAAGCCACTGGCCGGCATGTCGACGATGCGGATCGCCATGCGGGTACGCCATCCCGGCGACCAGGTCACGATCAGCTACCAGCGGGGTGCCGACCTCCTCGAGGGCACCGTCGTGCTCGGGACCCGGCCGCCGGCCTGACCCGCTCGCCGCCCGGTCGCCTCGGCACACCAGCCCTGGCTGGACCGCCACGGCGCGGGTGACGGCGACCTCGGAGCCGGCCCCGTGCTCAGCCCCGGCGGCGGCGGGCCCGGACGACCAGGCCGAGGACCCCGGCGAGGGCACCGGCCACGAGCGACCCCGCCGTGCCGATGGCCAGCTCCTGCCGGCGCTTGGGCGAGAGCTGCGACCAGGGCGTCCCCGGTGTCGCCCGGACGTAGGCCACGTCGTTCGGGACGGTCGGGGTCCACCCGGCGGCCTTGAGGCGGTCGTTGGCGACCACCCAGGGCTGCGTCGAGTACGGGTCGTGCGAGGAGGGCCGCGGCTGCCCGGGCCGAGCACGGGCCCGGCTCCACGACGCCAGCCAGCCCGGCAGGCGCACCCGGGGCGGGTCGCCGGCCAGCGCCGCCACCTGCTCGCCGCTCAGCCAGCCGTCCGGCGCCACGTTGAAGGGCCCGTCGAGGCGGTCGCGGCGGGCGAGGTCGACGGCGGCGGCGAGGTCGTCGACGTCCAGCACCTGTACGGGGGGCTCGTCCTGGCCGGCCCGCACGCCCCGCACCAGACGGGGCCCCCGCAGGAGCCGGGAGGACGTGCCCGGTCCGTCGTCCACGTCGGTGCCGACCGACAGCGCGGGCCGGAGCACGGCCACCGTCCGGCCGGGCCCTCCCACCAGCCAGTCGGCGCCGAGGCGCTCGAGCTCGGCCCGGCGATGGGCGTGGTCGGCGCCCGGGTTGGGCCGCAGCGGCGCGTCCTCCGTCAACGGCACCGGGTTGTCCGCCCAGGCCCCGTAGACGGTGGCGCTCGAAAGCAGCACCAGGTGGCGCACGCCGAGATGCCCGGCCGCGTCGAGCAACCGGGCCGTCGACCCGTCCGGACCCCCCGGGTCGAGGTGCACGAGCGTGCCGCATCCCTCGAGCACCCGCTCGAGGTCGGGCCCGGTCGGGTCGACGGCGACCACCTCGGACACCGCCGGGTCCTCGCCGGCGAGGCCGGCGACCCGGCGCCCGAGCTGCCCGAGGGAGGCGGTGACGGCGACACGGGTGGCCGGCGCGGCGTCGTCTCCCTCGACGTGGGAACCGGCGATCACCTGCCTACGATGCCGTGATGGGCGACCAGGGTCCAGGTGAGGGCCGCGACGGCGACCCGGACGACGGCGTCCCTGCCGCGAACCCGTTCGAGGGCATCCCCTTCCTGGGCGACCTGGCGAAGATGATGCGGGGCTCGGGCACGTCCAGCTGGGACACCGCCAGGCAGTTCGCGGTGCAGCTCGCGAGCGGCGGGATGGCCGAGCCGAACCCCGACCCGGTGGAGCGCATCCGCCTCGAAGAGCTCGTCCGCGTGGCCGAGATGAGGGTCGCCGACCTGACCGGGCTGCCGATCGCCCGCACCGGCGGGCTCGTCCGGATGGTGCCCGTCACCAGGGCGGAGTGGGCCAGGCGGACGATCGACGGCTGGCGTCCCCTGCTCGAGCGGCTGTCGACGGCCCTCACGACGGCCACACCCCCGCCGGCCGACGCCAGCGATCCGCTCACGGCGCTGCTCCAGGGCTTCTCCAGCGCGTTCGGCCCCCTGCTCTTCGGCATGCAGGCCGGCTCGATGGTGGGCCATCTCGCCGGTCGCTCGCTCGGGCAGTA
Organism: Acidimicrobiia bacterium; assembly: GCA_050249235.1. Classification (GTDB taxonomy): domain Bacteria; phylum Actinomycetota; class Acidimicrobiia; order Acidimicrobiales; family CADCSY01; genus JAEKLB01. The sequence goes on along the minus strand of JBFWQW010000036.1, from coordinate 9,719 downwards.
CGACCTGCCCATCCCCCGGCCACCCGGCGACGAGCTGGTCGTCGTGGCGCCCAACCTCAACGCCTTCGGCGCGGACTGTAACCTGCCCGACGTCGACCTCCGCCTCTGGCTCTGCGTGTCCGAGCTCGCCACCCATGCCGTCCTCGGCATCCCGCACGTGCGGGCCGCGCTCGACGGGCTCCTGCTCACCTATGCCGGCAGCTTCCGGGTCGACCCGACCGCGCTCGAGGAGCGCCTGGGCCAGCTCGATCCGGCCGACCCCACCGGCATGCAGCAGGCGCTGGGCGATCCGGCCACGCTGCTCGGCGCCATCGAGAGCCCGGCCCAGCGGGAGCTGAAGCCGAAGCTGTCGGCCCTCGTCGCCGTCGTCGAGGGCTACGTCGACTGGGTCGTCGACACGGTCGGCGGCCAGCTGATCGCCAACTACCCCATGCTCACCGAGGCGCTGCGGCGCCGGCGGGTCGAGGCCGGCGAGGGCGACCGCTTCGTCGAGCACCTGCTCGGCCTCGAGCTCGACCAGGCCCAGTACGAGCGGGGCGAGCGCTTCGTCCAGGGCGTGCTCGACCGGGCCGGGCCGGCCGGGTTGGCCCGGCTCTGGGAGCGCGAGGACTGGCTGCCGACACCGGCCGAGGTGGACGCGCCGGGCCTGTGGCTCGCCCGCATCGACCTCCCGCCCGACCCCGAGGCCTGAAGGGCGGCGCGGATTTGGTCAGGGCCGCGGACCCGGCGGGTCGCGGTGCAGCCGCCAGGGCTGGCGACCGGTGAGGTAGGACACGGCCGCGATCGTGGCCGCGATGGTGATGATCCCGTAGCCCCAGTCCCGCGGGACGCTGAGCGCCACCGGGATCAGGGCCCCGATGACCCACGCCAGCTGGAACCGGGTCTCGAAGCGGGCGAACGACCGGCCCTTGTCGGCGTCGGGCGCGTCCCGCTGCACGATGGCGTCGAAGCACAACCGTCCCGCGCTGCCGCACACGCCGACCACGCCCGCGATCACCGCGCCCGACGCCCGCCCGCCGACCTGGAGGGCCAGGAGACCGCCGACGGAGACGAGCACGAGGCAGCCGAGGAGCTGCTGCTCCTCCCGCACGACGCGCCGGAGCGGGGGGGCGAGGGCGGCCCCGCCCAGCGAGCCCAGGCCGCTCACGGCCACCACCACGCCGAACCACCAGGCCGGGGCGTCCTCGGCCCGCAGCGAGAAGGCCAGGAGGAAGGCCAGGAACCCGACCACGCCCCGCAGCACGGCCATGCCGCTGGCGGCGAGGAACACGCCCGTCGACCGCAGCTCGGCCCGCTCGGCGGCGCCCTCCGGCGCCGTCGGCCGGGCCGGGGGCAGGCGGAGGGCGAGCACCGACCCGAAGCCGAAGAGGATGCTCCCGAAGAGGAGCACCCACGAGGGCCCGATCTGGAACAGCAGCAGCCCCGGGAGGGCGGCGAGGAAGCCGACCAGGCCAGAGGTCAGCGTCAGCTTGGCGTTGGCCTGCACGAGCTCGGAGGGGTCGTCCACCAGGGCGGGCACCAGCGAGGCCTTGGCCACGCCGTAGCCCTTGCCGAGCACGAGCACGGCGAACGCCTCCGGGAACAGGAGCAGGCCGTCGATGTCGTCGGCCATGAGCACGCACAGCGCCATCCGCCCGACGAGCGTGGCGAGCACCACGCCCCGGCGGCCCCCGGACTGCCGGTCGAGCAGGGGCCCGATCAGCGGCGCCACCAGGGCGAACGGAGCCATCGTGAGCAGCAGGTAGAGCGCGACCCGGCCCCGGGCGGCGTCGGGCGAGATCGAGAAGAAGAGCGAGCCGGCCAGGCCGATGGCGACGAGCGTGTCGCCGGCCGCGCTGAGGGCGTGGACGCGCGCCAGGCGCGAGAACGGTGCCACGGTCTGGCCCCGGGGCGGCTGGAAGGTTCGCCAGGCACCGTTCGGCCGGGGCGGGATCCGACGTCCTCCGGCCATCCCGAGACCGTATTCGAGGCCGGTCGCCGGACGGGCGAAACGCTCAAGCTCCCGGCCCGGCCTGCCGAGAACTCCTGCATGTCGGACCTGTCTCGACTCCTCGACGACGTCTACGAACCCGCCGCCAAGGACGACGAGGGGGCCGACGAGAACGCAGCGGAGGCGTGGACCTCCGAGCACGCCCTCGACGACGCCTTCCACGGCTGGGTCCCCGGACCCGCCGAGGACGCGTCGGGCACCGAGCGGAAGCTCTTCGCCGAGGCGAAGGTGGCCACGCCAGGCGAAGCGGCCGCCCCTCCGGCCCCCCCGACCGGCTCGATCCCGTCGGCCCCCCCCGCCGACCGGGTCGAGTCGGCACCGGACCTGGCCGGCGACGCCACCGAGGACCGGTGGGCGACCGTTCCCGGCGCGGTCGAGGAAGCCGTCGTAGGAGCTCCGGCACCGGTGGCCTGGCAGCCCCAGGACGACGACATCCTCCCCAAGCGGGCGTCCCGCCGCCTCCTCGGCCTCCGCCGCTGACCCTGTTCGGCGGCCCGGTCGTCAGCGGGGCAGCTCGTACTTGTAGCCGAGGCCCCGGATCGTGGTGATCCGCACCGGGCGGGACGGGTCGTCCTCGATCTTGCCCCGCAGGCGCTTCACGTGGACGTCGAGCGTCTTGGTGTCGCCGACGTAGTCGCTGCCCCACACCCGGTCGATGAGCACGTCCCGGGAGAGCACCCGTCCGGCGTCGGCCAGCAACGTCTCGAGGAGCTCGAACTCCTTGAGGGGCAGGTTCACCTCCTCGCCCCGCACCCGCACCTCGTGGCGGGCCGCGTCGAGGCGCACGTCGCCCACCTCGAACACCTGGGCCTCGTCGTCCACGCCGACACCGGAGACGGCTGCCGAGCGACGGAGCGCGGCCCGCATGCGGGCGACCAGCTCGCGCAGCCGATAGGGCTTGGTCACGTAGTCGTCGGCACCGACCTCGAGACCGACGACCGTGTCGATCTCCGACGACTTCGCCGTGACCATGATGATCGGAACCGTCGAGGTGGCCCGGATCTGGCGGCAGACGTCGACCCCGGAGATCCGGGGCAGCATCAGGTCGAGGAGCACGAGGTCGGGCTCGACGAGGGCGAAGCGCTCGAGCGCCTCGGCACCGTCACGGGCCACGTGGACGCGGAAGCCCTCCCGCTCCAGGCCGACGACGAGCGCCTCGACGAAGGACTCCTCGTCCTCGACGACGAGGATGCTGGTGCGGCGCTCGCTTGACGGGCTCACGCCGTTGCCGCTTCCGTAGGCGTCGACCCGGGCTTCGGATCGCTGACGGCCACCGGGCCGGGACCGGCCGGGAGGCGGAGCGTGAACGTCGATCCCACCCCCTCCTCCGACCGCACCGACACCTCTCCCTGGTGGTTGCCCGCCACGTGGCGCACGATGGCCAGCCCGAGCCCGGTGCCACCCGTCTCCCGGCTGCGGGCCCGGTCGACCCGGTAGAAGCGCTCGAACACCCGCTCCAGGTCGCTCGAGGGGATGCCGATCCCGTGGTCCCGCACGACGATGTCGACCCATCGGCCGTCCGTCGTCGACGAGACCTCGACGGTGGAGCCCCGGTCGCTGTACTTGTAGGCGTTCTCGAGCAGGTTGGCGATCGCCGAGACGAGCTGGCGGGGGTCGCCGCCGACGGTGTGGCGGGCGCCGACGCCCGAGACGTCGACCTTCATGTCCCCGGTCTCGGCCAGCGATCGAACCCGGTCCATGGCCTCGGCCACGAGGAGGCTGACGGCCACCGGCTCCCGGACGGGCTGCTCCTCGGCCTCGATGCGCGACAGCGCCAACAGGTCGTCGATGATCCGGCCGACCCGCATGGCCTCGCCCGTCATGCGCTCGGCCAGCCGGCGGCTCAGGGCCACGTCGTCCTCGGTGGCGATGGTCTCGGCGAGGAGGCCGAGCGCACCCACCGGGGTCTTCAGCTCGTGGCTGATGTTGGCCACGAAGTCGCGCCGCACCGCCTCCAGCCGGCGCCGCTCGGACACGTCCTCGATCACCGCCAGCGTGCCGATCGACCGGTTGCCGTCGTCGAGCGGGAAGGTGGTGATGACGAGCATCCGGCGGGGCGGGCCGTACACGTCGAGGTTCTTGCGGTGGGACGTGCCGTCGGCCGAGGCCTGGAGGAGCTCCTGCACGGCCCGCTCGACGAGCGCCTCGGCGTGACGGGCGCCGACGAACGCCTGGGCGACGACGTTGCGGTGGACCTCGGTCCCGTGCTCGTCGACCACGACCACGCCGTCGCCCACGTGGTCGAGGGCGAGGATCAGCCGGCGGGAGGCCGACGCCGCCAGGTCGAGCTCGGTCATGGTGGTCGACACCGCCCGGTCGAGCTGGTCGAGCAGCGGCTCGACCCGGAGGCCGTCGACGTCGGCCTGGACGCCCTCGATGCGGGCCAGGACCCGGCGGAGGCGGGAGGCCACCCGCCCGCGGATCACGGCGTCATCCGGGGTCGCCGGGTGCGTCGATCGAGCCCGCTGCTGTCTCCGTCCCGTCGACCGGGTGCGGCTGCATGTGGGCCGGGAGGTCGCCGGTGACCATGTGGTACACCCGCTCGCCGATGTTCACGGCATGGTCGGCGATCCGCTCGTAGAACCGCCCGATCAGGGCCAGCTGGACGGCGGCCTGCAGGGTCAGCTCCCCGCTGCCCCGCACCTCGAACAGCGACTCGATGTAGTCGACGTGGAGGTCGTCGATGGCGTCGTCCATGTCGTCCAGGGCGTTGGCCAGCCCGGCGTCCCGCTCGACGTAGGCGTCGATCGCCAGGCGGAAGAGGCGGTGGGCCTCGTCGCCCAGGCGCTCGATCAGCCCCCGGATGCGGGGGTCGATCGGCACGCCGTAGATGCGGCGGAACCCCTTCGTGATGTTCACGACCAGGTCGCCGGACCGCTCGATCTCGGCGCACAGCCGGATGGCGGCCGTCACCGACCGTAGGTCGGAGGCCATGGGCTGCTGGAGGGCGAGCAGCTGGAAGCAGCGGTCCTCGATGTCGAGGTTGAGGGCGTTGACGGCGGCGTCGCCGCGGCGCACCCGGTCGGCGACGTCGAGGTCGCCGTCGAGGAAGGCGCGCGTCGCCGCGGCCAGGGCCTCGGTGACCATCCCGGCCATCCGCACGATGTCGTCGCGGACGAGCTCGAGCTCGTGGTGGAAGTTCCGGCGGGTGTCGAGCATGTCAGCGCACCTCTGCGGCCAGGTAGCGGGTCTCGCCCGTGAGCAGGTAGCGGAGCCGCTCACCGATGATGACGGTGTGGTCGGCGATCCGGTCGAAGGCCCGGCCGATGAGGATGGCCGCCACCGCGACCTGCGTCGCGCCCGGCCCCTCCAACTCGAGGATCTCGCCGAGGAGGCGCTGGTAGTGGCTGTCCATGGCCTGGCTCCGGTCGGCCAACGTATGCGCCAGTGTCACATCCTGGGCGGACCACGCGCCGGACGCGGTGTGGAACAGCTCCTGGGCCACGGCCGCCATGCCGTCGAGCGACTCGAAGATGGCCGGGTTGGCGGCCAGGAGCGCCTGGTCCTCGACCCGCTTGGCGACCCGCAGCCCGAGGTCGCCGATGCGCTCCAGCTCCTCGAGCACCCGGAGCACGCTCAGCAGGAGGCGGAGGTCGGACGCCACCGGCGCCTCACGCGCCATGAGCTCGTAGGCCCGCTCGGTGATCGAGACCAGCATGGCGTCGATGTCGTCGTCGGCGGCCACGACCGCGTCGGCCAGCTCGGCGTCGCCGGTCTCGAGCACCCGGCGGCAGCACTCGAGGCTCTCGCCGACGCGGACCGCCATCAGCTCCACCTGCAGCCGGAGCTGCTCCAGCTCGCGCTCGAAGCTCTCCCTCACGGCGGCCTAGCCGAACCGACCGGTGACGTAGTTCTCGGTCCGCTCGTCGCTCGGGTTGGAGAACATCTTGTCGGTGCGGTCGAACTCCACCAGCACGCCCGTCCGGGTGTCGCTCGCCTCGTTGACCTCGGTGGTGAAGAAGGCGCAGCGGTCGCTGACGCGGGCGGCCTGCTGCATGTTGTGGGTGACGATGATGATCGTGTACTCCGACTTGATCTCGTCCATGAGATCCTCGATCCGGCCCGTGGCGATGGGATCCAGGGCGGAGCAGGGCTCGTCCATGAGGATCACCTCGGGCTGCGTGGCCAGCGCCCTGGCGATGCAGAGACGCTGCTGCTGGCCGCCGGAGAGGCCGGTGGCCGTCGCCTTCAGGCGGTCCTTCACCTCGTCCCAGAGGGCGGCCTGTCGGAGCGAACGCTCGACGATCTCGTCGATGCCCGTTCGGACACCGGCGATCCGCGGGCCGAACGCCACGTTGTCGTAGATCGACTTCGGGAACGGGTTGGGCTTCTGGAAGACCATCCCGATGCGGCGCCGCACCTCCACCGCGTTCACCTGTCGGTCGTAGAGATCGACGCCGTGGTAGCTGAGGTGCCCCTCGACCCGGGCGATCTCGATCAGGTCGTTCATCCGGTTGAAGCACCGCAGCACGGTGGTCTTGCCGCAGCCCGACGGGCCGATGAAGGCGGTGATCGAGTTGGGGAGGATGTCGACGTTGACGTCCCGGACGGCCCGGAACGAGCCGTAGTAGACCGAGAGGTCCCTGGCGCTGAACACGGCGGAGCTCGGCGCGCCGGGCTCCTCTCCAGCCGCTTCCGCGAGATCGATCACCGGGTCCGCCTTGGCGTCGGCGTCGACGCGGGCATGGAGGCGAGCTGGTGCGATGGTCTCCCGCTCGGGGTTCATGTCGCTCATTTCCTCTTCTTCTCGAAGTGGCCGCGGAGGAGGATCGCCGTGCTGTTGGCCAGCAGGACGACGACGAGCATGACCACGATGGCTGCAGCGGTGTTGACCCGGAAGTCGTCGCTCGGCTGGCGGGCCCAATGGGTGATGATCGTGGGCATCGCGGTGAACTGGTCCTTCAGCTGGCCCAGGTCGAAGAAGCTCGACGAGCCGCCCAGGCGACCCTGGACCGCGCCCACGAGGATCAGCGGCGCCGCTTCCCCGAGGGCTCGGGCCAGCGAGAGGATCGTCCCGGTGATGATGCCGGGACCGGCGTACGGCAGCACGTGATGGCGGACGACCTCCCACCGGGTGGCTCCCACGCCGAAGCCGGCCTCACGGAGGCTGTCCGGCACCGAGCGGATCGCCTCGGCCGAGGTGATGATCACGATCGGGAGGACGAGGATGGCCAGGGTGATGCCGGCGGCGGTCACCGTCCGGCCACCCGTGAGCCAGTCGAGACTCTTCACGAAGATGGCGAAGCCGAGGATGCCGTAGACCACCGACGGCACGCCGGCGAGGTTCCGGATGTTGACGTCGATCAGCCGCGTGAGACGGCTTCGAGGCGCGTACTCCTCGAGATACACGGCGGCGCCGATGCCGACGGGGAACGCCAGCACCACCGTGAAGACGGCGATCCAGAACGACCCCTGCAGGCCCTGGAAGATCCCCGAGGTGCGCGCCCTGGACGAGAGGCGACTCGACAGGAAGTCGCCGAGGCGCCCCGACAGGACGTCCCATCCGCCGGTGACCACGTCGTAGAGGAGGACGCCGAGGACGAGGAGGCACAACAGGAGGGAGACGACCAGGAGGCCCTTGAAGACGGCACCGGCGAGGTCGCGCCGCTCGCCGCGGAGGCGGGCCTGCACGGAGGCCGTGGTGACGGTCGGGTTGACGAGGGCCATCGGTCAGTACCGCTGCCGAACCCGCCGGACGACCCGGTCGGCGACGACGTTGAGCAGAAGGGTGATCACGAAGAGGACCAGCCCGACGAAGAAGAGGCTCTGGAACGTCAAGGCCTCGCCGACGACGGCGTCGGACCCGCTGGCGAGCTGCGCCATGGCGGCGGTCATCGTGACGCCCGGATCGAGCGGGTCGAGCGAGTACGCACCGACGAGACCGCCTGCGATGAAGACGACCATCGTCTCGCCGATGGCGCGGGACACGGCCACGATGACCGCCGCGACCAGCCCCGAGATGGCGGCCGGAACGACGACACGCACCGTCGTCGTGACCTTGCGGGCCCCGAGACCGAACGATGCTTCCCGGAGCGCCCCCGGGACGGCTCGCATGGCGTCCTCGGAGATCGACGCCACGAGAGGGATGGTCAGGATCCCGACCCCGATGCCGGCCGCCAGGCGGTTGAAGCGCTGCGAGCCGTCGAAGATCGGCTGGATGATCTCCGGCGAGATGAACGTCAGGGCGAAGAAGCCGAGGACGACGCTCGGAATGCCGGCCAGCACCTCGAGGACCGGCTTCAGGACCGCCCGGACGCGGGGCGCGGCGTACTCGGAGAGGTACATGGCGGCACCGAGGCCCACGGGGAGGGCCACGAGCATGGCGACGCCGGTGACGATGAGGCTGCTCGTGAGGATGGAGAGCACGCCGTACTCACCTCGCCGCGGATACCACCCATCGGCGGTGAGGGCCGCCCACTCCACCTGGCTCACGAACGTCCAGGCCTCCCGGACGAGCGCGAAGACGATCAGCGAGCTGATGACGACCGACAGCGATGCAGCCGCGAAGAAGGTGCGCCGCACCGCCGCCTCCTTGCGGAGCCGGCGCTGGCCTCCTCGTAGGTCGGCGAGCGTCAGTCCGAGCTCGGTCATGGGTCTCCAGTCTGGCCGGAACGGGCCGGGCGCAACGCGCCCGGCCCGTTGCCTTCCGGGGGGTCGTCGGGCTAGGCGGCGGGACCGGGGGTCCGGGCCTCCCAGCGGTCGCGGGTGGCGTCCAACTCGTCGTCGGGGAGCTCGACGTAGCCGGCTTCGCTGACGGCTGCGATGCCGTCGTCCGAGAGGTAGAAGTCGACGTAGGCGGCGAGCGCCTCGTTCGACGCCGCCTTGTCGATGTTCACGTAGATGTACAGGGCCCGGGAGATGGGGTAGGTGCCGTCGGCGATGGTCTCGACCGACGGCTCGACGCAGGTGCCGCCGGGCGTCTTCGAGATGGCGATCTCTCGGACGTCGTCGCCCGCCTCCTCGGCGAAGGCGAACCCGACCCAGCCGAGGCTGTACTCGGAGCCGGTGATGCCCTCGATGATGACGTTGTCGTTGGCGCTCGGCTGGTAGCTCTTGCGGGTCGAGCCGGTGTCGGCCTTGCGGGTTGCAGCGATGCCGGCGAGCGCGATCTCGATGAACGAGTCGTAGGTGCCGGACTCCTCACCCGGACCGAAGATCTCGAGGTCCTCGTCCGGGAAGTCGGTCTTCGAACCGAGCGACGAGGCCAGGGCGCTGGCGTCGCTCCAGTTGTCGGCGGTCGCCTCCGGCCCGATGAGGGCGTAGAGGTCGGCGAAGCTCAGGCACTCGATGGCGTCGTTGTCCGGATGGGTCATGACCGTGATGCCGTCGAAGGCGACCTTGAGCTCGACGAACTCGATGCCGGCGTCGGCGCAGACCTTCGCCTCTTCGGCCTTGATCGGTCGGGAGGCATCCGAGATGTCGGTGGAACCCTCGCAGAACAGCTTGAAGCCGTCTCCGGTCCCCGGGCCGTCGACGGTCACGTCGATACCGTCGTTCTCCTCGGCCAGCAGGTCAGCGACGAGGCTGGAGATGGGCTCCACCGTCGACGAGCCCGAGATGTTCACCGTCCCGGTGACGTCGGACGGCACGTCACCGCCAGCGTCGTCGTCGTCGCCGCCCCAGGCGGCGGCGGTCAGGGTGTATTCCAGCAGCAGTGCCAGCCGGCGCCAGGTTCGGCGAATGGACAGTCGCACGGGTTCCCTCCACCGGGAGTCGAAGGTCGACGGGG
>JBFWQW010000035.1:0-24100 GCA_050249235.1 Acidimicrobiia bacterium | reverse complement strand
GCGGCGCCGGCGCCGGCGAAGGCGACGATGCGCAGGCGGCGGCGGATCGTCCGGGCGCGATCCGCTCGTCCCCCCCCGCTCCGGAGGACCCTCCCGGCGGCCCGCGGGGCTCGCCGGAGCGGCCCTCGACCACGGGCCACGGAGGGTGAACTGGCGGTCACGTCCGACTCGTCGCGACGCTACGTGCCCATGGCACGGGTGGGGGACCAGCGGGGGCGGGAACCGATCGGGATGGGGGCGGGGGTGGCAACGATGATCCTCTCCTCCTGGCACCGGATGGCGGGGTGGTTGGCCGTGCTGGCCATCACCGTCGCCGCCTGGGTCCTGGTCGCCGTGCTCCTCGTCCGGGCGCTCTGACCGAGGACCCTTCCCCGGCCGGCGGCGGGCCCGTCACGGGGCGGCTCGTCCCGAGACGATGCCAGACTTCGGCATGGTCGACGTCGCACCCGCCCTGCCCACGTGGGACCTCTCCACCTGGTTCGACGGGCTCGACTCGCCCCGGTTCGCGGCCGCCCACGAGGCGGTGGGTGCCGGCATCACCCGACTGGTGGCCCTCTACGACCGCCACGACGTCCGCGGCACCGCCGACGGCTCGACCCGTCCCGTCGACGCGGCCGCGGTGGCGGCCGTCGACGAGGTGCTCGCCGAGACGAACGCACTGCTGGCCGAGCTCCACGTCGTCGACGCCTACGTGTACTCGTTCGTCAGCACCGACGCCCGCGACGACCTGGCCGCCGGCCTCGACTCCCAGCTCCGGTCGATGCAGGTGCCCCTCGCCCCCCTGCGGTCCCGCCTCGACGCCTGGCTGGCGAGCTTCGGGGCCGAGCCCCTCGTGGCCGCCAGCCCGCTCGCTGCCGACCACGCCCACCTCGTGCGCCGGGCCGAGACCGGTGCCAGGCACCAGATGACCGAGGCCGAGGAGGTGCTGGCGGCGCAGCTCGACGTCACCGGCGGCTCGGCCTGGACCCAGCTCCACGGCGACGTCAGCTCCCGGCTCACGGCCACCGTCGACGGGGAGGAGCTGCCGATCACCGCGGTGCGGAACCTGGCCTTCGACCCCGACCCGGGCCGGCGGCGGCGGGCCTACGACGCCGAGCTGGCGGCGTGGGACACGGTGGCGGTGACGCTGGCGGCCTGCATGAACGGCGTGAAGGGCCAGACCCGCGCCCTGAACGAGCGCCGGGGGTGGGAGGACGCGCTGGCGCCGGCCCTGTTCGGCAACGCCGTCGAGCGTCCGGTGCTCGAGGCCATGCAACGGGCCGCCGAGGCGTCGTTCCCCGACTTCCGGCGCTACCTCGGGGCCAAGGCCCGCCTCCTCGGCCACGGCGACGGGGTCCTGCCGTGGTGGGACCTGTTCGCGCCCGTGGGTGATCCGGCCGCCTCGGCGGTGTCGTGGTCGGAGGCGACGGTCACCGTCGACGAGGCGTTCGGCTCGTTCGCTCCCGGCCTGCGGGCGCTCTCGGAGCGGGCCGTCGGCGAGCGGTGGATCGACGTCGGGCCCCGCGACGGCAAGCGGGGCGGCGCGTTCTGCATGTCGGTCGACGCCGGCGAGAGCCGGGTGCTGCTGAACTTCGGCGGCACGATCGACGGGGTGAGCACCTTGGCCCATGAGCTCGGCCACGCCTACCACAACACCCAGCTGGCCGACCGCACGATGCTGCAGCGCCGGACGCCGATGGCCCTCGCCGAGACGGCGTCGATCTTCTGCGAGACGCTGCTTTTCCAGCACCTGCTCGCCGACGCCGACCCCGACCGCAGGCTCGTCCTGCTGGAGAACGACCTGCAGGGTGCCTGCCAGGTCGTGGTCGACATCCATTCGCGGTTCCTGTTCGAGCGGGCCGTGTTCGAGCGTTGCGGTGACCGCTCCCTGCCCGTGGCGGAGCTGCGGGAGCTCATGAGCTGGGCCCAGCGGGAGACGTACGGCGACGCCCTCGACCCGGCCGCTCTGCACCCGGACATGTGGGCGGTGAAGCCGCACTACTACGGCTCGTCCTTCTACAACTGGCCCTACACGTTCGGGCTCCTCTTCGGTGTGGGCCTCTACGCCCGCTACCTCGACGACCCCGACCGCTTCCGCACCGGCTACGACGACCTCCTCTCGGCCACCGGCCTGGCGACGGCGGCCGAGCTGGCCGCCCGCTTCGAGATCGACGTGGCGGACGAGGGCTTCTGGACCGCCAGCCTGGACGTCATCCGCGGTCGCATCGACGAGCTGGTCGGCCTCGCCGACGCCGCTGCGCCCAGCTCCTGACTGTTGCAATGTAGCGATACATTGATACAAAATGGCGGCAGTGGTCGTGCTCGTCGTGCTCAGCGTGGTCGCCGTCGCGCTGGTGCGTGCCTACGCCGAGGTCGACGGGCGGTTCGTGGCCGAGTGGGCCGGCGCCCACGGCCTCACCCTCACCCGGGGCAACCGGCCCATGGTGTGGTGGTACCTGCGCAACGCCCGGGTGCTGCGCACGTGGGGCGTGCTCGGTGGCGTCACCCTTCCCCCCGTGGCCATGGCCGCCTCGGGCATCCAGGGGGCCGGGGGACCCGCCGTCCCGGCCGGCCTCTTCGCCGGGCACCTGGCCGGCGCCCTCTACGCGGAGATCGCCCTCCGTCGTCCGGTGGCGGCTGGCACGAGGACGGCGCTCGTCGACCGGCGCGACCTCACCTCCTATCTCCCTCGCCACCTCCGGGCCGCGCCGGCCGTCGTCGCCACCGCCACCGCCGTGCTCGCCGTCCTCGTCTTGCGGGCCGGAGGTGTCGACCCCGACCGGCGTCGCGAAGCCCTGGTGCTGGGTCTCCTCGGCCCGGCAGTGGCGGTGGCCATCGCCCTGACGCAACGCTGGCTCGTCCGCCGGAGCCAGCCGTTCCGTGCCCGGGATCTCGTCGAGGCCGACGACGCCATCCGGTCGCAGTCGGTCCACCAGCTGGCCGGCTCGGGCACCGCGGTGCTGCTGACCCTGCTCGGTGCAGCGGCGAACGTCGCCGCTGACAGCGGGCTCCCCGGCCGGGCCGCCCTCAGCATGGTGGTCGTCCTGTCGTGGCCGGCGGCGGTGGTGTCGTGCCTGTTCCTCGGGCACCGGGCCTGGCGGGTCCGCCGACACATCGGCCGGACGACGGTGGCCGTGCCGTGATCATCGAGATCGACGTCGCCTCGGCGGTGCCGCCCTACGAGCAGCTCCGCTCGCAGCTGGCCGCCATGGTCGAGGCCAGGATGCTCGCGCCCGGCGACCGCCTGCCCTCGATCCGGCAGCTGGCCAACGACCTCGACCTGGCCGGCGGCACGGTGGCCCGCGCCTACCGGGAGCTCGAGGCCGCCGGTGTGGTGGAGACCCGGGGCCGGCACGGCACGATCGTGGCTGCGCCGCCGACGGACGCGGCGGTGGGCAGGGAGCCCGCAGGTCGGGACGACCTCGTCGCCGCCGCCCGCCAGTTCCTCGGTCGGGTGCAGCACCTCGGCGTCGAGGTGGAGTCGGCCATCGCGGTCGTGCGGCTGGTGGCGACCGACCCGGGCGGCACCCGCCTCGTCGGCGGGGGCGAGGGGTGACCGACACCGACATCGGCGCCACGGGCGGGGCCGAGGTGGCGGGCCCGCCCTTCGTGCCCGCTGCCCGACCCGTCCGGCGATTCGTGGCCGTGCTGGCCGGGCTGCTCGCGGTCGGCCTGATGGTCGGGGTGGTCGGTCCGTTGCGGGCCGACGTGGAGGGCACGGTCCGGGGCCTCCGGGTCGACGCCGGCGCCGACACGGCCACGCTCCTGGTGACGTTGCGCAACCGCGGTCGGCTGCCGGTGACGGTGCTCGACCTCTCCGGGGCACCGCTCCGGCGGACCGGCCCGTTCAGCTGGCCCGGCGCCGGCGCCGGTGGCGACGGGCCCCCGCCAGGCGAGGTGCTCGCGGGCGGGCTGCACCTCGACGGCGGTGCGTCAGCAGATGTCGTGGTGGTCGTCGCCGCCTCCGACTGCCATGCCCTCTGGCCCGGCGGGGAGCCCCACCAACACTGGCTCGATGTCGAGGTCGCCTTCGGCCGGCATCGCAGGGTTGGGCTCGAGGGCAGTTTCCTCCGATACCGCCTCTGCGACCCTCCCCGCTGAGCCGCGCCGCGGCGGATGCCCGCGCCGGCTGGCGCATGTGGCAGCGTGCGGAGGTGGAGCGGTGGTGGCCCCGGGTGGCTGGCGCGCTGGCCGGCGGGCTCCTGCTCGTCGCCGGCTGCAGCGACCCGGCCCGCCCCGGCCCGTCCGGCGAGGCCACCGGCACCACCGCCGCCGAGCCCGACCGGCCGCCCGCACGAGCCGTGGTGCCGGCCATGCCGGTGGTCGACCCGCCCACGAGCGTGCTGGTCGGTCGTCGGATCTGCGTCGATCCGGGCCACGACGCCCACTGGGCTGTGGGCGCCACCGGCTACGACTCGCGGGGCCGGGTGCCCGTGCACCCCACCGCCGGAGTGCCCCTCTACGAGTACGAGCTCACGCTGAAGGTCGGCTACCGGCTGGCCAGCCTCCTGCAGGAACGGGGCGCCGACGTCTGCATCACCCGGAAGGAGGACGGCACCATGCAGATCGAGCCCTACGACTTCACGGGCGACGGCCGGGTTCGGACCGACGGCAAGGCGCTCGAGGACGCTCCCGAGCGGCTGCAGCCCCGCATCGACTGGGCCAACCGGTTCGGCGCCGAGGTGCTGGTGTCGGTGCACTTCAACGGCGCCGGCGACCCCTCGGTGCGGGGGACCGAGGTGTACTACTCCGACACCGGCCCGAGGGAGGAGCGGGGCCGGCTGCTGGCCGAGTCGCTCCGGCGGGGCGTGCTCGACGGCCTGCGGGACAGCGGCTACGTGACGATCGACCGTGGGGTGCACAGCGACCGGTACGGCCGCTACACACCGGAGGTGCGGAGCCGATCGCTGCGCAACAACGCCGCCGCCATCGTCGCCAACGGGGCCGACCCGGCCCGGTGCGCCGACTGCCTGCGCCTGGGTGTGCTCGGCAACAACCCGATGTCGCTGCAGATGGGCACCTACGTCGGCGCCCTCGTCGAGCTCGAGTACCTGTCGAGCCCGCAGGCGGTGGAGACGTTCCTCCTGCGTGGCGACTCGATCGACGTCATGGCCGCCGCCCTCGCGGACGGTCTCGTCGCCTACTTCGGCGGTCCGTAGCCGTGGGCCGGCCCGGCGGCCGTTGGGCGATGGCGGCCGCGGTCCTGCTGGCGACGTCGGCGGGAGCGGCGTGCGCCACCGGTGACGACGGCGAGGCCGGCGGTGGGGGCGGGCGGTCGACGACCACCACCACGGTGGCGGCGACGTCCACGACCACCACGACGACCTCCTCGACCACGACCACCACGACCACCACCACGACGACGGCCCCGGTCCTGCCCCGTGGCCCGATCGAGGTGGTCAGGGGACGCGACGACCGTCCCCTGGTGGCGCTGACCTTCGACTGCGGCTCGTCGAGCGGGCCGACGCCCGCCATCCTCGACGCCCTGCGGGACGCCGGCGTGCGGGTCACCTTCTTCCTCACGGGGCGGTGGGCGGAGCAGAACCCCGAGCTGGCCCGGCGGATCGCCGCCGAGCACGAGCTCGCCAACCACACCTACTCGCACGGCGATCTCAGCGGGCTGTCGGACGCCCAGGTCCTCGACGAGCTCCGCCACGCCGAGGAGGTCGTCCGGGCCGTCACCGGTCGGGGGACCATGCCGCTGTGGCGGGCACCGTTCGGGGCCCGCAGCCCCCGGCTGCTGGCCCTGGCCGCCGAGGCCGGTTGGCCGGTGCACGTCTTCTGGAGCCTCGACCCCCTCGACTGGAGGGACACCCCGCCCGAGCAGGTCCGGGCCAACGTCTCGACCCGGCTCACGAACGGGTCGCTGGTGCTGCACCACTGCGGCAGCCCCCAGACGGCCGAGATCCTCGCCGACGAGCTCCGGGACGTCGCTGGCTCCGGTCGGCGGGTCGTGACCGTCTCTGAGCTCCTGGCGCCCTGAGCGGCGGTGACCTCCGACGTGCCACGCCGATCGCGGCCCCGACGTGCCACGCCCCCGATCGCGGCCCCTGATCGCGGCTTCCGGATCCCGGGGCAGTGGTCCGGGTTCCGCGTAACAGAGCATTCACCGTGCCGAGAACGTGCCGTCGCGTCGGGGGCGTTCGATGTCCGGGTGACCGAGACGGAGCACGACACCTGCAAGTGGGACCTGCTGCGCTGTGCCGAGAACCCGGACGGGTGGCTCGACGACCTGTCGGCCTCCACCCGGGTCTGGGCCGCCGACCTCCCGACGGAGGGGCTCCTCGCCGCTCTTCGCTCCTGTCGCGACGATGCCGGGTGGGCGGGCCGTGAACCCGAGCTCCGGACGGCCGCCCGCCGGGCCCTCCTCGCGTTGGCGTGCAAGGACCCCGACCTGCTGGACGCGGTCGCGCCGGAGCTCCGGGCCCTCGTGCCCGGTTGGACGGCACCGTCGAGCGCCACCGGCCGGCCCCAGGCCCCCCGGTCGCACCCCCTGGCCGCGTAGCGCCGGGGTCGGGCCGGGTCCGGGGTCGCTACCGTGACCCCGTGCCCGACCCGGTGCTCGTGGGCTACGACGCGCTGGTCGGCGTCGAGCTCGTCACGGCCACGCCCGACGAGGTGGAGCTCCGCCTGTCCGTCGGTGCGGCCCACCACCAGCCCCACGGCATCGTCCACGGCGGCGTCTGGTGCGCGCTGGTGGAGACGGCGGCCAGCATCGGCGCCAGCCTCTGGCTCGGCGACCGGGGCGACGCCGTCGGCGTCTCGAACCAGACGGACTTCATCCGGGCCCTCCGCACGGGCGTGGCCACGGCCCGCGCCGAGCCGATCCACCGCGGCCGCCAGCAGCAGCTCTGGACGGTGGTGATCACGGACGACGCCGGCCGGCTGGTGGCCCGCGGTCAGGTCCGGGTGCAGAACGTCCGCGCCACCAGCGAGCTCGGGGGCGGCCCGCCCGGCTCGTCGCCGCCCTGACCCGGGCCGGCCACCGGCCGGGACGAGCTACATCCCGCCGGTCTTCTCGGCGTAGTCGGGGGACGACCGGTGCTCGGACGAGAGCAGCTCGGCCACCTGCATCGACGGCACGTGCTGCTCCCACCCGCAGGTCTCGCAGGTGAGCTCGACACCTCGGCCGCCGTGGTCCTCGACGGCGATCACGTGTTCCTCCGGTCCGGGCATGGATGGGCTCCGTTCGACTCGGGGGGTGGCGGGCACGACCTGCGCCCGATCCGGTGAGCGTAGGAGGTCCGGCCGCCCCGCTTCCCGCGTTCCTGGCCTGTGTCCACCCTGCTGGGTTCACGGTTCTGTGTTCACGGGTCCCGCACATGGTTGATGGGTGCACTCCGGTTGGCGCGAGTCGGGGCCGTCGCCTCTAGGGTCGGCGACCGATGTGCCTCCTGGTCGTGCTGTCGCGGGTGGTGCCGGGGGTGCCGCTCGTCGTCGGGGGCAATCGGGACGAGCGGCTCGACCGGCCGGCCGAGGCCATGGCCGTGCTCCGGGACGCGGGACCGCAGGTCCTCGGCGGGCGGGACCTCAAGGCGGGCGGCACCTGGCTGGCCGTCAACGAGCACGGCGTGGTCGCCGGGCTCACGAACCGCCCGCTCCTCGGTGGACCCGACGCCACCCGGCGGTCGCGCGGCGACCTGCCGCTGGCGCTCACCGCCCACCCGTCGGCGCAGTCGGCGGTGGCGGCGTTCGTGCGGGAGCACCGGGCCGGGGACTACAACCCGGCCTGGCTGCTGGTCGGCGATCGCGAGGTCCTGCTGTCGGTGGAGATGGCGGGCGAGGGCGACATCGTCGTGACCGAGCTGCCGCCCGGCGTCCACGTGCTGGAGAACCGGGCCCTCGGCATCGAGTCGGGCAAGGTCGACCTGGTCCGCTCGAAGCTGGCCGGCATCGAGTCGCGTCCGGTCGACGAGGTCGTGGCCCGGCTGGAGGGGGTGCTCGGCGACCACGAGATCCCCGACGAGCCTCCGCCGGAGGAGCCCCCGCCCCCGCCCCCGCCCGAGCCGGGCGAGGAGCCGGCGCCGCCGCGGGTCCGCCTGCCCGAGGTGCGGGCCGCGTGCGTCCACACCGAGGAGTTCGGCACCCGCTGGTCGGGCCTGGTCACCGTGCCCGCCGACCCGTCCGCCCGTCCCGGCTTCCGGTTCGCCGACGGCCACCCCTGCACGACCCCCTTCGAGGACGCCTCGGCCCGCTGGGACTGATCGTGCTCTGTCGACAGAGCCGGAACAACCCGGCCGGATCGACGAGGAACGGGGCTACTGGCCGATGGGGAGGCCGCCGTCGACGCGGAGGATGGCCCCGTTGGTGAAGGTGGCGGCCGGGCTGGCCAGCAGGAGGGCGGCCGGGACGATCTCCTCGGGCCGACCGGGCCGGCCGAGGGCGTTGTTCGTGGTCTCCCGGGCCTCGGGCGTCCACGCCTTGGCGATGTCGGTGAGGAACGGGCCGGGCGACAGGGTGTTCACCCGCACCTTCGGGCCGTACTCGGCAGCCAGCGAGCGGGTCATGGCGTTGAGGGCGGCCTTGGCGCTCCCGTACGGGACCACTCCCGGGAGCGGCATGAGGCTGCCCGAGGAGGTGACGTTGATGATCACCCCGCCGTCGCCGTCGAACATGCGCTTGGCCACCTGGCTGGCCAGGCGGAAGGGGCCCTTGAAGTTGAGGCCGACCACGCTGTCGAACAGCTCCTCGGTGACGTCGTGGCTCGGCATGGCCGGGCTCATGCCGGCGTTGTTGACGAGGAGGTCGACGCGGCCGAACTCGGCGTAGGCGGTCTCGACGAGGGCGTCGATCGACGGCCACTTGGCCGCGTGGACCTGGACCGCGAGAGCCCGGCGGCCGAGGGCACGGACCTCGTCGGCCACCACCTCGCAGTTGTCGAGCTTGCGGCTGGCCACGATCACGTCGGCCCCGCGCTCGGCGAAGGCCTTCACCATCTGGTAGCCGAGGCCCCGGCTCCCGCCCGTGACGAGGGCGATCCGGCCGGTCAGGTCGAAGTACGGATCTGGCTCCATGGGCTCATCCTCGCGGATGGCGGCGGCGCCCACCCGGGCGACCGCCCGGCGACGGGGACGGGCTCAGCGCCGGGCCCGCAACGAGCGGGGGTCGACCCGGTCGCTCACCCCCAGCCGGTCGGCCAGGCCGCCCCACCGCCCGGCGATGGCGGCTTCGAGCTCGCCCTCTAGCGCCACCACCGCGAAGGCGTCGACGACGTCGTCGTCCACGCATCGACCCATGGCGTCCCACTCGCCACGCCGCGTCAGGCCCTGGAGCTCCTCCTGCAGCGGACCCCACCCGTGCAGCTCGAGCACCGGCCGGTAGGCGGGCGTGGACGCGTAGAAGGCGATCTGGCTCCGGGCCGCGTCCCGGGCCGCGGCCAGCTCGGCGTCGTCGCGGCCGGTGACGAGGAACAGCCCCACCTTCAGCTCGACGTCCTCGCGGGTCCGCCCGGCCAGGGCCAGGCCCCGCTCCAGCGCCGGGATGGTGACCTCCCGCACGTAGGGCTCGGTGGTGAAGGCGTGGGCCACGAACCCGTCGGCCACCTCGCCCGCCACCGTGGTCATCTGCTCGTTGACGCCGGCCAGCACCACCCGGGGCGGGCCGTGGCCGGTGGGTCCCGGGTTGAAGTTCGGGGTCATCAGCGTGTGCCGGTAGAACTCGCCCTCGAAGCGGAGCGGGGCGCCGTCGTTCCACGAGGCCCAGATGGCCCGGAGGGCGAGCACGTACTCCCGCATGCGGCGGGCCGGGTGCGACCACGGCATCGAGAAGCGCCGGGTGACGTGGGCCTTGATCTGGCTGCCGAGCCCGAGCGTGAAGCGACCGCCGGCGTAGGTCTGGAGGTCGTGGGCGGTCTGGGCGAGGGTCATGGGGCTGCGGGCGAAGGCGATGGCGACCCCCGTGCCCAGCTCCACCCGCTCCGTCGCGGCGGCGGCGAGGACGAGGGGGAGGAACGGGTCGCGGCTCACCTCGCCCAGCCACAGCCCGTCGAAGCCGCGGCCCTCGGCAGCCCGGGCCGCCTCGCCGGCCGTCCTGATGTCGGCGGGGTCGAAGGTGAAGCCGGTGTCGAGCTTCACCGGTTGGCGGTTCGGGTCGGGAGGAGCACGGCCCGAGTCTGGCCCACCGGTCGGGTCCCCCGCCGGCGTTGCGTAGCGTCGGACCGACGTGGCGTCGCCGACGGGGAGGGGATCCGTGGAGCAGGAGCAGCGCCTGGCCGGCCGGACCGCGATCGTGACCGGGGCCAGCCGCGGCCTCGGCCGGGCGATCGCCGAGGCCTTCGGCCGCGAGGGCGCGGCCGTGGCCGTGGTGGCCCGGACCGAGGCCGTCTGGGATCCCCGCATGCCGGGCACCGTCCACGAGACGGTGGCGGCCATCGAGGCCGGGGGCGGGCGGGCCGTGGCCGTGGCCGCCGACCTCGCCGACCCGGCCGACGTCGAGCGCCTCGTCGACGAGGCCAGGGCCGCGCTCGGGCCCATCGACCTCCTCGTCAACAACGCCGCCCTCACCATCCCGGGCCGTCCCCCCTCGACCGACCGGGCCGCCGCCCCGGTGCCGGCCGCGCCGGCCGCGCCGGCCACGCCCCGGCCGGGGTCGGGCCTCGGGCGGGGGTCGTTCGCCGACTTCCCGCTGAAGGGCTTCCGCCTGCACTTCGAGATCGGGCTGTTCGCGACCTACCGGCTCATGCAGCTGGTGCTCCCGGACATGATCGCCGCCGGCCGCGGTGCGATCGTCAACATCAGCTCCCAGGCCGCCTTCGTGCCGGGCGAGGGTCCGTACGAGCGGTCGGGGATCGGCAGCCTGGCCTACGGCGGCAACAAGGCGGCCATGCACCACCTGACCCAGACGGTGGCCTTCGAGATGGCCGCCCACGGGATCACGGTGAACGCCCTCCTCCCGTCCGAGCCCGTGCTCACGCCCGGCAACCTCGTCGCCGCGCCCGGCATCACCGACTGGGCCAGCCCTGAGGACTTCGCCGAGGCTACCGTGCGGGTGGCGCTGGCCTCGCCCGACGTGATGACGGGCCAGATCCTCTGGAGCGACGACGTGCTGCACCCCGAGCTGGGGCGGCGGGGCTGGATGCCCTCCGCCGGGAGCTGACCGGGTCGGCCGGCGCTGACCCCGGCTGACCCGGCCGGCTTCCGGGTCAGGCCGTCGGGGCGGTGAGGACGGTGGGGGTGACCACGATCTCGGTGCGAAGGCTGTTGGCGACGTAGCACTCGTCGTGGGCCAGCCCGACCAGGCGCTCGACCCGGCCGGCGGCGGCCGGGGCGGCCAGCGTGATCACGGGCCGGAGGTCGATCCGCACCAGGCGCAGGGGCGGGTCGTCCTCCGCCATCACGCCCTCGGCGTCGTCCTCGTAGCCGACCACGTCGATGCGGGCCTTGGCCGCCACGGCGAGGAAGCTGAGGAGCTGGCACGACGACGCGGCCAGCACGACCAGCTGCTCGGGGTTGAGTCCCGAGGTGTCGCCCCGGAAGGCGGGGTCGGCCGAGAGGGCGACGGCCACCGACGGGGGCACGGTGGCGCCGGCGTGGCGCCGGTCGTAGGCCTGGTAGCCGACCCCGGTCGAGCCCGACCAGGCCAGCGTGACCCGGTAGCGGTGGGTGGTCGCCATCCGGCCTTCGTAGCAAGCCGGCGACGGGGAGGGCACGCGACATCAGGTGGTCGGCACCTCGGCCAGGTCCTCGGCCGGCAGGTCCTCGGCCGGCAGGTCCTCGGCCGGCAGGTCCTCGGCTGGCACGTTCTCGGCGAGGCGGAACGACGCCCAGAGCCGGGCGTAGAGGCCGCCCCGGGCGACCAGCTCGTCGTGGGTGCCGTCCTCGGCCACCCGGCCGTGGTCGAGCAGTACGATGCGGTCGGCGGTGCGGGCCGTCTGGAGGCGGTGGGCGATCAGGAGGGTGGTGCGCCCCTCCGCCAGCGCGCCCATGGCCCGCTGCACCCGCCGCTCGGTGGCGAGGTCTAGGTTGGCGGTGGCCTCGTCGAGGATCAGCACGGCCGGGTCGACGAGCCGGGCCCGGGCCAGGCACACCAGCTGGCGCTGCCCGGCCGACAGGGAGCGGCCCCGCTCGGTGACGGGCGTGAGGTAGCCGTGGGGCAGCCCGGCGACCAGCTCGTCGGCGCCGACGGCGCGGGCCGCGGCCTCGATCGCCTCCCTCGACGCCCCGGGTCGACCGTAGGCGATGTTCTCGGCGATGGTCCCGGAGAAGAGGAACGGCTCCTGTGGCACGTAGCCGAGCTGGCGCCGGAAGCCGGCGAGGGACAGGTGGCGGAGGTCGATGCCGTCGACGGTGACCCGTCCCTCGGTGGGGTCGTAGAAGCGGGCCACCAGCTTGACGACGGTCGACTTGCCGGCGCCGGTGGCGCCCACGAGCGCCACGACCTGGCCGGCCGGCACGACCAGGTCGACGCCCCGGAGCGCGTCGTGGACCGTGTTGGCGTAGCGGAACCGCACTCCCTCGAGGGCCAGCGCCCCCCGGAGCCGGCCGGGCTCGACGGGGTCGGCGATCTCGGGGGTGCCCGACGCCGTGCGGAGCAGCTCGTCGATGCGCCGGAGCGACACGCGGGCCTGCTGCCACTGGTCGAACACCTGCGAGAGCTGCTGCACCGGCTGGAAGACCTGGGTGAGGTAGAGGACGAAGGCGATGACCTCGCCGGTGGTGAGGGCGTCGCGTTGGACGAGCACCGAGCCGACGCCGAGCACGATGGCGGTGGCGGCCACCGAGGTGAACTGGACGAACGGGAAGAACACCGCCTGGAGGCGGACCGACCGGACCCTGGCGTCGAGGAGGTCGGCGGCGATGGAGCGGAAGTGCCCGGCGTTGTGGTCCTCGCGGGCCAGCGACTGCGTCACCCGCACGCCGTTGAGGCTCTCTTGGAGGTCGGCGTTGACGATCGCGACCCGCTCGCGAGCCGTCGTGTAGGCGTGGGACGACGCCCGCCTGAACACCACGGTGGCCACCGCCAGCGGGGGCACGATCACCATCACGATGAGCGCCAGCTGCACGTTCATCGACAGGAGGATGGCGAACACGATCGCGAACTGGAGGAGGCTGGCGACGGCGTTGAGCAGGCCGGTCTGGAGCAGGTTGGCCAGGGCGTCGATGTCCGTGGTCATGCGGGTCATGATCCGGCCGGTGAGCTCGCGGTCGTAGTAGTCCATCGAGAGCCGCTGGAGGTGGGCGAAGATGCGGTTGCGGAGGGCGAAGAGCATCCGCTCGGCCGTGCGCCCGGTCTGCCTGGCCTGGAGGTAGGCGTTGGCCCAGCTGACGGCCTGCACGAGCGCGAACACGAGGCACCAGGTCCACAGCGCGTCCGTGGCCCCGGCCGTCATGCCGTCGTCGACCGCCTTGCGCACGATCGTCGGCCCGAGCATGGTCGTGCCGGAGTCGACGCACACCAGCACGAAGGCGATCGCCAGCGACCGCCGGAAGGGACCGACGAACCGCCGGAGCGAGAACCGGGCCTCGGGCGAGGTCTCCCGGGCCAGGTCGACGTCCGGATCGCCGGTGGCCGGGGGCAGGGCGGCGATCCGCTCGGCGAGGTCCCCGGGGTTGGCGGCCGCGGCCCGCCGGGCCCCGGTGCCTGGCCCGCCGAGGCCGCCGCCGGCACCGAACCCCAGCCCGGAGAGGACGGTGCCGGCCCCGGCCGCGACCCGGGCCGGCGGGGCGTCGTCGGGCCACAGCGGGGTCGCCGCCCCGGCCCGGGTGGCGCCACCGCCGGGTGCGACCTCGGCGCCGAGGCCCCGCCCCTCCCGGCCCACCCCGACGGCGCCGGCCTCACCGCCGCCGTCGACACCGCCGTCGACACCGCCGTCGACACCGCCGTCGACACCGCCGTCCAGGTCGTCGCCGCCGGAGAGCAACGTGCGGTAGACGGCCGACGACGCCAGCAGCTCCTCGTGGGTGCCGTCGGCGACGGGGCGGCCGCCGTCGACCACTACGATCCGGTCGGCCAGCCGGAGCGTCGATCGCCGGTGGGCGACGAGCAGCGTCGTCCGCCCGGCCATGATCCGGCGGAGGGAGCCGTGGATCTCCTCCTCGGTGTGGGCGTCGATCGACGAGGTGGCATCGTCGAGGACGAGCACGGCCGGATCGGTGAGGATGGCCCGGGCCAGGGTGATGCGCTGGCGCTGGCCGCCGGAGAGGGTGAGGCCCCGCTCGCCGACGAGCGTCCGGTAGCCGTCGGGCAGCTCGACGATGAAGTCGTGGGCCTCGGCGGCCCGGGCCGCGGCCTCGACCTCCGCGTCGGTGGCGTCGGGGCGCCCGTAGGCGATGTTGGCCCGGACGTCCGCCGAGAACAGGAAGCTCTCCTCGAACACCACGCCGACCTGCCGGCGCAGCGATTCGAACGTCACGCCCCGCACGTCGACCCCGTCGAGTCGGACGGCACCGGCGGTCACGTCGTAGAAGCGGGGGATGAGCAGGGCCACGGTCGACTTCCCCGAGCCCGACGCGCCGACGAGCGCCACCCGCTCGCCGGAGGCGATCGTCAGCGAGAAGTCGCGCAGCACCGGCTCGGAGCGCAGGTAGCCGAAGGTGACGCGGTCGAGGACGACCTCGCCCCGGAGCCGCGGCAGCACGCCGGTCCCGGGGCGGACGAGGGGGTTCGAGTCGAGGATCTCGAGCACCCGCTCGGCCCCGGCCCGCGCCTGCTGGCCCATGCTCAGCAGCCCGGACATCATCCGGACCGGCGCCAGCAGCTGCACCAGGTAGTTCGAGAAGAGCAGGTACGTGCCGAGCGTGAGGTCGCCGCGGATCACGCCGTAGCCGCCGAGGGCCATGACGCCGAGCTGGGCGAAGGTGGGGATCGCCTGCATGGTCGGGTTGAAGCGGGCCGTCAGCCGGATCAGCCGGAGGCGGGACCGGTAGAGGGAGGTGGCGGCGCCTTCCAGCCGCGCCATCTCGTAGCGCTCCTGACCGAAGGCCTTCACCACCCGCGCGCCGGTGACGGCCTCCTCGACCACGCCGCCCATCTCGGCCTGGCGCTGCTGGCTGTCCCAGCTGGCGGGGAAGAGGACCCGGCGGAGGCGGGCGGAGAGGATCCCGAGGCTCGGCACGCTGAGCAGCACCAGCAGCGTCATGGGCACCGAGGCCCGCAGCATGAACCACAGGGCCACGACGAAGAGCACGAGGTTGCCGACCGTCATCGGCAGCTGGGCGAAGAAGCCCTGCACCAGGGCGATGTCGCTGTTGGCCCGGGTGACGAGCTGGCCGGTGCGCAGGTCGTCGTGGCGGGCGAAGTCGAGCCGCTGGAGGTGCTCGTAGACGGCGTTGCGCAGGTCGTACTGGACGTCGAGGCCGATGCGCCCGCCCCGGTAGCGCCGGACGTACGAGGTGACCGCGCTGGCGGCCGCCGTGAGCAGGAGGAGGGTGAGCCACGGGGCCAGCGGCCGGGCCTGGCGGATGACCACGTCGTCGACGAGCACCTTCTGCACGACGGGGGACGACGCCGCGATCGCCTGGCCCACCACGGCGACGGAGAGGGACACGGCGACGTCTCGCCGGTGGGCGGCGAGGTAGGGCAGGAGCCGCCGGACCCAGCCGCCGCGCCCGGGCGGCGCCGGGAGGATCCGCCGCGCCGGTGCCGTCCCCATCGGTCGAAGCCTACCGACCCTTAGGTGGGCGAAAGGTTTGGTGGCGGAACCACCGCGGTCGGAGTGGGTCGGGTCGGGCTCGGGTCCCGTCCCGTACGGTGGTCCCATCGACGCCGCGCCCACCACACCGGAGCGTCGGTGGTGGGCGCTCGGCGTCCTCTGCCTGAGCCTGCTCGTCGTCGGGATCGACACGGGCATCCTGAACGTGGCCATCCCGACGCTGGTGCGGGACCTCGACGCCACGCCGGCCGAGCTCCAGTGGATCGTCGACGCCTACGTGCTCGTGTTCGCCGGGCTGCTGCTAACCGGGGGCAAGCTCGGCGACCGCTTCGGCCGCAAGGGGGTGATGAACGCCGGGCTCGTCGTCTTCCTGCTCGCCTCCGTGGGCGCGGCGACGGCCTCGACGCCGGTTGCGCTCATCGCCTGGCGGGGTCTCCTCGGCATCGGGGCCGCGCTGGTGATGCCCTCGACGCTCTCGATCCTCGTCAACATCTTCACCGAGGCCCGCGAGCGTCGGCGGGCCATCGCCTACTGGTCGCTCATGAACGCGGCCGGGGCCTTCGTGGGGCCGGTCACCGGCGGCCTGCTGCTGCGTCACTTCTGGTGGGGCTCGTGCTTCCTCGTCAACGTGCCCTTCGTGGTGGCCGCGCTGGTGCTCGGCCGCTGGCTGGTGCCGACCTCGAAGGACCCCGACGCGGCCAGGCGCTTCGACCTGCTGGGGGCGGCCCTGTCGTCCGTCGCCCTCGGCGCCCTGCTCTGGTCGGTCATCGAGGGCCCCGGCCGGGGGTGGCGCAGCCCTGCCGTGGCGGGCGGCTTCGTCGTCGCCGGGTTGGCCGCGGTCGCCTTCGTGCGCTGGGAGCGGCGGGTCGCCGACCCCATGCTCGACCTCGCCGCGCTGCGCTCGCCCCAGCTCAGCGCGGCCGTCATCGCCATGACGATCGCGTTCATGGCCATGACCGGCTCGATGTACCTGATCCAGCAGAGCCTCCAGCTGGTGAAGGGGTACACACCCCTGGCCTCGGCGCTGGCGACCTCGGGCCCGATCGTCACCATGAACTTCCTCGTCATGCCCCGCGCCCCGGCGCTCACGGAGCGCTTCGGGGCCCGGTGGATGGTGGCGGCCGGTGCCGGGCTGATCGCGGTCGCCTCGCTCGCCATCGCCACGACGACCGTGTCGTCCGGCTATCTGAACCTCGGGGTCGGGTTCGCGCTCATGGCCCTGGCCTTCAGCATCTTCACGCCGGCGAGCACCGAGGCGGTGATGACGGCGGTGCCCCCCGAGAAGGCCGGCGGGGCGTCGGCCATCAACCAGATGACCAGGCAGCTGGGCCAGGCGCTCGGCATCGCCCTCACCGGCAGCATCGCGGCGTCGGGCTACCGGGCCGGCTTCGAGGTGCCGGGCGCCGGGCTGCCGGCCGCCGTCGTGGCCCGGGGACGGGAGTC
The DNA here is from genome assembly GCA_050249235.1 of Acidimicrobiia bacterium. GTDB lineage: Bacteria > Actinomycetota > Acidimicrobiia > Acidimicrobiales > CADCSY01 > JAEKLB01. The sequence continues at coordinate 7,089 of JBFWQW010000035.1, read as the reverse complement.
GATCACCGGCGCCCTCGACGCGGCCCGGTCGGTCACGGGCGCGGCCCGGGTGGCGCTGCTCGACGCCGCCGGCGAGGCCTTCCTGCACGGGGTCCGCATCGCCCTCGTGGTCGCCGCCGTCCTGGCCGTCGTCGGGGCCGTGTACGCCGCCCTCGCCATCCCGTCGGACATCGAGCTTCTCCCCGAGGAGCTGGTCGAGGCCCCGGATCACGCCGTCGACCCCTGACGGTGACCCCGGGCGGACCGCCGGTGACCGGCAGGGCGGTGGGCCCGTGGCCGGGACGCTCCAGGCCCCGGGCCGGGCGTCAGGGTGCCGGCGGCCGCGCCCGGAAGGCGCGGACGAACGCTTCCTGATCGGGAGTCTCGATCGCCCGCTCGCAGTAGGTCGTCCTCACCCATGCCACCGCGCCCCCGGGGTCCTCGCCGTCGATGATGGCGAGGCAGGCGAGGGCGGTGCCCGTGCGGCCGTGCGCCCCCAGGCAGCCGATCTCGACGCGATCGCCCGCCGTCGCCCGGGCCAGCACCGCCGACAGCTCGGCCCGCAGCCCGTCGACGTCCGACGGGAGCCCGAAGTCCGGCCACGCCGTCTTGGCGTGCTCCCACGGCGGATCCCACCGCTCGTCCAGGTACAGCCCGAGGTCGGGCCGGCGGTCCCGGCGGTAGGGGTCGTTGGCATCGAACGAGACCGCCCACACCTCGGCGCCGCCCGGCAATGTCACCGGGGTCCGGTGCCGGTGGACCTCGTGCGGCCGGTGCGGGTGCGCGTCGGGATCGGTGCAGGTCGGCTCGCCCCCTTCGGGCCAGCCGACCCCGCAGGTCGGGCAGACCGTCAGCATCGACGTCGTCAGACCCAGCCTGGGGCCGCCTGCCATCGGCCGATGATGCCAGTCGTCGGGTCGCCGGGTCGTCGGGCCGCGGCGCCGGGCCCCTAGGGTCGCCGGATGGTCGATCTCGCCGAGCTGCACATCACCCGGTCCGCCACCGTCGCCGCCGAGCCCCTCGAGGCCTACGCCATGCTCGCCGACCTCACCCGGATGGGGGAGTGGAGCCCGGTCTGCAAGGTCTGCACGTGGGACGACGGGGCCGGGCCGACGGTGGGCTCGTGGTTCACGGGCAGGAACGTCGCCGGCGAACGGGAGTGGGAGACGCACTGCGAGATCGTGGCCGCCACCCCGGGCGAGGAGCTGGCCTGGGTGGTGGGCGGCGAGTCCGAGGGCACCACCCGGTGGGGCTACGTGTTCCGCCCCGTCGACGGGGGCACGGAGATCGAGGAGTCGTGGCGGATCGTCCGCCTCCACGAGCGGATGTCGCAGATGACCGACGAGCAGGTCGAGGCCATGAAGGCCCGCACGATCACGAGCATCGAGGCCACGCTGGCCAACCTGGTGCGGGGCGCAGCCGGCTGACCGGGCCGGCCGGGCCGGCCGGGCCGGGGGTCGGGTACCGTGCCGCGATGGCCGACACCTCACGCCCCCCGCGGGTCGACATCCGCGCCCAGAACGAGCAGGTCATCGCCAACTACCGGGCGACCGGCGGCAAGCCGGCAGAGGAGGGGGGCTTCCCGCTGGTGCTCCTCACCACCACCGGGGCCAAGACGGGCAAGCAGCACGTGACCCCCGTCTGCGTGCGGGAGGACGGCGACGACCTCATCGTGGCCGGCTCGATGGGCGGCATGCGCAAGCACCCGCAGTGGTACCGCAACCTCCAGGCCGATCCCGAGCTCACCGTCGAGTACCTCGGCGAGACCTACCGGGCCCGGGCCGAGCTGGTGCCGAACAGCCAGGACCGCAACCGGCTCTTCGACATGATGAGCGAGGTGATCATCGGGCTGTACAGCTACCAGGACCGCTGCGCCGAGCACCGCCAGATCCCGGTCGTCCGCTTGGTGCGGATCTCTGCGAATCCGACCGGCGCAGCCGAGCAGCCGGCCGGCTGAGCGAGGGACGCCCGATGGGCGGCACCGTCCTCTACGAGCTCGACGGCCACGTCGCCACCATCACCTACAACCGGCCCGAGGCCATGAACGCGGTCAACCGCGAGCTCCGGGACGACCTCAACGCCGCCTTCGCCCGTTTTCGCGACGAGGAGGCGGCGTGGGTGGCCATCGTCACCGGTGCCGGCCGGGCGTTCTGCGCCGGCGCCGACGTGAAGGACGGCGCCGGGGCCACCGGGACCTTCCCGGGCACGTTCTGGGAGAAGCCGACGGCCAACTCGTTCGAGAGCGGCTGGGAGATCTTCAAGCCGGTGATCGCGGCCGTGAACGGGCACTGCCTGGGCTATGGCCTGACGCTGGTCACCTGGTGCGACTTCGTCATCGCCAGCGAGCGGGCCGTGTTCGGGTTCCCGGAGGTCAAGCTGGGGGTGCCCGCCATCGTCGGCGCCATCCGGCTGCCCCAGCGCATCGGCTGGCAGAACGCCATGGAGCTGCTGCTCACCGGCGACCCGGTCGACGCCGAACGGGCCGTGGCCATGGGCATCGTGGGCCGGGTCGTCCCCCACGACACCCTCCTCGACGAGGCCCGGGCCCTGGCCGGCCGGCTCGTCCAGGGCGCGCCCCTGGCCCAGCGGGCCATGAAGGAGGTGGCCGTGCGCACCAGGGGGATGAGCGCGGTCGACGCCATCCGCTTCGGCGAGACGATGCGGCTCGTGGTCGCGGCCACCGACGACGCCCGGCTGGGCGGGCCGGACTGGCGGGGCCGGTAGCGCCGGTCCCGTCGGGCTGCCCGGCGCCCGACCAGCCCGACGGCATCCGGGCCGGGTGCCATGATCTGGCCGTGGCTCAACCCCCCGAAGTCCCCACCGACGGCGCGCCCCCGGGCGTGGTCACCGTGCAGCTCGAGGGCCGGACGGCGCTCGTCACCATCGACCGGCCGGACGCCCGCAACGCCGTCAGCAAGGAGGTCGCCGAGGGACTCGAGGCCGCGCTCGACCGGATCGAGGCCGACGACGAGATCCTGACGGCGGTGCTCACGGGGTCCGGCAGCGTGTTCTGCGCCGGCGCCGACCTGGGTGCCTTCATCGAGGGCCGCGACACCGAGCTGTTCACCCGGCGGGGCGGCTTCGCCGGCTTCGTCCGCTACCCCCGCACCAAGCCGGTCATCGCCGCCGTGAACGGCCCGGCCATGGCCGGTGGGTTCGAGCTGGCCCTGGCCTGCGACCTCCTGGTGGCGGTGCGCACGGCCCGCTTCGGCCTCCCCGAGGTGAAGCTCTCGCTCATCGCCGGGGGCGGGGGGCTCGTGCACCTGCCCCGCCTGCTCGCCAAGCAGACGGCCCTCAAGATCCTGCTCACCGGCGACCCGATCGACGCCGAGGAGGCCCACCGCCTCGGTCTCGTCACCCAGCTGGCCGAGCCGGGCGAGGCCGTCACGGCCGCCCTCGCCCTGGCGGCGGCGATCAACGCCAACGGGCCGGTGGCCGTTCGGGAGACGCTGCGGCTGGCCAACGCGTCGCTCGACCTCGACCCGGAGGCCACGTGGCGGGCCAGCGGCCAGGCCCTCTACGACATCGCCCGCACCGACGACGGCCGGGAGGGCCCGCACTCGTTCCTCGAGAAGCGCCCGCCCAACTGGACCGGCCACTAGCCCTGCCTGTTCTCTTGTCGACTACCTGGGGGTTGTTCCTCCAGTCGACGACGAACGGGGAGCCAGGACGCGAAACGGCCCCGGGCGCCGGTCCGGCTTGCGCCTGACGGCAGCCCGGGGCCGCTCGTCGGACGAGCATCCACCAAGCGACCGAGTGCGAAGGTTTAGCCTCGCCGTCGATCACCCTTCATCGCCCGTCGGAGCTCGCGCTCTGGCGGGCGATGTCCGTTGGCGGCAGCCGTCTCGCCGAAGCGTGGTGGCCACCGCCCGCCGGTGCCCCGGTTGCCCGGTGTCCGTGCGACCCGTCGTTTCCCTCCGGCACGAAGCCCTTGGTCCCGACGGTCGGTGGAAGTCGTCCTCCGCCTCGCCGGTGTCGCCTCGGCACCGGTGGTTTTCCCTCGGCCGAAGCTTCGAGTCACCCTCGATGTCGCGCCGCTCCGTGTCGCTGCGGTAGGGCGACTCTGCGCCCCCGAATCGGGCCCGTCAAGAGCCTTTTCCCGAGTCCCCAGGCTTATCCCCCGAGGTTCTTCGTCGCCCCCAGGAGGGCCCGACTTGTCCACCGTTCGACCCCAGGGAAACCCACAGGTTCCCCGGCGGGGCGCTCACGCCGCCTCGACGAGGAGCAGCCCGGCGAAGGCGAAGAAGGCGGCGGCGGCGCCGACGCGGATGGCCCGCTCCGGCAGTCGGGCGCCCAGCTGGCGACCGACCACGATGGCGAGGGCGTCGGCCGCCACCATCCCGAGCGTCGAGCCGATCCAGGTTCCGACCAGGCCCTCGCGGCTGGCCAGGGTGACCGTGGCCAGCATGGTCTTGTCGCCCAGCTCGGCGAGGAGGAACACCGTGCCGACGGCGACGACCACGTTGCCGGCCGAGCGGGCCGCCCGGGCGGTGTCGTCCTCGGTGAGGCGGTCGCCCCGCAACGTCCAGAGGCCGAAGCCGACGAAGGCAGCCGCCGCGACGACGTTGAGGGCCCGGCCCGGCAGGGCCGCCCCCAGCACGCCACCGGCCAGGACGGAGCCGGCGTGGACGAGGGCGGTGGCGCCGGTGATGCCGACCAGCACCGGCACCGTGGGGTAGCGGGTGGCGAACGTCAGCGCCATCAGCTGGCTCTTGTCGCCGAGCTCGGCGACGAAGATCACCCCGAAGCTCACCAGGATCGCTGTCAGCATCGACCTTCTCCTCGTTCCCGCACCGAGGAGAAGGGCACCGGTCCGTGGCCTCCGACTCGGCGCGCGCGGGCACCGCGTCGAAGGTCTCGTCCGCCCCCCACCCCGACGGGCGAGGGACCCGGCCGACCGGACGTCGCCGCCAGCATGTCGATCGACCGGAGGAGGACTACTCCCCTTCGGCGGCGACCGTAGCGGCTCTCGGCGGGTCCGGGATCATCGGTCGCCGGGTGGCCCCGTGCCCGCCCGCCCCGCGCGGGGCGGGGGAGGGGAGGGGAGGGGAGGGGAGGCGGTAGGGTCCGGCGTCCACCGGCCGGAGGCGGATCCCCCTGACCACCGACACCGTCGTGCTGTTCCTCGCGCTGCTGGCCGTGGTCGCCGAGATCGGGGTCGTGGCCGGGCTCGTCCTCGCCGCCGGCCGGCGGGTGCCCGGGCTCGACCGCCTGGGCCGGGCACTGGCGGCCGACCTGGCGCCGGCGGCCCTGGGCCTGGCCGCGGCCGTCGCCCTCGTGGCCACCGTCGGGAGCCTCTACCTCTCGGAGGTGGCCCACTTCGTGCCCTGCCGCCTGTGCTGGGTCCAGCGGGCCGCGATGTACCCGCTCGGCCCGGTGCTGGCCGTCGCCGCCTGGCGGGGGAGCGGGGCCGTCCGGCGCCGGGTGGCGTCGGGGGGCGCCGTGGTGGCCGGCCTCGGCGGGCTCGTCTCGACGTACCACCTGGTGCTCGAGCGCTTTCCGTCGCTCGAGTCGGGGGCCTGCGACCCGACCAACCCGTGCTCGCTGATCTGGGTCCGCCGCTTCGGCTACCTCACCATCCCGGGAATGGCCCTCTCGGGCTTCCTGCTGATCGTCGGCCTGCTCCTGGTCGCCCGGCTCGGGGACCGGGTCAGCGATCGGGCCGGCACCCGTCAGGCCAGCAGCCGCACCGGCAGCGGCTCCTCGACGACCTCGCCCGACGCCAGCCGCTCGACCCGGTAGGCCCCGGCCCCGGCCCGGTCGGCCACGGCCTCGACCAGCTCGGTGCCCCGGTACACCAGCCCCACACCGTCGTCGGTGCAGTAGGTGAGCGGCAGGGTCCCCTCGCCCACGGCCCGGTGGATGGTCGGGCGCCGGGCCGCCTCGCTGTCGTAGTGCACGCCGTTGCCGTAGGGGAGGAGGCCGAGGCCGTCCTGGACGATGCGCAGCTCGGGTCCGAACGAGTCGGTCGAGCCGCCGTAGTGCCAGCAGATCGAGCCGGCCGAGACGCCGCTCAGCACGATGCCGGCCTCCCACGCCCGGCGCAGCACGTCGCCGAGGCCGTGGACCCGCCAGACGGCGAGGAGGTTGGCCACCGACCCGCCATTCACCCACACGATGTCGTGGCGGCCGACGAAGGCGTCGATGTCGTCCGTCGGCGGCATGTTGAACAGGTTGAGGTGCGACACCTCCAGGCCGGCCAGCTGGCCGGCCTCGGCGAAGCGGGCGTTGAACCACCGCTGGTCGCCGTTGGCGGTCCCGATCTGGCACAGCCGGGCCCGGCGACCCTCGACCCGCGCCAGCTCGACGGTGTGCAGCAGCAGCGGGGTCATCTCGAGCTCGGTGCGCCGCCCGGGGCGGTAGCCGCCCGAGGTGGCGAGGATGGTGGGGGTCTCGGCAGTCACGGGGAGATGATCGCGGCATCGGGGCCGGCCCGACGAGACTGCTCCCGATGATCGAGATCCCGGCCGACCGCTTCGAGGCCCTGGTGGCCGACGCGCTCGACAGCCTGCCGCCCGAGCTGGCGGCCATGGTCGACAACGTGGTCGTCCAGGTGCGCGACCGGCACCCGGCCGGCCTGCTCGGCCTCTACGAGGGAATCCCGCTCACCCACCGGGAGCAGTACGGCGGCCTCGCCGTCCCCGACCAGGTGACGATCTACCGCCTGGCCCTGATCGAGCTGTGCGCCACCGAGGACGAGCTCGTGGCCCAGGTCCGGATCACCGTCGTGCACGAGCTGGCCCACCACTTCGGCATCGGCGACGGCCGCCTGGCCGAGCTGGGCTGGGCCTGAGGCCCGGACCGAGACCGAGACCGAGGACGAGAGGTGCGCCGTCGGGGCCGGAGGCGCGGAACTCGCTTGACGCCACCGGGGATGCGGGCTCAGCTGCCCCGGGTCGCCGGCGAGGCGACGGACACGGTGCGAGGAGGTGGTGACCGATGACGGCGACCGACGCGGACACCTTCACCTCGCGCCCCGCGACCCGCCCCTGAGGCGGCCGGTCGGGGTGCGACCGTCGCTCCCGGCCACGGGCCGGGAGCGCGACCCTGTCCGTCGTCCCAGGTGGAGCTCGTGTCCGACCGAGTCCGACCGCGAGATCGGAAGAGCAC
>JBFWQW010000034.1:0-24651 GCA_050249235.1 Acidimicrobiia bacterium | reverse complement strand
GGTTCGCATCGGAGGGGCTGGACCGGCACCGGCCGGGCGGGGCAGCCTGGGCCGTGCCCACGCTGCGCCCCGACCCGATCGCCGTCGACGAGTCGGTCCTCACCGACCTGCGGGACCGCCTCGACCGGGCCCGGCTCCCCAACCAGGTCGACGGCATCGGCTGGGACCAGGGCACCGAGCTCGGCTGGCTGCGGGAGGTGATCGCCTACTGGCGGGACGACTTCGACTGGCGAGCCGTCGAGGCCGAGCTCAACGGCTGGGGGCCGGCCGCCACCGAGGTCGACGGGCAGCGAATCCACCTCCTCCACGCCGCCTCCCCCCACCCGGGCGCCCTTCCCCTGCTCCTCAGCCACGGCTGGCCCGGCTCGGTGGTGGAGTTCCTCGACGTGCTCCGGCCGCTCACCCACCCCGACGACCCCGCCGACGCCTTCACCGTCGTGGCCCCGTCGTTGCCGGGCTACGGCTTCTCGGGCCCGACGTCGACGCCGGGATGGAGCCCCCGTCGCATCGCGGCGGCCTTCGCGGAGGTGATGGCCGGGCTCGGCTACGAGCGCTACGGCGTGCAGGGCGGCGACTGGGGCTCGATCGTCAGCCAGAACGTGGCCGACCTCGTGCCCGAGCGCGTCGCCGGCCTGCACCTCAACTTCGTCAACGTGCCCCGGCCGAGCGGCGAGCGCACCGCCGAGCTGGCCCCCGACGAGCAGGCGTCGATCGAGCGCATGCGGGCCTGGAACGAGCACGAGGCCGGCTACTCCGCCATCCAGCGGACCCGCCCCCAGACGGTCGGCTACGGGCTGGAGGACTCGCCGGTCGGCCTGGCCGCCTGGATGCTCGAGAAGTTCCGGGCCTGGTCGGACGGCGACGGCGACCCGCGGTCGACGTTCTCGATCGACCGCCTCCTCGCCAACGTGACCGTGTACTGGGTGACCGCCACCGCGACCTCGTCGGCCCGGCTCTACTGGGAGATGGCCCGGGCCGGCCGGGACGCCGTCCCCCGGGGCTACGTGGCCGTGCCCACCGGCGTGGCCAACTTCCCGGGCGAGATCACCCGGCTGCCGCGGCACTGGGTGGAGCACCGCTACAACGTCACCCACTGGACGGAGCCCGCCCGGGGCGGCCACTTCGCCGCCCTCCAGGTGCCCGACCTGTTCGTCGACGACGTGCGGGCCTTCTTCCGCACGGTCCGCTGACCCACCCACGCTAGGGTGCCGAAAGCAGCGCTTTCGAAGAGGGCGCGCCCCGAACACCACGCAGCTCGGACACCACGCAGCTCGAACACCAGGGGGGACGATGGGCGAGGGCCTCACGGTCGAGGCGACCCTCGGCGACGACGACTACGACGAGTTCGGCCTCCTCCACGAGAACGCCTCGGAGTGGGGGCTCACCCTGCCCGCCGACCTCGAGGTCACCCGGGCGACGGTCGAGGTCGAGGCCGGTCGCCCGCTCAGCTACCTGCGGTGGGGTCCGGGCGAGCCGGAGGTCGTCTACCTCCACGGCGGCGGGCAGAACGCCCACACGTGGGACACCGTGGCCCTGGCCCTCGGCCGCCCGGCCGTCGCCGTCGACCTGCCCGGTCACGGCCGCTCCTACCGCCGCGACGACCGCAACTACGGCCCCTGGGCCAACGCCGCCGCGCTCGAGGCGGCCATCCCCCTCATCGCGCCGTCGACCCGCCTCGTCGTCGGCATGTCGCTCGGCGGTGCCACCCTGCTGCGCCTGGCCGCCATCCGCCCCGACCTGGTGCACCATGCCGCCGTCGTCGACGTGACCCCGCAGATCAACGACCCGAGCCGACCGATGACCACCGAGGAGCGGGGCTCCGTCGCCCTCGTCGGCGGGCCACCCACCTACGAGTCCTTCGAGGCCATGGCCGACGCCACCGTCGCGCTCAGCCCCCTGCGGCCGGCCTCCGCGGTGCGCCGGGGCGTGCGCCACAACGCCGTCGCCCTGCCCGACGGCCGGTGGGCCTGGCGCTACGACCTCTTCGGGGGCCGGCCGGCCAGCACGGGCAACTGGAGCGACTTCACGCCCCTTTGGTGGGACGTCGACCGCATCACCATCCCGACGATGCTGCTGATCGGCGGCCTCTCGAGGTTCAACCAGGACGAGGACGTGGCCGAGATGCGCCGACGGCTCCCGTCGCTGCGCGTCGAGGTGGTCGAGGGCGCCGGTCACGCCATCCAGAGCGACCAGCCCCTGGTCCTGGCCCGGCTGCTCGCCGAGCTGGCCCCCTGAGCGCGCCGGCGCGCCACGTCCGTCCCGGGTCCCGGAGCTCTCCGCGGCCAGACGCAGAGCTCGCGGCGCGCTCCCCGCGCCCGGTCCCGTCGGGCGCGCCCTCCGACCCGGTCCCGGGCCCTCGCCCGGCTGGACAGGCCGGTCGAACCGGGAGCCGGCCCGGATAGCGTCTGCGCCGATGTCGAGCGCCGCCGCCCTCCCCCTGACGGGTCGACCCCGACGGTTCGATCCCGAGACCGAGCTCCGGATGATCATCGACGCGACCACCACCCTGTTGCGCCGCAATGACTACGAGGCCGTGAGCGTCGGGGCCATCCTCACCGAGGCCGGCCTCTCGACCCGCTCCTTCTACCGACACTTCGCCTCGAAGGACGAGCTGCTCATCGCGCTCTACCACGAGAACGCCGAGCAGGCCGCGGCCCGGCTCACGGCCCGGGTCGCAGCCGCCCGCACGCCCCGGGAAGGGGTCGAGCACTGGGTCGACGAGCTCCTCTCGTTCGCCTACGACGCCGGCAAGGCCCGCCGGGTCGCCAGCTTCGACGCCCCCAGCGCCCGCCGGGCGGTCGGCTACGACGACGCCCAGCGGGCCGCGATGAGCCTCCTCGGCGAGCCGCTCCGGGAGGTGCTGGAGCGCGGCCGCCACGACGGCTCGTTCCCCCACACCTCGCCCGAGCGCGACGCCCTGTCGATCAGCGCCCTCGTGTGGGACGTCATCCGGTGGGAGTCCCGGCCGCCGACCCGGCAGGACGCCCTCGCCCACGTGCTGCGCTTCGCGCTGGCCGGGCTCACCGCGCCGGGCTGACCGCGGCAGTCAGCCCACGAGCCCGGCGAGGTGCTCCCTCGTGCGGGCCCGGTCGGCCTCGGTGCCGCAGGGGATGCCGATGAACTCGGTCATCCCGACCGACTCGAGGTGGCGCAGCTGGGCCGTGACCGATGCCTCGTCGCCCACGATCGAGACGTCGCCCGGGGTCTCGGCTCCCTCGCGGTCGAGGACGGCCCGGTAGACGGGGATCCGCCCGTAGCCGTCCAGCTGCTTGTCGGCCTTGGCCCGGCCGTCGGCCTCGTCCTCGGTGACGATGACGGGAAGGGCCACCACGACCCGGGGCGACGGGCGGCCGGCCTCGGACGCCGCCCCGGTGATGTGGGGAACGATCTGCTCCTCGACCGTCCGCTTGCCGGTGCACCAGGTGATCGTGCCGTCGGCCATCGAGCCGGCCATCCTGAGCATGGCGGGCTGCAGCGCGGCGAGCAGCACGGGCGGCGGCGCGGCCGCCTTGATCGTCACCTGGCCCCGGCCGGTGAGCACCTCGCCGGCGAAGTCGGCGGTCTCGCCCTTGACGGCCGGGAGCAGGATCGAGAGGTACTCGCGCATGTGCCTGGCCGGCTTGTCGTAGGAGAGGCCGTACCGCGGTTCGATCGACAGCTTGTGGGAGAGGCCGATGCCGAGCCGCAGGCGTCCGCCGGTGGCCTGGTTGGCGGTGAGCGCCTGGGCCGCCAGCATCAGCGGGTGGCGGGGGTAGGTGGGCACCACGGCCGTCCCCAGCTCGAGCCTCGGCACCTCGTGGCCGACGACCGACAGCAGCGTGACGGCATCGTGGCCGGCGCTCTGGGGCAGCCAGCCGGACGTGAAGCCGGCCGCCTCGAGCTCGGCGAACCTCCCGACCATCTCGTCGACGGTGCCCTGCTCCACGGTCGGGAAGAAGATGCCGATGCGCACGCGCGCCCCCCTGCTTGCGACGTAGTTTGACCGAGCCCAAATTACCGGTCTCACGCGAGGGGGGAACCGCCATGCGGCCACCGCTGCCCGAGCTCGACTTCGAGCCCACGTTCGCCGCCGCGATCCGGCGGGCCGGGGCGCGGTTCGGCGACGACGACTTCATCGTCCTGCCCGACGAGCGGCTCTCGTTCGCCGACGTCGAGGTGCGCTCGCGGCAGCTGGCGAAGCGGCTGGTCGCCGCGGGCGTGGGCAAGGGCACGCGGGTCGGCCTCTTCTTCACCTACAGCACCGAGTTCGTCGTCACCTGGGTGGCGGCCATGAGGATCGGCGCGCTGGTGATGCCCTTCTCCTCGATCTACAAGCCGGCCGAGCTCCAGACGGTGCTCCGCATCGGCGACGTCGCCCTGCTCCTGGCCGCCCCGAGCATGCTCGGGAAGGACATGCAGGTCTTCCTCGAGGAGGCCGTCCCCGGCCTGGCCGGGGCCGAGGGCCGCGAGCTGTTCCTCGACGAGCTGCCGTACCTCCGCAGGGTCTGGCTCACGGGCTCGTCCGACCGGGCCTGGGCCACCGAGGTCGGGCTGGGCCCCGACGACCCCGGCGGGGGCGTCTCCGACGACCTCCTCGAGCGGATCGAAGCCGAGGTGGTGCCGGCCGACTGGGCCCAGGTCACCTACACGTCCGGGTCGAGCGCGGAGCCCAAGGGCGTGGTGCACAGCCACGGCGCCATCCTCCGCTCGACGTCGCCCCAGGCCATGGCCGCCGCCGCCACGACGGCCGCCCTCGGCGATCGGACAGCCATCTTCTGCGCCTTCCCGTTCTTCTGGATCGGCGGCACCCTCGTGCTCGGCCTCGCCATCCAGTCCGGCGCCACGGTGTGCGTGGTCCCCCGGTTCGAGCCCGGTCCGGCCATCGAGCTGATCGCCCGCGAGGGCTGCAGCGCGGTGATGGCCTGGCCGTCGCTGGTCCAGTCCATGCGGGTGCACCCGTCCTTCGCCGACCACGACTTCTCGTCGATCCTCTCGCTGGCCGATCCCTCCACCGCCGCCGTCGCCGGCTCGCCCCGCCCGGGCACGCCCTGGCACCGGGGCATGAGCGAGACCGTCGGCGTCTGGAACGGCATCGAGCGCAAGGTCGTCGATCCGGAGACCGGCGCCACCATGGACGACCTGGTGGACGGCGAGCTCTGGATCAGGGGCTGGGGTGCCCTCCAGGGCTATTACAAGAAGGAGCGGGAGGACACGTTCGACGCCGACGGCTGGCTGCACACCGGCGACCGGGTGTTCCTCTACGAGAACCGGGCCTTCTTCGTGGGCCGCTTCTACGAGATGATCAAGTCGCAGGGCGCCAACGTGTCGCCCCGGGAGGTCGAGGTGCTCCTCGAGTCGTATCCCGAGGTCGAGCACGCCCTCGTGTTCGGGCTCCCCCACCCCGAGCTCGAGGAAGAGGTGACGGCGATCATCGTCCCGACCCCGGGCTCGGTGGTCGACGTGGCCGCGCTCCAGGCCCGGGCTCGCAAGGACGTGTCGTCCTACAAGGTGCCCACCCGCATCGAGGTCTGGGACGACGAGGACCGCATCCCGTGGCTCGGCTCGGGCAAGCCCGACAAGCTCGCCGTCCGCCAGCTCCTGCTCGAGCCGTAGCCGGATCGCACCGGCCGGCTGTGGGTCAGGGCCCGGCCGCCTCGGCCCGCTCGGCGGGCGAGAGGCCCAGCTCCCGCAGCACGGCGTCGGTGTGCTGGCCCAGCTCGGGGACGGCGCCGAACACCACCTCCCGGTCGTCGAGGGTGACCGGCGGCAGGAGCACGGGGATGGGTCCTGCCGAGGTGGGCGTGTCCCGCCAGCGGTCCCGGGCCACGAGCTGGGGGTGGTCGAGCAGCTCGAGCGACGTGCGGACCCGGGCCGTTCCCACCCCGGCCTCCTCCAGCAGGGCCTCGGCGGCCTCCGCCGACAGCCTCGCCATGGCCGCGCCGACGGCCGCGTCCACCTCGTCCCGGTGGCGGTGGCGCCCGAGGGTGGTGTCGAAGCGGGGGTCGGCACCGGCCTCGGCCAGGCCCAGGGCCTCGGCCAGCCGCTTCCACTCCCGGTCGTTCTGGACCCCCACCACCACCAGCGTCCCGTCCGCCGTGGCGAAGGCGTCGTAGGGCACCAGGGTCGGGTGCCCGAGCCCGATCGGCTCGTGAGCGGTGCCGGTCGACCGGCTGTAGATCGTGCTGTAGGTCATCCACTCGGCGATGGCGTCGAACATCGCCACGGACAACGCCGCCCCCTCCCCCGTCCGCTCCCGCGCCAGGAGGGCGGCGAGGATCCCGCCGAAGGCGTGCATCGCCGACGCCAGGTCGGCGACGGCCAGGCCCGCCTTGGCCGGGGCGCCGGCCCGACCGGTGGCGCCGGCGAGGCCGGCCTCGCACTGCACCAGCAGGTCGTAGGCCCGCTTGCGGGCGTACGGGCCCTCGGTGCCGTAGCCGTTGATGTCGCACACCACCAGCCGGGGGTTGCGGGCCCGCAGGGTGGGCGCGTCGAGCCCGAGGCGGCCGGCCGCGCCCGGGCCCAGGTTCTGGACGAAGACGTCGGCCCTATCGACGAGCCGGTGCAGCGCGGCCAGGGCGGCCGGCCGCTTCACGTCGAGCGCCACCGACTCCTTGCCCCGGTTCACCCACACGAAGTAGCTCGCCAGGCCGTCGGCCAGGGTGTCGTAGCTCCGGGCGAAGTCACCCCCGTCGGGGCGCTCGATCTTGAGCACCCGCGCCCCCAGGTCGGCGAGCTGGCGGGTGGCGTACGGCGCCGAGACGGCGTGCTCCATCGACACGACGGTGATGCCGTCGAGCGGCCCCGTCACCCGCCCCGTCCCCTGCTCTTCGGTTCGCATGACCGCTTCCTATCGAACCGGACCGGGCTCGGCACCCGCCCGAGGGCGCCTCGGGCCCCGCCGGCCACGATCGGTCCCGGAGCGGCCCATGATGGGACATGTCGAACGCGGCCACCGCCACGAGGACCGTGGCCTGCGAGCTGTCCTTCGAGGTCCTCGTCGAGAGCGTCCTGGCCCTGCACGTGGCGGTGTCCGACACCCAGCCCCTGCTCGAGGAGCGGTTCCGCCTCGCCGGCCCGGCCTCGGCGGGGAGTGGCGCACCCGTCCTGGTGGCCGCCGACCACGGCGGGCGGATCCAGCTCGTCCGGGCCTCGCCCGGCGTCCTCGACGTGTCGTACTCGGCGACGGTCGGGCACGACCCGGGCGCGCCTCGGCCGGCTCCCGGGCTCGGCATCGACCAGCTGGTCGCGCTCCGCCAGAGCCGCTACTGCCCGTCGGACAGCCTGGCCGGGTTCGCGGCGACGACGTTCGGGCCGCCCGGCGCCGGTGGTCGCGCCCCGGGCGCGAGGGACCCGGACGCGAGGGACCCGGACGCGATGGACCCGGACGCAATGGAGGTCGCCAGGCGCATCGCCTCGTGGGTCTTCAAGCGCCTGGCCTACGAGCCCGGCGTCAGCCGCCCGACCGACACCGCCGTCGACACGCTCCTCGGCGGCAGCGGCGTGTGCCGTGACTTCGCCCACCTGACGATCACCCTGTGCCGTGCCGTCGGCGTGCCGGCCCGGCTCGTCTCCGTCTACGCACCCGGGCTGTCACCTATGGACTTCCACGCCGTCGCCGAGGTCTGGAGCGGCACCGCCTGGGAGATCGTCGACGCCACCCGGCTGGCCCCCCGCTCCTCGCTCGTGCGCATCGCCACCGGGCGCGACGCGGCCGACACCGCGTTCGCCACGACCGTCACGGGCGACGTCCGCCTGCTGGCCACCGAGGTAAGGGCCACCGTGGAGGGCGACCTCCCCGCCGACGACCACGTGAGCCCCTCGACCCTCGGCTGACGCCGCCCGCCGGGACCCCGGCGACGCCGGGGGGAAGCAGGGGCGGACTCAGCGCTCCGCGATGCTCCGCAGGGCGCCGAGCAGCTCGATCGGGATCGGGAAGATGATCGTCGAGTTCTGCTCGGCCGCGATCTCCGCCATCGTCTGCAGCTGCCTGAGCTGGAGGGCGCCGGGGGCGGCGGCGATGATGTTGGCCGCCTGGCCCAGCTTCTCGGATGCCTGCAGCTCGCCCTCGGCGGCGATGACCTTGGCCCGCCGCTCCCGCTCGGCCTCGGCCTGGCGGGCCATGGCCCGCTGCATCTGCTCGGGCAGGCCCACGTCGCGGATCTCGACGCGGTGCACCTTCACGCCCCAGGGCTCGGTCTGGAGGTCGAGGGCGGCCTGCAGCTCGGCGTCGATCCGGTCACGCTCGGCGAGGAGCTCGTCGAGCTCGTGACGGCCGACGATCGACCGCAGCGTCGTCTGGGCGACGAGCTGGGACGAGGAGTACCAGTCCCGGATCTGGATCACCGAGGCCACGGGATCCGTGACCTGGAAGAAGGCGACGGCGTCCACCGTGGTCGTGACGTTGTCCCTCGTGATCACCTGCTGCGACGCCACCGGCACGGTGACGATCTGCAGGTTGATGCGCCGGATGCGGTCGATGACCGGCACCACGAAGAACACGCCGGGCCCCTTGGCGCCGATGCAGCGACCGAGCCGGAAGATCACGCCCCGCTCGTACTCCTGGACGATCTTGACCGAGTTGGCGAGGAAGACAACCACGATGATCAGGAGCAGGATGACCAGTCCGCCCAGGGCTTCGCTCATCCGCCGGAGCCTAGGGGGACGACCGCGAGCGACAGGCCGGTCGCCGACGCCACGACGACCGCGTCGCCGGCCGCGAGGGCGGGCGGTCCGGTGGCCGACCAGCTCGTCCCGGCCACCACCACCCGGCCCCGACCGGCGTCCCAGTCGGCGACCTGCCCGACGGCGCCGACCATCGACTCCATGCCGACCGCCGGCGGCGCCCCGCTCAGCCGCTCGGCCGCCCCGGCGATCCAGGGGTAAGCCACGGCGAGCAGGCCGGTGGCACCCACGGCCGTGGCCGCCGCCGCCCAGTCGTCGGTGACCCGGGCGTAGCCGAGGGCCCCGGCGACGAACAGCCCGAGGGCGATGGGGTGGCCGATCGTGTCCGCCCGGCGTGCGGCGATGAGCGCACCCCAGACCGTGACCGCGGCGACGATCCCGAGCAGCGGCCAGCCCTCCGCGTCCTGGCGGCTGACACCCCAGACGGCCAGGGCGCCGAGGGCCAGGCCGGCCGTGCCGGCCAGCCCCACCGTCGGGAGGGCCACCTCGAGCAGCAGGAAGACGGCGGCCAGGGCAGCGGCGACGATGACCACCGCGGGTTGGTCGAGCAGCTCACCCATCGTCGCCGGTCATACCTCCCGCCGCTCTCTAGCACAGGCCACCAGCCGGGGTCCGGGGCGGGCGGGTCGGTGCCGCGGTGACCCGGTCAGCCCAGCCGGACGGCGGCCACCTCGGGGTAGCCCTCGCGGAGGAGGTAGAGGCCCTCCACGGTCCGGTAGCTGACCTGCCAGTGGTAGTAGCCGAGGTAGGCCCGCTCGTCGGCGGCCATGACCGAGGCGTAGCGGGTGACGGCATCGACGTAGGCGTCGGAGTGGTTGTAGGCGAAGATCGCCTTGCGCATGTCGGCCGGGCCACCGGCCACGGCCAGGTATCGGCCGGCGGCGAGGATCGAGTCGCGTGGGTCGTGGACGTCGCCACCCCGGCCGTGGGCCCGCCAGCTCGACGGGATGAACTGCATCGGGCCCTGGGCGCCGGCGCTCGAGTCGCCCACGATGCGGCCCATCCGGGTCTCGACCAGGTTGATGGCGGCGAGGTACGGCCAGGGGATGCCCGATGCCGCCTCGGCCTCCCGGTAGAAGCCGAGCAGGGTCGCCGGCGGGGGCGGCGTGACGATCCGCCACGTGGCGGGGAGCTGGGCCGGGGGCTCGACCAGGCGGGCGATCGACGAGCCGCCGCCGACGTTGGCGGTGACGATGGTGGCCACGTCGGCCGGGACCGCGGCCAGCACCTCGGCGTGCCAGGTCGGGTTGCCGGCCAGAGCCCGGTAGATCACCTGCTGCTGCCAGCCCAGCGAGGGCAGCACGCCGGCCGGGGTGGCCGGGTCGCGCAGCGCCCGCTCGATGGCCGTGATCCGCCGGGCCGCCTCGGCGCTGCCGCCGGGCGGCGCCGCCTCGGCCGGCGAGGCCAGCGTGGTGGTGGTGGTGGAGCTCGTCGTGGTGGTCGAGAGCCCCGACGGGTCGTCGGGTGCGTCGGCCGCCGGGCCGTCGTCGTCTCCCGTGCACCCGACCGACGACACCGCGGCGGGCGCGAGCGCGAGCACGAGCACCAGAGCCGCCCACCGTCCGCGCCCGACCGTCGAGGCCCGCCTCACCGGGCCCGGGCCCTCCGACCGGCGGGCGGGTCGTCGTCGAGCAGCGTGCGGGCCAGTGTGTCCTGGAGCCAGGCGGCGTGGTCGGCCTCCGTCCACCCCCGGGCGTCGCAGAGCATTCTGGCCACATCGGGACTTGCCAGCGCCCACACGATCTCGGCGGCCCGGTCCGGCGACACCCGGAGGCGGGCGTCCCGGCCGAGCCAGTCGACGAAGCGGCGCATGTTCTCCAGGCGGTAGCCGTCCATCTCGGCGTGCACGGCGGCCATGGCCGGCTCAACGGCCGCTGCCGTTCGCAGGATCTCGTACACGGGCCTGACCCGCGTCGAGACCGAGGCCATGTCGAGCGCGAACAGGTCGAGCTGCGCCCTCGGGTCGGCGCCTTCCTGCACTGCTCGCGCCTCTGGCCGGTCCATCACGTTGTCGACCCCGGGCTCCGGCGCCAGTCGGGCGTCGATCAGGGCCGTGAGGATCCGAGCCTTCGTGCCGAACACGGCGTAAACCGTGTCGACCGCCACGTTCGCCCGCTCGGCGACGGCCTTCACGGTGGTGCGGGCGTAGCCGCGTGCCGCGAACAGCTCGCCGGCCGCGTCGAGGATCCGTCGGCGGGTGAGGGCGGCCTGCTCCTGGCGGACGGGGGAGGAGTAGCTGCGCTTCTTGACCGAGTTCGCCATTCGATCCTAGGGTGCCATGATTGATCCGATTACAAATCGGATCAATTGTCGAGCGCTGGAAGAGCCGGAGGTGTCGTCGTGACCGAGCTGCAGATCCTGCCACCCCCACCGGATGCGATCGCCGCCATGTTGGCGATCCAGGCCGTCTCGATCGCCCCCACGATCCTCGCCACCCAGCAGGGTCCTGACGGGCACCTCGGGCCCGAGGAGGCCGGAGCCATCCTCGTGTTGCAGGCGACGTTCGCCGATCCGGTCGGCGCCGAGCGCTTCTGGGCGGCGGCGGTGCCACTCATGGCGCTGCTCGCCGCGGCCCCCGGCTTCATCCGCCGCTACAGCTTCCCGGACGGGCCGAGCATCACCCTGCTGGCACTGTGGCGCACCGCCGATGACGCCCGGGCCTTCGCCCGGACGCCGACCCACCGCGCCGCCGTCCACGACCTCTACTCGCAGCGCTGGCAGTACACCCACTTCTCGGCCCTGTGGGAGATGACGTCGAACCACGGGCGGCTCGCGTTCTGCGACCGTTGCGACGGGATCACACCGATCGGCGAGGCGAGCTGCCGGGGATGCGGCCAGCCGCTGGTCGACGTCCACCGGTCCCTTCCGGCCTGAGCCGACCGCTCAGCCCATCGCCCTCGAGATCGGCTCGCCATCCGCTTCGTGCAACCGCCCCGACCCCTGTGTTCGGCGTGTTGCACCAAGGTGCGGACGGGCCACCTTCGTCCGTCCCTGGCGGCGGCGCTACGCATTTCACGATCCGCCCGCCGCCCTCGTCCCGCAAGCTGCAACGGCGCCGACCTCGGCGGTCGTATCAGTCGCACGAAGGGGGTGACGCGACCGAAAGGAGGAGGTCGAACCTGCCGATAGGGAGCCAGGACTCCGTGAAGGGACGGGCCGCGATGGCAGACGAGGACAACGACCGCCCGGGCGTGATCGTGATCGACGGCGACGGCGACGTGCGCTCCCTGCTGGAGGCCATGCTCGAGGTGACCGAGGACTTCCGGCTCCTCGGGGTGGCCGAGGACGCCGACACGGGGATCGAGCTCGCCGCCGCCCTGCAGCCGGACGCCATCGTGTTCGACCTGGACCTGCCGCAGCACGGCGGGGCGCAGATCCTGCCCCTCCTCCGGGTCGCCTGCCCGGGCAGCCGGATCATCGTCTTCTCGGCGACGCCCGACCCGCTCACCCTGGTGGAGGTGCTGCGCCACGGCGCCGACGAGTACATCGACAAGGCCCGGGCCTGGGCCGACCTGCTGCCCACCATGGCGCTGCTCTGCGGCGCCGCCCGCACCGCCTGACGCCCAGCCCGCACCCCCTGACGCCCCGCCTGCACCCCCTGACGCCCCGCCGGCCCGACCCGGTCCGGCCCCGCCTCCTGGACGTCCACCCACGCGGCGGTGGCCGATCGACCGGAACCCGGTCATGGTGGCGAGGTGAACGGGCACGGTCCGCCGGCGATCCCGACCGACGACGTGGCCCGGGGGGTGGCGCTCATGGTCGGGGCGACGGCGGTGCTGTCGTTCCAGGACGTGCTCGGAAAGTCGCTGGCCGGGCGCTACCCCGTGATCGAGATGCTCGCCGTCCGGGCCGTCGTGGCCTCGGCGATCGTGCTCGTCGTGGTGCACCTGCGGTGGGGGCTCGGGTGCCTGCGCACCGACCACGTCCTCGCCCACCTGCTCCGGTCGACCTGCATGCTCAGCGCCTTCCTCCTCTTCTACCGGGCCCTGGCCGACCTTCCCCTCGCCGACGCCACCGCCATCTTCTTCGGGGCGCCCTTCTTCATGGCCGTCCTCGGGCGCGTCATCCTCAAGGAGGAGCTCAGCGCCCGCCGGCTCGCCGTGCTGGGCCTCGGGTTCCTCGGCGTGCTGGTGGTCGTGCACCCGACGCCCGACGGCGTCGAGCCGGCCGCCCTGCTCGTCGTGGCCGGGTCGTTCCTCTATCCCCTGGCCATGGTGACCACCAGGTCGCTGGCCCGGCACGACCCGCCCCAGGCGATGATCGCCTGGACGATGCTCATCCAAGCCGCGGTCGCCGGCGTGGGCACGGCGTTCGTCTGGGAGGCGCCCACGAGCCGGGCGTGGCTCGAGATGATCGGGCTGGCGGGGCTCGGCCTGGTCGGCAACGTCGGGCTGATCCTCGCCTTCTCCCGGGCCCCTGTGGCGGTGCTGGCCCCCATCGAGTACATCGCCCTCGTCTTCGCGGCGGTCTTCGGTCTCGCCGTCTGGGGCGACGTGCCACCACCCGCCTTCTGGATCGGCGCGCCCCTCATCGTCGCCTCGAGCTACCTCGGCACCCGCCTCTCCCGGTCGGCCGACGACGGGGCGCTGGTGCCCGTCGACGTGGTCGACCTGGCCCCGCCCCTCCCGGCACCCGACGACGAACCGGCCGGGCGGCCGCCCACCGACTGATCCCAGGGTCGGCCGGCACGGGCCGGGCGGGTCGATCTACGGTCGCCGGGATGCCGATCCGCAAGCTCTTCCACTTCATGCACATCGTCGACGACTTCGACACGACGGCCGCCAAGTACGACGCCCTCCTGGCCCCGGACGTCTACGCCCCCAAGCACTGGTCGGACTTCGACAAGCGGTGGGCCTCGCTCGCCGTCGTCGGACCCGACTTCGTCCTCGAGATCATGGAGCCCGGCAAGGACCCGGCCGACGCCGGCGCGCCCCTCCCGAAGTTCCACGGGCGCCACGGCGACCACCTGCACTCGTTCGCCTGGTTCGTCGACGCCGCCGACCACGCCGCCCTGGCCAAGGGCATGGTGGCCGCCGGCATCCGGGTGGTGACGCCCTACGGCTCGATCGAGCCCGAGGAGGGCAAGCCGGCCGCGTCCACGTTCTTCACCCACCCGAAGGACACCTTCGGGCAGCTCGAGTTCCAGTCGTGGAGCCCCGAGTCCCCGGGGGCGCCCCACACCGCGCCCGACTGGAGCGGCGCCTTCTGGCGCGACGAGCACCCGCTGGGCCTGCTCGGCATGTCGCACCTCACCACCGTCGTCGCCGACCTCGACCGGGCCAAGCGCTTCTACGAGGAGCAGCTCCAGGCGCCGACCTTCCACGAGGAGACCACCGACGACCGCCGGAGCGCGTTCGCGCTGGTGGGCGACGACACGGTCGTCGAGATCGCACGACCCACCACGGCCGACTCCCACCTGGCCCGCGACCTGGCCGACCACGGCGAGCTGCCCCACGCCATGACGTTCCGGGTGGCCGACCTCGACGCCGCCCGCCGCCACGTCGAGTCGACCGGGCTCGGCTACACGGAGGCAGGCGAGACGATCACCGTCGACCCGGCCGACCTGCACAACGCCGTGGTGGCCTTCACCACCCGCCGCCTGCCCGGCGACCCGAGGGGCTGAGCGGGGCCGAGCCGGGAACGTCCGGCCGAGGCCGACGGCCCGGCACAACCCCCGGCGGGCACGAGGAGTCGACGCTGGCCTTCCCGTCCGTCGACCGCTCGGCCGGCATGGCCCCACCGGGGACGGGGTAGGCGCGGGCCTCGCCACGAGATCCGAGCCCGATGGAGGTGACCATGGCCTTCTGGACGTATCCGGCCGATCGGTACTACTACCCGTGGTACGACTCGGTGCCGCCGGCACCGACCGACGGGGGGATCAAGTCGATGGTGGTCGATCGACTTCGCGAGAACCCGTTCACCAAGGACCACGACATCAAGGTGGACGTGAAGCAGTCGGTCGTCGTGCTGGGTGGTGCCGTGGCCTCGAGCGTGGCCAAGCGAGCGGCCGGCGACGACGCGTGGGACACGCCGGGCGTCGTCGACGTCAGCAACCAGCTGCAGGTCACGCCCTCGGCGGCATGAGGTCCATACCGTAAGAGAGGCGGGAGCGCTCCGTCGCAGATGGAGGGGGGCCGATGAGAGCAAGGGATGCGATCGCCGGCGTCGGCGCCCTGCTGGCGATGGCCGCCTGCGGCGGCGACCCGGTCGGTGTCGACACGACCGGGACGACGGGCTCGACCTCGGGGACCAGCACCACCACGACGGTCCCCGCCCCGGCGGGGACGTTGACGTACACGGTGGCGCGGGGTGACACCCTCTGGTCGATCGCCAACCACTTCGGCACGACGGTGGCGGCGCTGGTCGAGGCCAACGCCATCCCCGATCCCGACGTCATCCAGATCGGCCTGGTCCTGCGCATCCCGGGCTGAGCCGGCGGCTGCCGTCACGGCGACCGGGGATCCGGCCGGTGGGCCGGCCGGCGGGGTTGGCACCGGCCGATGTGGGTAGGCGAGGCGGTCCGAGGCGCCCGGCTGCGGAGGGCGCGCGAACCACGGAAGGACGCTCACCCATGTCCCAGACCGAGGCAACCACCAGCACCCCGACCGGCTTCCCGGGCGGCAGCTCGGGCTCGGAGGAGTCCCGCCGGACGGCACCCACCGGCGCCCGGTCCGAGGCCCCCGGCCTGACCCTCGAGACGGAACGGGGTGTCACCACCATCGCCGACGAGGTCGTCGCCAAGGTCGCCGGGCACGCCTGCCGGGAGGTCGACGGCGTGGCCGGGCTGGGCACGCAGTTCCGGCGCCTGCTCGGGCGGGTCCGCCCCGGGCAGGAGGCCCTGACCCAGGGGGTGAACGTCGAGGTCGGCCGCAAGGAGGCCGCCGTCGACCTGGTGGTGCTGGTCCGCTTCGGGAGCCCCATCCCCGACATCGCCCAGCAGATCCGGACGGCCGTGATCGACGCCATCGAGCACACCAGCGGTCTCGACGTCGTCGAGGTCAACATCGAGATCGACGACATCGTCTTCGAGGAGAAGGAACAGGGCCGGGTCGCCTGAGCGCGTCGGACCCGCTCGGGCATGGCGAGGTGATCGTGGTGGTCTCCCGGGTGGCGTCGCGGTCCCTCGGCCTGGTCGTGCCGGTCGCACTGCTGGCCGTGGGGACCCACTTCTTCGCCGATGGGATCGCCGACGCGCCGCTTCTCGGCGAGCGCGACGTCGACCGGGTCGCGGACTGGCTGGCCCGACCCCACGGGGATGCCGCCGAGCTCCTCGCGGGGACCGCCCTGGTGGCCCTCGCCCTCCTCGCCGGGTGGGAGCTCGGCGGGCGACGGCTCTCCCGTCCCTTCCTCGTCGTCCGGCGCCGACCGAGGACGACGGTCGACCGTCGCCGCCTCGCCCGGTCCCTCGAGCGGGTCGCCACCACGTCGGCCCGCGGCGCCCGGTCGACCGTGTCCGTCCGACCCGGAGGCCGAACCGACACGACCGTCTGGACGGACGACCCGTCACCGGACGGCACCGTCGGGGCCGTGAGAGCCGGCCTGGAACGCGCCATCGCCGAGCGGGGCCTTCCCTGCTCGGTCCGACGGGTGGTGGCCCGACCGCTCCGCCGCTCGAGGAGCCGCGTCCGGTGACGGTCATGCCGCTCACTGCTCTCCGTCGCGTCGTGCAGCTCTCGACCCTGTCGGTCGCCTTCGCCGCCGGCCTCCTGCTCGTCCTCACCGCCTCCGATGCCGTGTCGGACGACTGGCGCCACGACGCCGCCGACGCCTTCCGCGACATCGCCGGCCCCGACCTGGCCGATTGGGCGCTGAGCCTGCTCGGCGCCGCCCTGGTCCTCGTCGGCGTGCTGACGCTCCTCGCGCTCCTCTCCTCCGACCGGGGGGACCACCGCCGCCACGACGTGCACCGGACCGACCGGGGACGCACCCGGATCAGGCGCCGCGCCGTCATGAGCGCCGTGCGGGGCACCGTCGAGCGGGTTCCCCACGTCACCCGGGCCGACGTCCGGTGGCCCGCGAGGACGGTGACGGTCGAGGCCCACGTCGACGACGGGGCCGACCTCGTGCAGGTCGAGACGGCCATCCGCGACGGGCTCGGTCACCGGTTCTGGATCGACATGGGGTGCGCCGACGTCGGTGTCGAGATCGTCGTCGTCCACGACGGCCGCCCGTCGGGCACCACTCGAGTGAGGTGAACATGACGAATCACAAGGCCCTGCTCGGAGCGGCGCTCGGCGTGCTCTTCACCGTCCTGTGGGCGGCGTTCGGGTTCGGCTGGGCCTGTCTGGCCCTCGCGCTCGGGATGCTCGGTGCCGTGATCGGCCACTTCGCCGAACGCCCCGGGCCCCTGATCGACCTCCTCCAGCGCCTCCAGGAGCGGTAGTAGGTCGCCTCCTGCCGGCCCCTGGCCGGCGGACCGCGGCGCAACGCCGTCGGGACGCCCGTCGACCGACGGCGAGCCCAGCCATGCCGGCGACCCATGCGGTCGGCCGCGGTGTGGCACCCTGGTCGGCGCCGGGAGCTGTCCAGGGGGATGCCCGGCGGGAGGTGAGTGCGCATGACCGGAAGCTCGCGAATCCGGCGTCCACGGGGACGCCGATTCCTGATGGTGGTCGCCGCGGTGGCGGCCCTGAGCCTCGTCGCCACGGCCTGCGGCGACGACGATGCGGACGGGTCGGGCGATCCGACGTCGGCCGCCGACGTCGACCCGGCCGGCGTGCTGCGCCTCGGCAACGACTTCAGCATCCCGGGCCGCCAGGAGACGGACCCGATCAAGCTGATGTCGCCGAACCTGACGACACCGATGCACGAGAGCATCTACGGGACGCTCCTGAAGCTCAACGCCGACGGCGAGGTCGAGAACGACCTGGCCGAGTCGGTCGAGATCGTCGACCCGAGCCACATCGTCGTCACGCTGAAGGACGACCTGGTCTTCTCGGACGGCACGCCGCTCGACGCCGAGGCGCTCAAGTTCTCGTGGGAGCGGACCATCAACGAGTCGAACCCCGGCATCATCGAGGCCGAGTTCGCGATGATCGCGTCGCTCACGGTCGAGTCCGACACCGTGCTCGACGTCCGGCTCTCGCAGCCGATCGCGGGCGCCTTCTACCGCCTGCTGCGGCTGGGGGAGTCCGTGCCGTACTCGCCGACGGCCGTCCGGGCCGGGGTGAACTTCAGCGAGAACCCCGTCGGTGCCGGGCCCTTCATGCTCGACTCCATCGTCGAGGGTCAGTCGGTGAAGCTCATCAAGAGCCCCACCTACTGGGATGCCGACAACGTCCGGCTGGCCGGCATCGAGTACGTGAACGTGTCGCCCCAGGCGGCCGTCAACGCCGTGCGCTCCAACACCGTCGACTTCTCCGTCCTGACCGCGGACACCGCGTCCCAGGTGGAGGGAACACCCGGCTGGGAGACGACGCTCGGCCCGACCAACGGGATCATGATCCAGGGCCTGTGGTGCAAGAGCCGGCCGCCGTTCGACAACCTCAAGGTCCGCCAGGCGTTGAACTACGCCATCGACCGTGAGGAGCTCGACCTCGCCGTCAACGACGGCGGCAGCGAGCCCAGCTGGGGGTTCAACAGCAGCGCGACGCCGTTCTACGACGAGGACCTGGAGGACTTCTACGCCCACGATCCCGATCGGGCGAGGCGCCTGCTGGCCGAGGCCGGCCAGCCGAACCTGACCTTCGAGTCCTTCTTCCAGCCCGGCGGGTCGGGGCAGCGGGCGGCCGAGGTCATCCAGGCCCAGCTCCGTGAGGTCGGCGTCACCGTCAACCTGAAGCCGCTGACCAACCCCGGCGACTTCTACCCGGAGGCCCTCGGGGCACCGATCAACATCTTCCCGCTCAACCGGGTGGGGATCCAGAAGGTGTCTCGGGTACTGGTCCCCGGCTCGATCGGCAACATCTGCAGCTGGAACGATCCGGCGCTGAACGCGCTGGTTCTCGAGCTCCAGGGCGTCGACGAGCGTTCCGACGAGGGCATCGAGATCTGGAAGGAGATCTCCAGGAACGGGCTCGAGAACGCTGTCAACCTGTTCGGGGTCTTCGGCGTGCAGGGCACCGCGGTGAACACCAACCGCATCGGCAACGTGGAGATCTACGAGGGTCGTGTCGGGACGCCCACGCTCGACACCAGCCGGATCTACATCAGGGAGTAGCGCTCCCCCCGGGGCTGGCCCACGGCCCCGGTCGAAGGGTCCTTCCAGAGGCCCGTCACGCCAACCGGCGTGACGGGCCTCTCGGCGTCGTCGGCCCATCCCGGTCGCCAGACCGGGCGACGCCGTCCCGGTGACGAATGGGGGACCGACAGCAACCCGTGTCGCTCGCTCCCGGCGGGACCCGGGGGGCTAGCGCCAGCTCCTCACGAACGTCCGGTCGAGGTCGGCGGCCCGGGGGCAGCCCACCAGGGCGAGGTCGCGACGCAGCTCGTCGCGGAGCAGCTCGAAGGCCCGATCGACGCCGGCCTCGCCGCCGGCGCCGAGCCCGTACAGGTAGGCCCGCCCCGCCATGCAGGCGGTCGCGCCCAGGGCCAGGGCCTTCACGACGTCGGTACCCCGCCGCACGCCGCCGTCGAGGATCACGTCGGCCCGGCCCCCGACGGCATCGACCACCTCCGGCAGGAGGCGGGCCGGGCTCGGCGCGTGGTCGAGCTGGCGGCCACCGTGGTTCGAGACGATCACGCCACCGAAGCCCACCTCCACGGCCCGGGCCGCGTCCGCGGCCCGCTGCACGCCCTTGACGAGGAAGGGCCCGTTCCACTCGGAGAGCATCCACTCGGCGTCCCGCCAGGTGAGGCCGGGATCGAGCTGGTCGTTGACGTAGTCGGCCAAGCTCACGGCATCGCCCGGCTCCTCGGGCCGCCGCCGGACGTTGGCGAAGGTGATCGGCTCGTTGGTCAGGAACCGGTAGGTCCAGGCCGGGTGGCGGGCGCCCTCGGCCAGCATGCGGAGGTCGATGCGGGGTGGGATCGTCATGCCGTTGCGCAGGTCGCGCTCCCGGCGGCCGAACACGGGGACGTCGGCGGTGAGCACCAGCGCGTGGTAGCCGGCGTCACGGCAGCGGGCGATGAACTCGCGCGTGACCCCACGGTCCTTCCAGACGTAGATCTGGAACCAGCGTGGACCGTCGGCCGGGACGTCCTCGATGGCCGTGGTCCCGAGAGCGGACAGGGTGTAGATCGTTCCGGCCCGGGCCGCGGCTCGGGCGACGGCCGGCTCGCCCCCGTGGTGCATCATCCGGGTGAACCCGGTAGGCGCGCAGAGGACGGGGAGCGCGACCGGTTGGCCGAGCACCGTGCAGCTGGTGTCCACCGCCGACACGTCGACGAGGACGTGCGGGTCGAGCGTCAGCTCGTCGAGGTCCCGGCGGTTGGCGGCCATGGCCCGCTCGTCCCCGGCACCGCCGTCGACGTAGTCGAACACCCCCCGGGGCTGGCGCCGCCGGGCCGCGGCCCACAGGTCGTCGATCGAGTTGGCCCGGGCCAGCCGCCGACCCGTCGTCCGCCAGTTCGGCCGGCGGGGCCGCAGCAGCGAGAGGAGGGCATCGGGTCGGAGCACGGCGCTGCCTCCGGGTCGAGGGCCACCGGCATGATGCCAGCGCCGGCTCGCAGCCGGACGTGCCACGGACTACCCGCACCCGGACAGCACCTGGCCTCGGAGCCAGGAGATCCTCCAGGAGCACTTCAAGGACGTCCCCCGCGAAGAGGTCGAGCTCATCGCGGCCGGCAACGTCACCCGGATCTACAACCTCTAGCGCCCGGGGACGGGCGTCCCCGACTCGACGAGCACGATGGGCACGTCACCCCGCCGGACTCCGGTGGGGTGACATGCCCGTGCCCATGCCCGTACCGGGCTCGGGCTCTCCGACTCGCCGGTCGCGCCCGGCGTCCGCGCTGGACTGCAGGATCGCCAGTCCCCCGCCGGTGAGGGTCCGGAAGTCGTACACGGACCAGCCCACGGACCGGTTGGCGGTGACCGCCTCGACGAATGCGGGATAGTCGCTCTCGGCGGCCCGGTCGGCCACGCCGCCGATCGGGTGCACGGGAGCGAGCGCCGACCCGACCCGCTGACGGACTCGGCGGATGTTCTCCTGGGTGTAGGCGAACGGGTCGTTCCACGGCGCCGAGCGGAACGTCCAGTAGGTCATGGGGAGCCAGACGTCGTAGATGCCGGCCAGGGGCTGCCACGGGAAGCCGGGCCAGAGCGCCGGGTTCACGTCTTCGAGCTGCACCGGGGGCAGCACGATCGCTCCGAGGGGCTCACCGCCCACGACCTCGTCGAGCGCCTCCGACAGCTCGAGCAGGCGGGCGCTGCGCAGATCGTGGTCGCTCACGCTGCGGGTCCACTCGATGTCCAGGGCGATCCCGTCGAACCGGTGACCCTGGTACTCGAAGGCTCGGACGGCCCGGAGCCGCTCGAGGTCGGCGTCGAGATCCGCGAAGAACGGGAGGTACCACGCAACCACCGCGACACCCTCCTCGTGGGCCACCGCGAGGATCCGGCCGACGATGTCCGGCTCCACGATCCCCGGGCCGCCGCTGGTGGTGACCGCCTGCAGGTACAGGGTGCGGATCCCGAGCTCCGACATCGCCGACAGCTGTCCCTCGTCGATCGTCGGCGGGCCGCTGCCGTCGAACAGCGCCGGCACGTAGTCGAACACGTCCACCCACCCGCCCAGGCCCTCGTAGGGCTCCAGGGTCCAGGGCGGTCCACCGAGCTCCGTCGCGGGTGCCGGCTCCTCGTCGACGAAGGCCGACAGCCAGACCGCCACGACCAGCCCGGCGACGACGAGCACGACGGCCGGCCAGACGAGTCGTGGGCCGAAGCGGCGACCGGGACCCCGTTCGAACCCGTCCCCCTCGATGGGCGCCCCACCGGCGTCGAGCGACATCCGACCAGTCAAGCGCCCCTCGGCCGGACCCTGCCCCACGACGACCCAGGGGTGAGATCGGACATCCTCGGAGACGCCGACGCGATGGCGGCGCCGGGTGCGGAGGTGCTAGCGAGATCTCATGGAGATGCGAAAGCTCGGCTCGCTCGACGTCTCGAGCATCGGCTTGGGGACGAACAACTTCGGGATCGGGCGAATGGAGGCGAGGGAGGTGCCCCCGGTCGTCGATGCCGCCCTCGAGGCCGGCATCAACTTCTTCGACACGGCCGACAGCTACGGCAACAGCGAGGAGCTCCTCGGCAAGGCCGTGGGCAGCCGGCGGGACGAGGTCGTCATCGCCACGAAGTTCGCGAGCCCGATCGACGGCGGCCCCGGCGGCGCCAGCCCGGCTTACATCCGGACCGCGGTCGAACGGAGCCTGCGGGAGCTGGGAACCGACCGGATCGACCTGTACCAGATCCACCGATTCGACGCCGACACGCCGCTCGCCGACACGCTCGCCGCCCTCGACGAGCTCGTGAAGGCCGGCAAGATCGTCGAGATCGGCTGCTCGAACTTCTCGGGCGAACAGCTCCGCGAGGCGGCCGGGGCCGTCGCTCCCGGAGGCGCCGGCTTCGCCAGCGTCCAGAACGAGCTGAGCCTGCTCCGGCGGAACGACGAGGCCAACGGCCTGGCCGCGGCGGCCGAGCTGGGGATGGCGTACCTGCCGTACTTCCCGTTGGCCAGCGGTGTCCTGACGGGGAAGTACCAACGCGGCGCGGCGCCTCCCGCGGGGTCTCGGCTCGGCGCGCAGCCGGCCGAGGTTTCGTCCCGGGCACTCAGCGACAAGCGCTTCGACGTGGTGGAAGCCCTTTCGGCGTGGGCCGAGGCGCACGGCCGCACCATCCTCGACCTCGCCTTCGCATGGCTCCTCGCCAAGCCGACCGTCGCCTCGGTGATCGCCGGCGCGACCAAGGTCGACCAGGTCGAGGCGAACGCCGCCGCCGGCGACTGGATCCTCACGCCCGGGGAGACGGCGGAGGTCGACGCCCTCACGGCCCGCGCCTAGAGCACCGACGCGCAGACGCCTGCGCGTGACGCGGCATGCAGCTTCGGGTGGCCCATCGTCGATGCTCGCAGCGGATCCGGGCTCCGTGGCGCCGTTCGGCTCTGGCGAAGAGCCTGGGCTTCCGGGCGTGGGCGCTGCGCCACACATGGGATGTCAACCGAACGTGCAGCAGACCCAAGCACGGCGCTACCTCCGAGTCGGGCCACCGGCATGATGCCAGGGGCCTCGGGCTGGAGCCGCTACTGCACCTCGGCAGTCCAGCTGTAGCTACCGCCGTTCGATCCGCCCCAGCTGAAGAGCCCGGAGTGGAACATCACATCGAGAGAGTCCAGGTCACCTTCAGAGAGCTTGACACAGCCATTCGAGACCCAGCTGCCGTTGGTCCTGTGAACCCAAAGACCATCTCTCAAGACGTACCCGGGGCCGAACCCGAACGGATTGCAGTCGAATACGTTGCCGATTGCCGTTTCGTCGGTGAGGTTCATGCCCTTCGAATAGAAGGTCACGAAGTTGTGATTGGGGTCCCATGCCGACGAGGGAGAGTCGTACGGAAGGGCCAGCCACTCGTAGAAAAGGGGCTCTCCGACCCCGGAAGATGACCACCACCGTTGCCGTCGCCACCTCCGTTGTACTTGTTGCAGGGGTGCGTGTTTCCCGCGTTCGACGTTCCCGACCCCGCTCGAAACGTATGGGCAAGATTTCCCCAGAGATAGACATATACTCGTCCGTCGGTTGGATCCGACCAGTTGGGAACGAAGTAGAGATAGTTTCCATCTGCCTTTCCCGGAGCAGCTTCCGCAGTAGCCCGATGGAACGGCGTGATGCCGACGGCGAGAGCCAAAATGAGGAATGCGGAACGAGCGGCAACAACTCCGCGTGACATCGTCGCCATGCGCTCCACTTTCAGTCGTGTCCAGGAATGCGATCGAAGTAGTCCTCAAGCGATGGCTCACATGATCCGATCTCGATGTTGCACAGATAGTCCTCGGTCGCCGAGCTCGGTACGCTTCCACGAGCTGCACTCTGGACTTGCTCCGGCGTCGGATTTACCGGAATAACGGGAGCAGACGGATAGGTGATCCTCTGGGCCCGGACCGCGATCTCGTTCGGGCCGGCGGGCGTCAGGGCGACCACGATGGTCGCTCCAATACCCGAAGGAGCCGCTCCGATCGGGACCCGTCGCTCGAGCTCCATCGCTGTTCGATTCGAGTGAACGCGAATGACGGCAAGACCGTCGGCGTTCAAGACGATCCGATCGTCGTCCAACCACTCGCCGGTGAACGACGTCGTCAAGGATCCGCCGGTCGGGGGATCGAACGGCACACGGCTGTCCCTGAAGGCCTCGGGGAGGTCCTTCCCCGGCGCCGCCACCGCAAGCCAGTCGTGGTAACTGATCGTCGCCACGCGCTGCAGAGTCGTGGCTTCGTAGAGGACGATGAAGTCCCGAAGCGGGTCCTCGTTCACGAGGAAATGGCTCCCACCGGGGCTCACCGCGTGGAGGAACGAGTCTTCCAGGCGTGTCTCGTCATCTGGACCCCTGAGAACACGAAGTTCGGCATAGCCGCTTGCTGCAAACTCGAAGCGAGTGATCAAGGTGTCGCCCGCCCAAGCAAGCGGCTGGTACCTCCCTTCCGACTGGCCCGGGTCCGTCCACGACTCCGTCACGCCCCCGATGACCACCATGACCTCTGTCGTCCACCGCGGGCCATCCGCCGGCGTGATCGGTCCAGATCCCCGCGCATATGCCAGACGCCCTGATGGGCTCACGACCGGCGAGAAGGAATCGCCCGCGATCGTGGAGATCGTGCCATCGACGAGATTGATCGCGCGCACCCGGGGACGCTCGGCAGCCGGAATGCCGGAGGAGCATTCACCGCCCGAGAAGAGGACACTGTCTCCGCTCTGGGAGAACCGACTCCGGATATCGGGCTCTTCGGATTTCAGCGGGGTGTGATGGAGGCGAGTAGCTGCCAGTTGGGGCGGCCGGCGTAGAGGAGGACGCGGATCCGGTAGTGAGTGAAGCGGCGGAAGCCGAACCCGATCCGCTTGACC
>JBFWQW010000033.1:0-26213 GCA_050249235.1 Acidimicrobiia bacterium | reverse complement strand
GAGGCCCCGTGCTGCTGAACCAGTTCTGTGCCGATGGTCTCGCTCCGCAGGCTGCGCTCGACGGCCGGCTGCTCGCTGGCGCTCGCGACGCCGGCTCCCGGGAGGCCCCGTGCTGCTGAACCAGTTCTGTGCCGATGGTCTCGCTCCGCAGGCTGCGCTCGACGGCCGGCTGCTCGCTGGCGCTCGCGACGCCGGCTCCCGGGAGGCCCCGTGCTGCTGAACCAGTTCTGTGCCGATGGTCTCGCTCCGCAGGCTGCGCTCGACGGCCGGCTGCTCGCTGGCGCTCGCGACGCCGGCTCCCGGGAGGCCCCGTGCTGCTGAACCAGTTCCTCTTGTTGGGCGCGGCGCTGTTCTCGATCGGCGTCTACGGCGTCCTGGCCCGCCGCAACGGCGTGCTCGTGCTGATGTCCATCGAGCTCATCCTCAACGCGGTGAACATCAACCTGGTGGCCTTCGGCTCGTTCCACGCCGGGGAGGCCGCCATCACCGGGCAGGTCTTCGCCCTGTTCGTCATCACCGTCGCGGCTGCCGAGGTCGGCGTCGGCCTCGCCATCGTGCTGCTCATCTACCGCAACCGGACGAGCGTCGACCTCGACGAGCTCGATCTGATGAAGGGCTGACCCGGTGCTCGAGAACATCTGGGTCATCCCCGCGATCACGTTCGTCTCCTTCTGGCTGATCCTCCTCTTCGGGAAGCGCCTGCCGAAGGGTGGCTCCGAGATCGGCGTCGCCCTGGTCGGCGTCACGCTGGTGCTGTCCTCGATCGCCCTCGTCCAGTGGGTCGACCGCGACAAGACCCTCGAGGTGGTCCACGGCGGCGGGCACGCCACCGAGTCGGTCGACGAGTCGGAGCACGAAGAGGAGGCCCTCGGCACCTCGTCCGGCGTCACGGCACGACCGGTCGCCCTCCACAGCGCGGCCGGCGAGGAGGAGGGAGGCGAGGAGCACGAAGCCGAGCTGATCCGTGCCCCCGTGGAGCGCAGCTGGACGTGGTTCGAGCTCGGTGGCCGCCAGATCGAGGTGGGCACCCACGCCGACGGCGTGGCCGTCGTGCTCCTCTTCACCGTCGCCCTCATCTCCTTCCTCGTGCACGTCTTCTCCACGAACTACATGCACGACGACCGCCGGTTCACCCACTACTTCGCGGCGCTGTCCCTCTTCACGACCGGCATGTACGTGCTCGTGAGCTCGTCCACGACGCTCGGGGCGCTCTTCGGCTGGGAGCTGATGGGGCTGTGCTCGTTCATGCTCATCGGCCACTGGTGGGAGGAGGAGGGCAACGCCAACGCCGCCCTCAAGGCCTTCTTCACCACCCGCACCGGCGACATCGGCCTGCTGGTCGGCATCTCGATCCTGTTCTTCGCCGCCGGGGGGACCTTCGACATCGCCGAGATCAACGCCGCCGCCCTCGACGGCACCATCGGGCGGACCGCCCTCGTCGCGGCGGCGGCGGCCCTGCTCTGCGCCGTCGTCGGCAAGTCGGCCCAGTTCCCGCTCCACACCTGGCTGCCCGACGCCATGGCCGGCCCCACGCCCGTCTCGGCCCTGATCCACGCCGCCACCATGGTCGTGGCCGGCGTGTACCTCCTGGCCCGCCTCTACGGGGTGTTCTGGGAGGGCTTCGACATCGGCGACGGAGGCTTCAACATCGTGGCCCTGGCCGGCGGTGTGACCATCCTCATCGCCGCTGCGCTCGCCTTCGTCCAGCGGGACATCAAGAAGGTGCTGGCCTACTCCACCATCAGCCAGCTCGGCTACATGGTGATGGCCCTGGGCGTGGGGGCCTGGACGGCGGCGATCTTCCACCTCTTCACGCACGCCATGTTCAAGGCGCTCCTCTTCCTCGGCTCGGGCTCCGTCAGCCACGCCGTGCACAGCTTCGACATGAAGTCGGAGATGGGCGGCCTGCGGAAGTTCATGCCGGTCACCTACGGCACCTTCATGGTGGGCTCGCTGGCCCTGGCCGGCGTCTTCCCGCTGGCCGGGTTCTGGTCGAAGGACGAGATCCTGCTCGGGGCGGGCGAGAACGGCTACGAGGCCTTCATGATCGTCGGCCTCGTCGGAGCCTTCATGACCGCGATGTACATGACCCGGTGCGTGTACCTCACCTTCTTCGGCGAGTACCGGGGCCACGGCCACCCGCACGAGTCGCCGCGGGCCATCACCGTCCCGCTCCTCGTCCTCACCGGGATGTCGATCGTCGTCGGCCTGACGAACGCGCCGTTCACCGACTACTGGTTCAGCCACCTGGTCGACAACGAGCTGGTGCTCTCCGCCGGGGTGGCCCACCACGAGTTCTCGGTGCCCGACGCCGTGCTGTCGACGGTCGTGGTGGCAGCCGCGCTCGGCATCGGCTACCTCCTGTTCTTCAAGCAGCGCCAGCCCACCGGCGTGACCGAGCGCGTCCCGGTCGCGCGGGCCGGCTACGCCTTCCTCGCCAACCGCTACTACCTCGACCACCTCTGGACCGGCGTGGTCGTGGGCAGCGTCAAGGGGCCGATGGCCCGGGCCGTCAACTGGTTCAACCAGCACGTGCTCGACGGCATCGTCGACGGCGTCGCCACGGTGGCCCGCCTGGTCGGCCGCTGGCTCTACGGCAACGTGGACCAGCGCGGCATCGACGGCGCCGTCAACGGCAGCGGCTCCGGCGCCAGCGCCTTCGGTGGCGTGCTCCGCAAGTTCCAGACCGGCCGCGTCCAGCAGTACGGCTCGCTCCTCTTCGGTGCGACCGCGCTGCTGGCCATCGCCCTCGTCCTCACCGTCTAGGAGACGACTTCCCGTGAACGACTTCGTGCAGGACTGGGGCCTCACCCTGGCCGTCTTCATCCCGCTGCTGGGGGCGGTCGGCTTGATGCTCGTCCCCAAGGCCGAGGAGGAGTGGCAGAAGCGGATCGCCCTCGGCTCCACGGTGCTCACGCTCGCCGTCGGCGTCTGGATCCTCCTGGAGTTCGACTACCACTACGACGACGGGCTCCAGTTCGTGCGCAACGACTCGTGGATCGACGTCATCAACAGCCGCTACTTCGTGGGCATCGACGGCATCTCGCTCCCGCTGCTCATCCTGTCGATGGTCGTCACGGTCCTCGTGGTCGTCTACTCGTGGAACCACTTCCCCGAGCCCCACAACCCGAAGGCCTTCCTCGCTCTCATGCTCGTGCTCGAGGTCGGCATGAACGGCACGTTCGTCGCCCAGGACCTGATCCTCTTCTTCGTCTTCTTCGAGGTCGTCCTGCTGCCGATGTACTTCATGATCGGCGTGTGGGGCGGTGAGGAGCGGCAGTACGCCGCCATCAAGTTCTTCCTCTTCACCCTGTTCGGCTCGGCCCTGATGATCCTGAGCTTCCTCGCCCTCTACTTCAAGGGCGGTGCGACGTTCTCGATCCCCGAGCTCATCGAGACGGCCCAGGCCAACCTCAGCGAGGACACCGCGCTCTGGATCTTCGGCGGCCTCTTCATGGGCTTCGCCATCAAGGTGCCGATGTTCCCGTTCCACACCTGGCTCCCGGACGCCCACACCCAGGCGCCCACCCAGGGCTCGGTGATCCTGGCCGCCATCCTCCTGAAGCTCGGCACCTACGGCTTCGTGCGCATCGCGCTGCCCATCCTCCCCGAGGCGGCCCAGTCCTGGGCGCCCTGGATCGGGGGGCTGGCGGTGGTCGGGATCATCTACGGCGCCTTCGGCTGCCTGGCCCAGACCGACCTCAAGCGCCTGATCGCCTTCTCGTCGGTGGCTCACATGGGCTTCGTGATGCTCGGCATCTCCACCCTCACGCCGATCGGCATCAACGCCGCCGTCTTCGGCATGGTCGCCCACGGTCTCATCACCGGCATGCTCTTCTTCATCGCCGGGTCGGTGAAGGAGCGGTTCCACACCCTCGAGATCGCCCGGCTCGGGGGCCTCCTCGTCCAGGCACCGAAGCTCGGCTGGCTGCTCGGCTTCTGCGCCATGGCCTCGCTCGGGCTCCCCGGGCTGGCCGGCTTCTGGGGGGAGTTCCCCGCCATCCTCTCGGCCTACAGCCCCGCCAACGGGATGTCGGAGGAGCTCTTCCGCACCTACATGGTGATCGCCTCGGTCGGCACCGTGCTCGCCGCCGGCTACCTCCTCTGGATGTTCCAGCGCACCGCCTTCGGCACGCCGAAGGAGGAGTGGGAGGGGCACGAGATCCACGACGTGGAGCTGCCGGAGTGGCTGGCCTGGACGCCCATGCTGGCCGGCATCCTCCTGTTCGGCCTGCTCCCCGGGCTCCTCCTCGACATCACCGACCCGGCGATCACCGCCATCTTCGGGAGCTAGCCGGTGCTCGCCGCCACGTTCGCCCGACCCGACATCGACTACCACGCCTTCGCGCCCGAGCTCGTCCTCGTCGGGGTGCTGGTGCTGGTGCTCGCCGTCGACCTCGTGTTCGAGGAGCGGGCCCGTTGGGCGACGTCGACGATCACGGGCCTCGGCCTGCTCGCCGCGCTCGTCCCGATCCTCACGCTCGCCGTCGACGGCTCCGACCGGGTGATGTTCGGTGGCGCCTACGTGGTGGACGACTTCGCCCTGGTCATGAAGGCGATGTTCCTCGTGGCCGGCTACGTGATCGTGCTCATCAGCACGGACTACGTCGGCGAGGGTGACTACTACGAAGGGGAGTACTACTTCCTGCTCCTGTCGTCGCTGCTCGGCATGACCGTCATGGCCTCGGCGCGCGACCTGATCTCGATCTTCATCGCCCTCGAGACGCTGTCGATCCCCGCCTACCTCCTGGCCGGGTGGCGCAAGCGCGACCTCAAGGGCAACGAGGCGTCGTTGAAGTACTACCTGCTCGGTGTCTTCGCGTCCGGCGTGATGCTCTACGGGATGTCGCTGGTCTTCGGGATGACCGGCTCGACGCTGCTGGCCGACATCGCCGAGGTGCTCGGCGACGGCGACAGCGCGCCGGTGCTCACGGTCGGCATCCTCTTCGTCGTCATCGGCTTCGCCTTCAAGGTCTCCGCCGTGCCCTTCCACACCTGGGCGCCCGACACCTACGAGGGCGCCCCCACGCCGATCACCGCCTTTCTCTCCGTCGCCTCGAAGGGCGCCGGCTTCGTCGCCCTGCTGACCCTGGTATTCGTCGGGTTCGGCCAGCAGGAGGAGGTCTGGCAGCCGCTCTTCTGGGTCCTGGCCGTCCTCACCATGACCGTCGGCAACCTCATCGCGCTGCGCCAGACCAACGTCATCCGGATCCTCGCCTACTCGTCGGTGGCCCAGGCCGGCTTCATGCTCGTGCCCCTGGCGGTGGCTGGCGACATCCCGGCCCGACTCGGCGGCGGCGCGACGGCGGTCGAGGCCGTCGTCACCTACATGCTGATCTACACGGCCATGAACCTCGGGGCCTTCGCCACCGTGATGGCGATCTTCCGCAAGACGCGGTCGGCCGAGCTGGGCTCGATGGGCGGCCTGTTCGAGTACGCCCCCGGCCTCACCGTGCTCATGAGCGCCTTCGTCTTCGCCCTGGCCGGCATCCCGCCCCTCGGGGGTTGGTACGCCAAGTTCGTCGTCGTGAAGAGCCTGTTCGACGCCTTCACGCCGGCGGCGGTGGTGCTGGGCGTCATCGTGGCCGTGAACTCGGTGGTGGCGCTCTACTACTACGCATCCATCGCCCGGGAGATGTGGATGCGCCCGGTGCCCGACGGCGACCGCACGCCGATCGTGGTGCCGGCCTCGCTGGCCGCCGCCGTCGCGCTGTGCGCGGTCGGCACCGTGGCCATCGGCGTGGCACCGAACCTCGTCGCCCGCTTCGGCGACCTCGCCTCCTTCGTGGGGTGACGCCCTCCCGCCGCCGGCGCCCCGTGTGCGCCGGCGGGACCGTCGCGGGCGCCGGCCGATGAGCCCGTGCCGATGAGCCCGAGCCGATGAGCGTCGCCGACACGCTCCGGGACCGGATCCACCGGGAGGGCCCGATCCGCTTCGACGCCGCCATGGAGCTGCTGCTCTACGGCGAGGGCGGCTTCTTCGCCTCGGGCGCCGGTGCCGGTCGCCGGGCCGACTTCCTCACCAGCCCCGAGGTCGGGCCGCTCTTCGGTGCGGTGGTCGCCAACCGCCTCGACGCCGAGTGGGAGCGCCTGGGCCGTCCCGATCCGTTCGTGGTCGTCGAGGCCGGTGCCGGCCGGGGTGCCCTCGCCGCCGCCGTGCTCGGCGCCGGACCGGCCTGCGGTCCAGCGCTGCGCTACCTCTGCGTCGAGCGGTCGGCCCGGCTCCGCGAGCGCCTCGCCGCCGACCTGCCGGTCGAGCCCCCGGCCACCGTGCTCGGACCGGTGGTTGCCGGCGCCGACGGTGACGAGGACGACGTCGAGGTCGGCGACGACGACGGCCGGTCGGGTCCGGCGCCGTCGCCTGGGGTGGGCCCGCTCGTCGCCGTGCTCGACGACCTCCCCCTCGTCCCGATCGTCGGCGTGATCCTGGCCAACGAGCTCCTCGACAACCTGCCGATCCGCCTGCTCGAGCGGGGCCCGCAGGGCTGGCTCGAGGTGTTCGTCGGGACGGAGGGCGAGGTGCTGGTGGGCGCGCCGGCCGACCTGGCCGGCGAGGTCGACCGGCTGGCGCCGGACGCGACCGTGGGCGCCCGGATCCCGGTCCAGCACGAGGCCCTGGCCTGGGTCAGGCGGGCGGCCGGAACCCTTCGGCGGGGCCGGCTGGTCGTCGTCGACTACGCCGACGTCACGCCGTCGCTGGCGGCCCGGCCCTGGACCGACTGGCTGCGCACCTACCGCGGCCACGCCCGGGGCGGTCTCCCGACCGAGCACCCGGGCGACCAGGACATCACCTGCGAGGTGGCGGTCGACCAGCTCGTGCGGTGGCGGGCCCCCGACACGGACGTGACCCAGGCCGACTGGCTGCGGGCCCACGGCGTCGATGCCCTGGCGGACGCCGCCCGCGACACGTGGCGGGCCCGGGCCCACCTCGGCGACCTGGAGGCGATGAAGGCCCGCAGCCGGGTGAGCGAGGCCGACGCCCTCACCGACGAGTCCGGCCTCGGCGCCTTCCGGGTCCTCGAATGGGTGGTGGGCTGAGGCGTTCCGTCGGCGCCGACCAGGTCGACCCGTCGGTGCCACCGCGTAACGTCGGCGCCATGACCGTGACAGGGGGCGACGCCCACCCGGGAGGCAGCGGGCAGGCCATCGACGTCTTCGCGCTCGAGGAGCGCACGTTCCCCCCGCCGCCGGCGCTCGCCGCGGCCGCCCACCTGGCCGACCCGGCCGTGTACGACGAGGCCGAGGCCGACCCGGAGGCGTTCTGGGCCGGTCAGGCCCGCGGGCTGCTCACCTGGCGCCGAGACTTCGACACCGTCCTCGAGTGGGACGCCCCCTTCTCCCGCTGGTTCGTGGGCGGTCAGCTGAACGTGAGCGAGAACTGCCTCGACCGCCACGTCGCGGCCGGGCTCGGCGACCGGGTCGCCTACCACTGGGAGGGCGAGCCCGGCGACACCCGCACCATCACCTACGCCGAGCTGCTCGCCGAGGTCCAGCGCTTCGCCAACGTGCTGAAGGGCCTCGGCGTGGCGCCCGGCGACCGGGTGAACCTCTACCTGCCGATGATCCCCGAGCTGCCGGTGGCGATGCTGGCCTGCGCCCGCATCGGCGCGGCCCACTCGGTGGTGTTCGGCGGCTTCAGCGCGGACTCGCTGGCCGACCGCATCAACGACGCCGAGGCCAAGGTGCTCGTCACCGCCGACGGGGGCTTCCGGCGGGGGGCGCCGTCCAACCTGAAGGCCGCCGCCGACACCGCCTGCGGGAAGGCGCCGACCATCGAGCACGTCGTGGTCGTCCGGCGCACCGGCGAGGACGTGCCCATGCAGGCCGGGCGGGACGAGTGGTGGCACGACCTGATGGCGGCGGCCGAGCCCGACTGCCCGGCCGAGCCGCTCGACAGCGAGACGCTCCTCTACCTCCTCTACACCTCGGGAACGACGGCCCGGCCCAAGGGGATCATGCACACGACCGGGGGCTACCTCACCCAGGTCGCCTACACCCACCGGAACGTGTTCGACCTCAAGGCCGACACCGACGTGTACTGGTGCGCCGCCGACATCGGCTGGGTCACCGGGCACAGCTACATCGTCTACGGCCCGCTCGCCAACGCCGCCACCTCCGTCATGTACGAGGGCACCCCCGACACGCCGGGCCGCGACCGGTGGTGGGACATCGTCGAGCGCTACGGCGTGACCATCCTCTACTGCGCGCCCACGGCCATCCGGACGTTCATGAAGTGGGGCACGGACGAGCCGGCCGGCCACGACCTCTCGTCCCTGCGGGTGCTGGGCTCCGTCGGCGAGCCGATCAACCCCGAGGCCTGGATCTGGTACCGGACCCACATCGGGGGCGACCGCTGCCCGGTCGTCGACACCTGGTGGCAGACGGAGACCGGCGGGATCATGATCAGCCCGCTGCCAGGCCTCACCGTCACGAAGCCGGGGTCGGCCACCTTCGCGCTGCCGGGCATCGGCGCCGAGGTGGTCGACGACGCCGGCACGCCGGTCGGGCGGGGCGAGGGCGGCTACCTCACGCTCACCCGGCCCTGGCCGGGGATGCTCCGGGGCATCTGGGGCGACCCCGACCGCTACCGCGACACGTACTGGAGCCGCTTCCCGGGGCGCTACTTCGCCGGCGACGGGGCCAAGGTCGATGCCGACGGCTACCTCTGGCTCCTCGGCCGCGTCGACGACGTCATGAACGTCTCCGGCCACCGCATCTCCACGACGGAGGTCGAGTCCGCCCTCGTCGACCACCCGATGGTCGCCGAGTCGGCCGTGGTCGGGGCCAACGACGCGACCACGGGCCAGGCGATCGTCGCCTTCGTCACGGTCAAGGGCACGGCCTCGGCCAGCCCCGAGCTGGGGGAGGAGCTGCGCCGCCACGTCGCCACCCGCATCGGCCCGACCGCCCGGCCGAAGACGGTGATCTTCACCGACGACCTGCCGAAGACCCGCAGCGGCAAGATCATGCGCCGCCTGCTCCGCGACGTCGCCGAGGGCCGCGACCTCGGCGACACCACCACGCTCGCCGACCCGGCCGTGGTCGACGAGATCCGACGCCGGTCGCTCGCGACCCCCACCGAGGATTGAGCACCTTCGAGCACTGGCGCTGGCGCACGTCGCCCGTCGACGGCGGCCCGGCCGTCGTCTTCGACGTCGACGGCGTGCTCGCCGACGCCAGCGCCCGCCAGCACCACCTCGTCGGGCCGGGCCGGCGCGACTGGCAGGCCTTCTTCGCCGCCGCCGGCGCCGACACGGTAATCGAGGAGGTCGCCCGCCTCGCCGAGCTGATCGACCCGGCCTTCACGCTCGTCCTGCTCACGGCCCGGCCCACCACCATCCTCGACATCACCGTCGAGTGGCTCATCCGCTACGGCCTGCGCTGGGACCTCCTCGTCATGCGGCCCGCCGCCGACTACCTGCCGTCGCCCGACGCCAAGCGCCTGGCCGTGCGCGAGCTCCGCGCCGCCGGCTTCGACCTCCGCCTCGCCGTCGACGACGACCGCCGCAACGTGGACATGTTCCACGCCGAGGGGATCCCCTGCGTCTACATCCACTCCGGCTACTACGACTGAGATATGCGCAGCTCCGGCTCGGCTGGCGCCTCGCCTGCGCAGCTTTGCGTGCACGCAGCCGTACGGTCCGGGGAGGCTCGCTTCGCTGGCGCTCCGCAGCGTCGCCGGGTGGCTCAACGTCTTGGGGGCGCACCCCGCGGCGTCGCCGGAGTGGCCCAGTGGCGGCTGTCTCTCGTTGCCCGGTGATCGTCACGACGTGACAGCTGGTTGGGATCCGGCGTCGATAGCGTTCGCACCGTGCTGAAGAACGGGATGAAGACGGCTGTCCTGCTGGGCGGGCTCGGCGGGCTCATGGTGCTGATCGGGTCGATGTTCGGCCGGGGCGGCGCCATCATGGGGCTCCTCCTCGGCCTGGCCTTCTGCGGCTTCTCCTACTGGAAGAGCGACGCCCTCGCCATCCGGGCCGCCCGCGGCGTGCCGGCCGACGAGGCCGAGATGCCCGAGTACTTCCGGATCGTGCGCGAGCTCACGACGAAGATGAACATGCCGATGCCCCGGCTCTACGTGACACCCGATCTCCAGCCCAACGCCTTCGCCACCGGCCGGAACCCGGAGCACGCCGCGGTGGCCGTGACCCAGGGCATCCTCCAGATGCTCGACTGGGACGAGCTGCGCGGAGTGCTGGCTCACGAGCTCGGCCACGTCGGCAACCGCGACATCCTGATCAGCTCCGTCGCCGCTGCGGTGGCCACCGGCATCACCTTCATCGCCCAGATGATGCAGTTCGCGGCCATCTTCGGCGGTGGCCGCGGCGGCGACCGCGACGGCGCCAACCCCCTGGCGCTGCTGGCCATGGCGTTCCTCGCCCCGCTGGCGGCCGGGCTCCTCCAGGCCGCGCTGTCCCGGAGCCGGGAGTTCGAGGCCGACCGCACGGGCGCCACCCTCATCGGCGACGGCGAGCCGCTGGCGCGGGCGCTGCTCAAGATCGAGGCCGGGGCCCGGGCCATCCCGATGAACATCGATCCGGCCCACGCCCAGGCCTTCATCGTGAACCCGCTGACCGGGCGCAAGGTGCAGTTCGCCAACCTGTTCCGGACCCATCCCCTCACCGAGGACCGGGTGGCCCGCCTGCGCAGCGGGGAGTGGCGGGGCTAGTCCCGGAAGTTCTCGAACTGGAGCGGGAGCTCGAGGTCCTCGTCCGCCTTCAGGGCGGCGATCACGGCCTGGAGCTCGTCCCGCTTCTTGCCGACGACACGGACGGCGTCGCCCTGGGTCTGGCTCTGGATGCCCTTCAACCCCAGCGCCTTGATCCGCTTGTGGAGGTCACGGGCGGCGTCGGCGCCGATGCCGGCCCTGAGCGTCACCACCTGGCGGACGGACTGACCCGTCGCCTCCTCGACCTTGCCCCAGTCGAGGGTCTTCAGCGAGATCTTCCGCTTGACGAACTTCTCCTCGATCACGACCCGGACGGCCCGGAGCCGGTCCTCGGAGCTCGACCGCAGGACCAGCTCGTCCTTGCCCAGCTCGACGGTGCTGTCGGTGCCCTTGAAGTCGAAGCGGGTGAGCAGCTCCCGCTGGGCCTGGTCGACGGCGTTGCGCACCTCCTGGCCGTCGAACTGGGACACGACGTCGAAGCTCGGCATGCTCGGACGCTATCGTGACGACCTCCCACAGGGGTCGGTGCCCGAGTGGCCAAAGGGAGCAGACTGTAAATCTGCCGGCAACGCCTACCGTGGTTCGAATCCACGCCGGCCCACCACTCGTCAACTCGGCCCCGGGAGCGCAGCTCCCGGGGCCCCGCGCCCGGTCGTCGGGAGCCCGCCCCGCCCGCCCGGCCGGGACGACGGCTCGAGCAGGCGCTCCATCACCACCACGTCGAGCCATCGCCCGAACTTGCGGCCCACCTCCCGCTCGGTGCCGACCACCTCGAAGCCCTGGCCGGCATGGAGGGCGATCGAGGCCTCGTGGCCGGCCACGATCCGGGCGAACACGGCGTGGAAGCCCGAGGCCCGGGCGGCGTCGACCACGGCCCCGAGGAGCAGGCGGCCGACCCCCCGACCCTGGTGGTCGCGGTGCACGTAGACCGAGTCCTCGACCGAGGTGGAGTACGCCGGCCGGTCGCGGAAGGGGGAGAGCGAGGCGAAGCCGACCACCTCGGCCCCGTCGACGGCCACCAGCACGGTCAGCGCGCCGGAGCGGGCGGCCAGCCAGGCCCGCTGCTCGGCGGCGCTGCGGGGGACGAGGTCGAAGGTGACCGTCGAGGTCTCGACCTCGACGTTGTAGATGGCCCGGATGGCCTCGGCGTCCTCGGGGGTCGCCTCCCGCAGTGCCAGCCCGCCCTCTCGCAGTTCCATCTCGTGCTCCGGTCTCGCACCGTCCCGGCCTGGTCCGGAC
This sequence comes from Acidimicrobiia bacterium, assembly GCA_050249235.1. Classification (GTDB taxonomy): domain Bacteria; phylum Actinomycetota; class Acidimicrobiia; order Acidimicrobiales; family CADCSY01; genus JAEKLB01. Next base: position 14,305 of record JBFWQW010000033.1, on the reverse strand, counting down.
TTTCTGGCCTGCGGGCGAGGGGCTATCCTCGCTCGTCCGATTGACCTGCCCCCTTAGCTCAGTCGGCAGAGCGTTTCCATGGTAAGGAAAAGGTCGTCAGTTCGATTCTGACAGGGGGCTCGGGTACCGCCGGACACGCACCACCCGGAACCAGGGGCGAAGGCCCCGCACCGCACCACCCCCCGGGCAGGACGTCCCGGTCAGCCAGCACACCAGGGCGGCGTAGCTCAGTTGGTCAGAGCACTCGGCTCATAATCGAGTTGTCGCCGGTTCGAGTCCGGCCGCCGCTACGGCCGTAGGAAACCACGCAGGGAGAGAGCGATGGCCAGTGACAAGCGAGTGAAGGTGACCCTCGCCTGCGAGGTCTGCAAGCGCCGCAACTACATCACCGTGAAGAACAAGCAGAACGACCGCGAGCGGATCGAGATGCAGAAGTTCTGCCGATGGGACCGCCAGCACACGTTGCACCGCGAGACCCGCTGAGCCGGCTCGGCGCCCGCCACCTTCGGCGACCGATCGCCGGACGACCCATCGCCGGCCCACCCACCGCCGGGGGCGGCTGCGGCCCCCGGGAGACCGGCGTGTATCGTGGTCCTCCGGCTCGGCGCCCCAACGCCGTTCGCCACCAAGGGCAGTAGCTCAATTGGTAGAGCACCGGTCTCCAAAACCGGCGGTTGGGGGTTCGAGTCCCTCCTGCCCTGCTCCACCCGGACACCTCGGGGAACCCCGCTCATGGCCATGAACCGAGAGACGAAGCGCATGCTGCAGCGCCAGGGCCAGCTCGGGCCCGACGGCGAAGCCGCCCGCGCCCCTCGGCCGGCGCCCCAGTCCCGAGCCCCCCGGGCCCAGTCCGAGCGCGTCGGCCCCCGCCAGTACCTGCGCGAGGTCCGGGGTGAGCTCCGCAAGGTGGCCTGGCCGACCCGGCCGGAGGTCATCCGCTACTCGACGATCGTGCTCGTCACGCTCGTCATCCTCACCACCCTGATCTTCTTCCTCGACTACGCCTTCGCCAAGAGCGTCTTCTTCCTCTTCGACCAGTGAGCGATCAAACGACCTCCACCCCGATCTCCGACACGTCCGACGGCGAGCTCGACGGCGCCGCCTCCACCGACGACCCGACCACCGACGTCGTCGCGACCGCCGACCTCGCCTCGAACGACGAGCTCGCCTCGAACGACGAGCTCGCGGCCGACGAGGAGACCGAGGTGGTCGACGTGGAGGACCTCCTCGTCGAGGCCGCCCCCCGGCCCCGCCGGGAGAGCCCCTACGACAAGCCCGGCTCGTGGTACGTGGTCCACACCCAGTCGGGCTACGAGAAGAAGGTCAAGTCCAACCTCGGCAACCGCATCGGCTCCATGAACATGGAGGACTCGATCTTCGAGATCGTGATCCCGATGGAGGACGTCGTCGAGTTCAAGAACGGCAAGAAGGTCGTCGTCCAGAAGAAGGTGTATCCGGGCTACCTGTATGTCCGGTGCTTCCTCGACGACCACTCCTGGGACGTCATCCGCAACACGCCGGGCATCACCGGCTTCGTCGGCACCGGCGGCAAGCCCGTGCCGCTGTCCCGCCGCGACGTCGAGGCGGCGCTGAGCGTGGAGGACGACGACGAGGTCGACGGCGCGACCGCCGCCAAGCGGCAGCGCCCGAGGCTGGAGTACGAGGTCGGCGAGAGCGTCCGGGTCAAGACCGGGCCGTTCGCCGACTTCTCGGGCCAGATCGCCGAGATCAACGAGGACCAGCTCAAGGTCAAGGTCCTCGTCAACATCTTCGGCCGGGAGACCCCGGTCGAGCTCGAGTTCGCCGAAGTCGCGAAGCTCTAGGCCGGACGTCCCGGTCGAGCGTCGCGAGCAGAGAGAGGCAGGAGCCACACCATGGCGAAGAAGCGCGTCGCCGCCATCGTCAAGATCCAGATCCCGGCCGGCAACGCCACGCCGGCGCCCCCGGTCGGCACCGCCCTGGGGCCCCACGGCGTGGCCATCATGGACTTCTGCAAGGCCTACAACGCCGCCACCGAAGCCCAGCGGGGCACGATCGTGCCGGTCGAGATCACGATCTTCGAGGACCGCACGTTCACGTTCGTCACCAAGACCCCCCCCACGGCGGTGCTCATCCGTGACGTGCTCGGCCTCCCGAAGGGCGCCGTCAACCCGGCCCGCGAGACGGTCGGCACGCTCAGCCAGGCCCAGCTCGAGGACATCGCCAAGACCAAGCTCCCCGACCTGAACGCCAACGACCTCGAGGCGGCCAAGCTGCAGGTCGTCGGCACGGCCCGCTCGATGGGCGTCAAGATCCAGAGCTAGTCCCACCCACCAAGTCCCGGACCCCACCTCAGGCCGGGCGGCACAGAGAGATGAGGGAGCCACCATGGCGCACGGCAAGAAGTACCGCGACGCAGAGCGTCGCTTCGACAAGCAGGCCCTCCACGGCGTCGGCGAGGCCATCGAGCTGGTGAAGACCTTCGCCACCGCCTCGTTCGACGAGACCGTGGAGCTGGCCATCCAGCTCGGCGTCGACCCCCGCAAGCCCGACCAGCAGGTGCGGGGCACGGTCTCGCTGCCGGCCGGCACGGGCAAGACGGCCCGGGTGGCGGTCTTCGCCAACGGCGACGCCGCCGCCGAGGCCCGGGCCGCCGGTGCCGACTTCGTCGGCGCCGAGGACCTGGTCGCCCAGATCGAGGGGGGCATGCTCGACTTCGACGTCGCCATCGCCACGCCCGACCTCATGGCCCAGGTGGCCCGGCTGGGCCGGACGCTCGGGCCCCGGGGCCTGATGCCCAACCCGAAGACGGGCACCGTCACCACCGACGTCGGCAAGGCCGTCACCGAGTTCAAGGGCGGCCGGGTCGAGTACCGCACCGAGCGGCAGGGCGCCAACGTCCACGTCCCGATCGGGCAGGCGTCGTTCGCGGCCGCCGACCTGCTCGCCAACTTCCGGGCCGTGGTCGACGAGCTGAACCGGGCCAAGCCGGCGGCGGCCAAGGGTCGCTACATCAAGCGGGTCAACGTCTCGACCACGATGGGCCCGGGCGTGAAGATCGACCCCAACCGGCTCCGGCCGGAGGTCGAGGTTGCCTCCGCCTGAGGGCCGCCCTACCCTCTCGCCCACAACCGATCGCTCGCCGCAGACAGCTGGCACGCCCCGGAGCACGCTCCGACGGCCCGAAGCCCAGCCGAGGTGAACTCCAGCTCTTCCGGGGTTCGCGCCTGCGCGAGCCCCGAGTCGCTTTTTCGGAGAGCTGATGGACAACCCGAGGCCGGAGAAGGTCGCCGTCGTCGACGAGGTGCGTGAGCGCCTGGCGTCGTCGTCGGCGGTCCTGCTGACCGAGTACCGCGGCCTGAAGGTCAGCGAGCTGGCGACCCTGCGCCGGGCGCTGCGGGCCGCCGGCGGCGACTACAAGATCTACAAGAACACGCTGGTGCGCTTCGCGGTCCGGGAGCTCGACCTCGAGGGGGTCGAGGAGCTGCTGGTCGGCCCCACGGGCGTCGCCTTCGTCGAGGGCGACGCCGCCGGCGTCGCCAAGGCCCTCCGCGACTTCGGGCGGACCAACCCCAACCTGGTCCTGAAGGGCGGCCTGCTCGGTTCGACCATGCTGTCGGCCGACGACGCCCGGGCGCTCGCCGAGCTGCCCTCCCGCGAGGTCCTGCTGGCCCGGTTGGCCGGCGCCCTCGCCGCTCCCCTGCAGCAGTTCGCCGGGCTCCTCCAGGCCCTGCCCCGCAACTTCGCCTACGGCCTGCAGGCGCTCATCGACCAGCAGGGCGGCGTTCCCGAGGCAGCGGCTGCCGACGCGACCGGCGCCCCGGCCGCCGCCGATGCTCCTGCCGACGAAGCCGGCACCGACGACGCTCCGACGGCCGAGGCCAGCACGGCCGAGGCCGGCACCGCCGAGGCCGAGGCCGTGGATGCCCCGGCACCGGCCGCCGCCGGCACGACCAGCACCGACGAAGACCAGACATCTACCGAGACCGCCGAGGAGGCGTAAGCGATGGCAACCAAGGACGAGATCCTCGACGCGATCTCCAGCATGACCGTGCTCGAGCTCTCCGAGCTGCTCAAGGACTTCGAGGAGAAGTTCGGCGTGACCGCCGCCGCCCCGGTGGCCGTGGCCGCCGCCGCGCCGGCCGGTGGCGACGCCGGTGGAGCCGCCGCCAGCGAGGAGCAGGACGAGTTCGACGTCATCCTCACGGGTGCCGGCGACAAGAAGATCCAGGTCATCAAGGAGGTGCGCTCGCTCACCAACCTCGGCCTCAAGGAGGCCAAGGACCTGGTGGACGGCGCCCCCAAGCCCGTCCTGGAGAAGGTGTCGAAGGAGGACGCCGAGAAGGCGAAGGCCACCCTCGAGGCCGCCGGCGCCACCGTCGAGCTGAAGTAGCCGGGTCCCGCCACCCACCGGGGGGCGGGCCGCACCGGCACGAGCGCCGCCCCTCCGGGGGCGGCGCTCGTCGTTCTCGGCCGCGGTATCCATACCACGGCCCGCTGCCGCTCCCTACCCTGAGAGTCCGCGCCCAGAGGTCACGTCCGCTCTGGTTCCCGGCTCCTTCGTCGCCGAGAGAGCGCTGCGCTCTCCGCTCCCGGCGCCTCCGGCGCCGGGCCGCTCGGGCCACGGGTGCGCCCTTCGCCGTACCCTCTGAGCCGATGGGTGGGGCCTGCCTGGTGCTGGACTTCGACGGCACGGTGCTCGACACCGAGGAGCCGGTCTACCGGTCGTGGTGGGAGCTGTGGGACGAGCACGGACACGAGCTCGACCGCTCGGCCTGGCAGGCGATCATCGGCACGGGTGATCACTTCGACCCGCTCGCCGAGCTCCAGGGCCGGCTCGGGCGGGCGCTCGAATCGGTCCTGGTCGAGCGGCGCCGGGTCCGTCGCGACGAGCTGCAGGCCGAGCACCACGTCCGCCCGGGGATCGAGGCCTGGCTCGACGAGGCGGCCGGGCAGGGGATCCCGGTCGGCGTCGCCTCGTCCTCGCCGATCGAGTGGGTCGACGGCCACCTCCGCCGGCTCGGCCTCCGGGACCGGTTCGACGCCCTGGTCTGCGCCGGCGACGGGGTGCCGCCCAAGCCCGACCCGACGTCCTACCGCCTCGCCTGCGAGCGCCTCGGGGCGGTGCCGTCCCGCTCGGTCGCGGTGGAGGACTCGCCCCACGGGGTCTTCGCGGCCGTCACGGCCGGGCTCTACACGGTGGCCGTCCCCCACGGCTTGACCTTCGACCTCGACCTCTCCGCCGCCCACGTGGTGGCCGACTCCCTCCACCACCTGACCCTGGCCGACGCCCTCGACGCCGCCGCGGCCCGCTGACCTCCCCGTCCGTGCCGACCGAGCCGGAACGACCCCGGCTCGTCGACAAGGAACGGGAGGAGGGGCTCAGGTGAAGGGCACCCAGGGGCCCGGGGCGAGGGTGTCCAGGTCGGAGGAGAGCAGGCCGGCGGCCGAGAAGGTCACGAGCCGGCCGGCGATCACGAGCGACCGCTCGATCGGTGCGGCGAAGGCGGGCATCGCCTCCGACCCGCCCGACCCGCCCGACCCGCCCGCTCCCGGGGCCGGGTGCACCACCCGGCCCAGCTCGGTGATGCCGTCGGGCCGGAGCCGGAGGCCCACGGCGTAGGACGCCGGCCCGGTGCGGTCGTACTCCTGCATCGGGATGATGGTGAGATCGGTCGCGGCCCAGTGGAGGAAGGCGTGGTGGTCGTACTCGGCGGCCGAGCCGCCGGCGCCGATCGTCCGCTGCTGGAGCTGCACGGGCGCGGTCGGGTCGGACACGTCGAACAGGCTCACCTGGGTGCCGACCACCCGGCCCTCCGCGGTGGCGTCCTGGCCGACGCCGATCAGGAGGTCGCCCTCGAGGGGGTGCAGATAGGCGGAGTAGCCCGGGATCTTGAGCTCGCCCGTCACCCGGGGCGAGGCCGGGTCGGACAGGTCGAGCACATAGAGCGGGTCGGTGCGCCGGAACGTCACCACGTAGCCCTTGTCGCCGAGGAAGCGCACCGCGTAGATCTGCTCGTCCCGGCCCAGGCCGCCGACCTGGCCGACCTGGCGCAGGGTCTCCCCGTCGTCGGTGAGGACGGTGACGAAGCTCTCGCTCGTCGAGCCGTCGTCGCTGCGGTCGGTGGTGGCGACCCGGAGGTCGCCCTCGTGCTCCGACATCGAGAACTGGTTCAGCAGCGTGCCCCGGACCCTGCCGGACACCAGGTAGCGGGCCGGTTCGTCGCCGCGGATGTCGAAGCTGTGGACGAGGGTGTGCACGTCCGGGGCCGGGCGGGTGACGGGGGAGCCGGGCTCGATGGTGGCGGTCCCCGAGCCGGGCTCGCCGCCCCCGGCGGGGACCGTCTCCCACCGGTTGGTGGCCACGTACAGGCGACCGGTCGAGGCGTAGACCGTCTCGCCGTCGGCGACGACCGTGGTCGTGCCGTCGGGCCGGGGATCGGTGGGATCGACGGTGAGCACGGTGAGCATGCCGAAGCCCGAGAACTCGGTCGGCGCGTACACGCGGTCGCAGTCGTAGGCCGGCTCCCGGTCGTCGTCGCCGTCGTGGCGGTAGGTCGGCAGCCAGTCGGCCAGCGTCGATGCCTCCACGACCCCCCGGTTCACCTCCGTCGCCCGGGCCATCGCCGACGCCGAGCCGGTCGAGGGGTAGACGAAGTCGAGCTGGGGGCCATGGGAGCGCACGACGATCCGGGCGATGCCGTCGACCAGCCGGGCCGACACGTAGCCGCCGTCGACGTCGAAGGAGTCGGTGACCGCCATGGCGGCGGGCTCGCTCACGTCGACCACGGTGACCGTGACGGCGGGCAGGAAGCCGCCGCCGTCCTCCACGATCATGCCGGCCGACCTGCGGGCGGCCAGCGGCTGGACCTCGCGCCCGCCGCTGCCGACCACGAGCAGGCGGTCGCCGACGAGCAGCATCGACTCTCCGCTCGTGACCGCGACGGAGCCGAGGATCGTCGGGGCACCCCGCTGCTCGACGGCCCAGAGCCGGCCCCGGGCCAGGGCGTAGACGATGCTCCCGTCCGTCTTGACCACGTCGGGCTCGTCGACGCCCGCCTCCTGCACGTTCGTCGTCGAGCTGTCGCCGGTCTGGGACGACCCGTCCGGCGGGGCGGCGTCGTCGTCGGACGCAGACCCCGCCAGCTCCCGGCGGTCGCCGCCGGCCCCGGCGAAGTCCTCGAACGCGATCACTCCGCCGCCGAGGCCGTAGGGCCCGACCCGCTCGGCGGCCGCCGCCTTCAGGTGGTCGAGCAAGGCGTCGCAGCTCTCGAAGCCGGCCAGCCGGCTCGACGCGATGAGGGTCGGGTCGGTCGCGCCGCCGCCACCGTCGCCGCCGTCGCCGAGGTCGACGAGCGCCGAGCCGAGCAGAGCAACGCCCACCACCGCGGCCAGGAAGGTCACCGCCGGCTGGCGCCGCCAGGCCCCGCCGGCCGCCGACGCGCCACCGGTGGTGGCGTCGGACCAGACCCGCACCGCACCCCGGGGCCGACCCCGCCCGGCCAGCTCGTCGAGCCGTCGTCGCAGCTCAGCCATGGTTCGTCCCTCCCGACCCGTCGTCGCCGGCGGTGTCGCCGGCGACCTCCTCCGCCATCTCGGCCGTCAGCTCGACGCGCAGTCGCTGCCGCGCCCTCGACGCCCTGGTCCTGGCCGCCTCCTCGGAGAGCTCGAGCAGGGCTCCGGCCTCGGCGTAGGTCTGGCCCTCGACCTCGACGAGGTAGAGCACCGCCCTCGTCCTCGCGTCGATCCGAAGCAGGTCGGCGAGGTCCGACGAGTACTGGGGGAGCGTGGCCTCCTCGCTCCGGCCCACCCGGCTCATCGCCGTCCGCCACCGGGCCAGCGAGCGACGCCGGTTGGCGGCCAGGTTCACGATCGTGCGGCTGAGGTAGGCGCCCGGGTTGTCGAGCTCGCCGAGCGTGCGTCCCTGGCGGCCGAGCGCCCGGAGGGTGCGGGTCACCGCCTCCTGCACCAGGTCGTCGGGGTCGTCGCCAGTGCCGCCGGACACCGCCGCCAGCCGCCGGAGGCGGGGGTAGAGCCGGGCGAACAGCTCGGCGTCCGTCGTCACCTCCCGCTCGGGCACCGCCAGAGTCTCCATCTGCGCACTAGGACACCGCCGGACCCCGCTCCGTGACGCGGCGGGCGACCTCGTAGGCGAGGATGCCGGCGGCGACGGCGACGTTGAGCGACTCGACCCCGTTGGCCAGGGGGATCGACCGCCACTCGTCGCAGGCGACGGTCACGCCCCGGGTCTCGTTGCCGAGGACGTAGGCGGCCCGGTCCGGGAGGGCCGAGCCGAAGAGGTCGGGCGCGTCGCCGCCCCGGAGCCCGACGCTGACGACACCGCCCCGGGCGAGCGAGGCGACCGCGTCGGCGGGGGACTCGGCGGCCAGGACGGTGGCGCGGAAGGCGACGCCGGCCGAGGCCTTCACCACCAGGGGCCCGATGTCCGGTGAGCCCGACCGGGGCAGGACGACCCCGTCGAGGCCGGCCGCGGTGACCGCGCGGAGGATCATCCCGACGTTGGCGGGCGTCGTCACCCCGTCGAGCAGCACCAGCGCCAGCGGGCCCTCCTGCCTGTCCTCCAGCCAGCCGTCGAGCCCGGCCGGCCCGGCACTGTCGACCTCGGCCACCACCCCCTGGTCGTGGCGGCCGTTGCCGGAGACCCGGGTCACCTTGCCGGCGGCCACCCGCTTGAGGTCGACCCCCCGGGCCCGGGCGGCCTCGATCACGGCGGTGACGGCGTCGCCGCGGGCGTCACGGCCGACCAGCACGAGCGAGACGGCGACGTCGGGGTCGAGCAGGGCCTCGAGCACGGCCTTGCGCCCGAACACGGTGATCACCCGCCCTTCCTAGACCATGGGCCGGAGCCGGTTGCACGCCCGCCGGGCCGCCCCGGTGATTGACGTCCGGCGGCCATTCGTCGTACCCTGCTCGGCAAACCCAGGAAGCCCGCGCAAGCTGTTGCGCTTGGTTCCTCGCGTCAGTAGGCTCGCTCGTTGCCGTGCGTCGCCGCTGTCCTTCTCCGCTTTCAGGCCGGGGAACTCGCGCGCTCGTGCTGTCCAGCCCCTTCTCCGTCGAGGAGTAGTCCGTGCCTGCTGTTCGCCCCGCTGCCCGGGACCGCTATTCCTTCGCGAACCTCGAGGAGGTCCTCGATCTCCCCGATCTGATCTCGATCCAACGGTCGTCGTTCGAGTGGTTCCTCCAGGAGGGCCTCAAGGAGACGTTCCGCGACATCAGCCCGATCGAGGACTTCAGCGGCACCCTCCGCCTCGAGCTCGAGTTCGACCCCGACGACGAGGACCTCCGGCCCCCGCCGAAGTTCTCCGTCGAGGAATGCAAGGAGAAGGACATGACCTTCTCCGCGCCGATCTTCGTCCGGGCCCGCTTCATGAACGCCACCACCGGCGAGATCAAGGAGCAGACGGTCTTCATGGGGGACTTCCCGATGATGACCGAGAAGGGCACCTTCATCATCAACGGCACCGAGCGGGTCGTCGTCTCCCAGCTCGTCCGGTCGCCCGGCGTCATCTTCCAGCCGGGGGAGCGGTTCCGCCTGCGGAACCTGGCCAAGCACCAGCTCGTCACCGGCACGATCCACCCCTACCGCGGCGAGTGGATCGAGTTCGACGTCGAGCAGAAGCCCGGCAAGGACGTCACCGCCGGCACCCGCGTCGCCCGCAAGCGCCGCCTCTCGCTGTTCGTGCTCCTCCGGGCCCTCGGCTACGACGAGGAGAACCACCCCGGCTTCCTCGACCGCCTCGTGCGCCACTTCGACTTCCTCGAGGGCCAGTGGGAGAAGGACAAGGACCTCGCTCCCACCCAGGAGGAGGCGCTCATCGAGATCTACAAGCGGGCCCGGCCCGGTGAGCCGCCCACGCCGGACGCGGCGCGCAACTACTTCGAGAACGCGTTCTTCAACAGCAAGCGCTACGACCTCTCCCGCGTCGGCCGCTACAAGCTCAACCGCAAGCTCGGCCCGGAGATCGCCCGCATCGTCGAGCAGTTCGGCCTCGACGCGCCCACCGGCGGCGGCGTCGAGCGGCCCGAGGCGGACCAGTCGACCCTCTCCCGCATCGAGGTCCTGGCGGCCTGCACCTACATGCTCTCGCTGGCCAACGGCGTGCCCGGCTACCGCCTCGACGACCAGGACCACTTCGCCAACCGCCGCATCCGCTCGGTCGGCGAGCTGATCCAGAACCAGGTCCGCATCGGCCTCTCCCGCATGGAGCGGGTCGTCCGCGAGCGGATGACCACCCAGGACGTCGAGGCCATCACGCCCCAGACGCTCATCAACATCCGGCCGGTGGTCGCCGCCATCAAGGAGTTCTTCGGCACCAGCCAGCTGTCGCAGTTCATGGACCAGGTCAACCCCCTGTCGGGCCTCAACCACCGCCGCCGCCTCTCGGCGCTCGGCCCCGGCGGCCTGTCCCGGGAGCGGGCCGGCTTCGAGGTCCGCGACGTGCACTTCTCGCACTACGGCCGGATGTGCCCGATCGAGACCCCGGAAGGCCCGAACATCGGCCTCCAGGGGGCGCTCGCCACCTACGCCCGGGTGAACGAGTTCGGCTTCATCGAGTCGCCCTACCGCAAGGTCATCGACGGCAAGGTCACCGACGAGATCCTCTACCTCGCCGCCGACGAGGAGGAGGAGTACGTCGTCGCCCAGGCGAACGCACCGCTCAACCCGGACGGCTCCTTCAAGGAGGAGCGGGTCCTCGTGCGGCGCAGCCCGCAGGCCGCCTCGCTGTCCGACCTGAAGCTCCAGCTCGAGCGGGACGTCTTCTTCGGCGCCACCACCGAGATCTCGGCGGTGCCCCCGATCGAGGTCCAGCTCATGGACGTCTCACCCCGCCAGATCGTCTCGGTCGGCACGTCGCTCATCCCGTTCCTCGAGCACGACGACGCCAACCGGGCCCTCATGGGCGCCAACATGCAGCGCCAGGCCGTGCCGCTGCTGCGCCCGGAGGCGCCGTTCATCGGCACCGGCATGGAGGCCCGCGCCGCCCGCGACGGCGGCGACATCGTGCTCGCCGACGAGGAGGGCACGGTCACCGAGGTCACCGGCGACCACATCACGGTCGAGTACGGCAAGAACATCGGCAAGAAGATCCACCGCCTGGCCAAGTTCCGCCGCTCCAACCAGGACACGTGCATCAACCAGCGCTCCCGGGTCTTCGAGGGCGACCGGGTGACGGCCGGCCAGGTCCTGGCCGACGGTCCCTCGACCGACATGGGCGAGCTCGGGCTCGGCAAGAACCTCCTCGCCGCCTACATGCCGTGGGAGGGCTACAACTTCGAGGACGCCATCATCCTCTCGGAGCGCCTCGTGCGCGACGACGTCCTCACGTCGATCCACATCCACAGCCACGAGATCGACGCCCGCGACACCAAGCTCGGCCCCGAGGAGATCACCCGGGACATCCCCAACCTCTCCGAGGAGATCCTGAAGGACCTCGACGAGCGCGGGATCATCCGGGTCGGCGCCGAGGTCGGCCCCGGCGACGTGCTGGTCGGCAAGGTCACGCCGAAGGGCGAGACCGAGCTCACGCCCGAGGAGCGCCTCCTGCGGGCCATCTTCGGCGAGAAGGCCCGCGAGGTCCGGGACACCTCCCTCAAGGTGCCGCACGGCGAAGAGGGCAAGGTCATCGACGTCAAGGTCTTCAGCCGTGACGAGAACCATGAGCTCCCGCCCGGCGTGAACCAGCTGGTCCGGGTCTACGTGGCCCAGCAGCGCAAGATCTCGGTCGGCGACAAGCTGGCCGGCCGCCACGGCAACAAGGGCGTCATCAGCCGGATCCTGCCGGTCGAGGACATGCCCTTCATGGAGGACGGCACCCCGGTCGACGTGATCCTCAACCCCCTCGGCGTGCCCTCCCGCATGAACGTGGGCCAGGTGCTCGAGGCCCACCTCGGCTACGCCGCCCGCTGGGGCTGGGACGTCGACGGCAAGGCCGTCGGGGTCGTGGCCCCGAAGGGCACGGAGACCAAGACCCGCCCCAAGGCGCCCGGCTCCACCCACATCGCCACCCCGGTCTTCGACGGGGCCCACTGGGACGAGACGGAGCGGGCCGGCAACCACCCGACGATCCAGACGATCCTCGAGAACATCCGGCCCGAGTCGCCCGACGGCGAGCGCCTGATCGGCCGCGACGGCAAGGCCACCATGTACAACGGCCGCACCGGCGAGCGCTACGACAACCCGATCACCGTCGGCTACGTCTACATCCTGAAGCTGGCCCACCTCGTGGACGACAAGATCCACGCCCGCTCCACGGGCCCCTACTCGATGATCACGCAGCAGCCCCTGGGCGGGAAGGCCCAGTTCGGCGGCCAGCGGTTCGGCGAGATGGAGGTGTGGGCCCTCGAGGCCTACGGGTCGGCCTACTGCCTCCAGGAGCTCCTCACCATCAAGTCCGACGACGTGCTCGGGCGGGTGAAGGTCTACGAGGCCATCGTCAAGGGCGAGAACATCCCCGAGCCCGGCATCCCGGAGAGCTTCAAGGTGCTCATCAAGGAGATGCAGGCCCTCTGCCTCAACGTCGAGGTCCTCTCGACCACCGGCGAGGAGATCGAGATGCGCGAGCTCGACGAGGACGTGTTCCGCACCGCCGAGGAGCTGGGGATCGATCTGTCCCGGCCGGAGCGCGGTTCCGATGAGGAGGACGAGCGGCGGCGTGAACGCACCTTCTGAGGTCGGTCCGGCCACCCGAAGCCGGGTCCCGTCCCTCACGGGGTCCCCTCCCGCCAGGATCCTCCCACTTCGTGGGCCCCTCCTGGCGGGCCCCTCTCGTACGGGCCACCCGGCTTCGGCTGGCCTCGTCACAGTTCGCTCGGCCGGTCGGTTCGAAGGTGTTGAAAGGAAGTGGTCGTAGATGCTCGACGTCAACGATTTTGATCAGCTGCGGATCGGGCTGGCGACGGCGGACTCGATCCGCACGTGGTCGAACGGCGAGGTCAAGAAGCCGGAGACCATCAACTACCGCACGCTGAAGCCCGAGAAGGACGGCCTCTTCTGCGAGAAGATCTTCGGGCCGACCAAGGACTGGGAGTGCTACTGCGGCAAGTACAAGCGCGTCCGGTTCAAGGGGATCATCTGCGAGCGCTGCGGCGTCGAGGTCACCCGGTCGAAGGTCCGGCGCGAGCGCATGGGCCACATCGAGCTGGCCGCCCCGGTCGTGCACATCTGGTACCTGCGCGGCACCCGTTCGTGGCTCGCCTACCTCCTGGCCGGCATCGAGGCCCGTGAGGAGCTGAAGGCCAAGCAGCTCGAGAAGGTCATCTACTTCGCCGCCAACCTCGTCGTGTGGGTCGACGACGAGAAGCGCCACGAGGAGCTGGCCAACCTCGAGGTGGAGCTCCGGGAGGAGCTCGAGGCCATCGCCAAGGAGCGCGACCTCGAGATCGACCGCAAGTACAAGGCGCTCGAGGAGGAGATCACCGCCCTCGAGGCCGAGGAGGCCAAGGACTCCGACGTCAAGGCCCGCCAGCGCCTGGCCGAGCGCGACATCGCATCCGTCCGGGAGCGGGCCGACCTCGAGCTCGACCTCGTCCAGCGGGCGTTCGACGAGTTCCGCGACCTGCACGGTCGCAAGATCATCGAGGACGAGCTCCTGTGGCGGGAGCTGCGCGACCGCTACGGCGACTACTTCGAGGGCGGCATGGGCGCCGAGGCCATCGCCCGGCTCATCGAGCGGATCGACTTCGACGAGGAGGAGGTCAAGCTCCGCGACGCCATCGACCCGAAGGAGGGCGCCCGCCCCCTCTCGGCCCAGCGCAAGCAGAAGGCCATCAAGCGCCTCAAGATCGTGAGCGCCTTCAACCGCCGCGACGAGCACGGCCGCCGGGTCAACGACCCCCGGGCCATGATCCTCGACGTCGTGCCGGTCATCCCGCCCGACCTGCGCCCGATGGTGCAGCTCGACGGCGGCCGCTTCGCCACCTCCGACCTGAACGACCTGTACCGCCGGGTCATCAACCGGAACAACCGGCTCAAGCGCCTCCTCGATCTCGGTGCGCCCGAGATCATCGTGAACAACGAGAAGCGGATGCTGCAGGAGGCCGTCGACGCGCTGTTCGACAACGGCCGCCGCGGCCGGCCGGTCACCGGCCCGGGCAACCGCCCGCTGAAGTCGCTCTCGGACATGCTCAAGGGCAAGCAGGGCCGGTTCCGTCAGAACCTGCTGGGCAAGCGCGTCGACTACTCCGGCCGCTCGGTCATCGTGGTCGGCCCCACCCTGAAGCTGCACCAGTGCGGCCTGCCCAAGCTCATGGCGCTCGAGCTCTTCAAGCCGGTCGTGATGAAGAAGCTCGTCGACCAGGAGCTGGC
>JBFWQW010000032.1:0-26853 GCA_050249235.1 Acidimicrobiia bacterium | reverse complement strand
GGTTTCCTAAACCGTGCGTCGCAGGTTCGAATCCTGCCGGGGGCGCTGCAAAGTAGCAGGTCAGAGGCGGTTTCTGGATCGGCTCGGCTGGCTACGAGGGCGAGTTCCCCATCCACATCGCTACTCTTGCCCATCCGATCGCGGTACGGTGGCGCTCGTGGCCGGGTCGATCCGCCAGCGCGGCAAGCAGTCGTGGGAGATCCGCGCCTTCGCCGGCAAGGACGCCGAGACGGGCAAGAAGCGCTACGTCACCCGCACCGTTCGCGGCGACCGCCGCGAGGCCGAGGTCGCCCTCGGCCGCCTGCTCGGCGAGATCGACGACGGCCAGCACGCTGTTCGCGCCGGCACGGTCGGCGAGCTGTGCGAGCGTTGGTACTCCCACGCGGCGCCCGACCTCTCGCCTGCCGTCGCCGCCGAGTACCGCAGGCTGCTCGATCGGCGCATCCTCACCCGCTGGGCCGACGTCCCGCTGCGCCGGCTCCGCACCGCCGACCTCGACCAGTGGTACTCGGAGCTGCGCCGATCGGGCGGGCCCGGGGGCAAGGCGTTGGCGCCGAACACCGTGATGCGCGCGCACGCCATCCTCCGGCGCGCGCTCGCCCAGGGCGTCAAGTGGGGCTGGCTCACCGTGAACCCGGCGGCCAACGCCTCGCCGCCGCGCTCGAAGAAGCAGCACCTCGAGCTCCCCGACCCCGCCGACGTCGCCCGGCTCATCGAGGCCTCGGCGAAGGTCAACCGGTACCTGCCGACGTTCTTCCGTCTGGCGGCCGCGACCGGCGCGCGTCGGGCCGAGCTGTGCGCGCTGCGGTGGAAGCACCTCGACCTCGACAAGCGCCGGGTGACGATCGCCCGCAGCATCGCCACGGTCGGCGGGCATCTGATCGAGAAGGACACGAAGACGCACCAGGTCCGCAAGGTCACCATCGACGACGAGACGGTGGCCGTGCTCACAGCTCATCGCGAGGCATGTGAAGACCTGGCAGCGAAGTGCGGGGCGAAGGTGACGGCGAACTCGTTCCTGTTCTCGCACGAGGTCGACTTCTCGAAGCCCTGGCGCCCGAACTACGCCACGCTCGCCTTCGGACGCCTGCGCGACGAGCTCGGCCTCGACGGCGTGAAGCTTCACCACCTCCGCCACTTCAGCGCCACGCAGCTCTTGTCCGCCGGCATCGACATCCGCACCGTCAGCGGCCGCCTCGGCCACGCCAACGCGTCAACGACACTCGACTTCTACGCCCAGTTCCTACAGGCGTCAGATGAACGTGCGGCTGAGGCGCTTGGCGGTCTCCTTGGCTCACACTGTGCCCAGACCCAGAACCTGGAGGATGAAGGCCAACCCGAGGCCGGCGACGGATTGTGAGCTGACCACGCGACCTTCGGGTCATGAGCCCACGAGTTCCGTCTTCGCGCCGTCCGCTGTCGTCGGCGCTCGTGTGCTGATGGAGGCACCAACACCTAGCAGAGGGGCGTTTTCTTGGCGGGTTGGTGACTCTCGCGGCGGCCCGGATGCATCGGTGGGTTCGGGGCGCGGTGACAACCGGTGACAAGAGCGCGGTTCGGCGTCGGCCCCCGTTCACCTCAAATCGGCACGATCACCGCTCCGAGCTGCTCCGCTATCTGCTCAGCGAGCAGCCTGCCGTCGCCAATCGTGAGATCGTCGTAGTGAGGGTCGCCCGGACTCCACGCGGCAGGTGCGGTCGGAACTCGATCGCCGAACAGGACGAACACCTCGCTGGCCACGCTCAAGAGGTCGCCTAGAAGCAGCGAGTCTGCCTGGGCGAGCTCAGCGATTCGTGACTGCCACAACAATCCGACCGGTGTGACACCGCCGATCCGTCGGCCGTGAAGCGTGGCAGCCCACTCCCGCGTGCAGGCGTAATGCGCGGGTGTCGTCGCCACGAGCTGCGCTCGAGTCAGACCGAGCCGGTCGAGCGCGTCGTTGCTGAGGTCGATCAGCGGGAGGAATGTGGGGGTGCTCAGCGCGACAAGCCCACGGGGAGCCAGATCGAGCGGCTCAGAGATGATCCTCGTTGCCAGTTCGTGCACGCCGTGAAAGCCCGACTCAAGCAGAGCTACGGTCTGGGTGGCAGCCCCATACAACGTTGGTACCGTCGCTCCGCCTGCCGTGAGCGGCGAGAACCGCGCGCTCCCAGCTCCCGACGCGTTGAATAAGGCTGGCCAGTGGGCACCCCGGTACGCAGTGTGGAACACCACGCCCGCGGGGAGACGAGCGAGTCTCAGCCGACGAAGGTCGACATCGCCTGGATTCGGCACTTGACAGGCAGCCGGGTCGAGGCAACCCGGCGCGGTCATGCCGCAGCGGCCGCCCGCTGACGCGCGCTCTCTACTACGAGATCGGGCTTCGTAGCGAGGAGCTCCGCTGGGATGCGACCATCGAGCCAAGGAGACGGAGTGGCGAACCACGCCCAGAGCGCCCAGCCATCCTCGCCGGCCTCACGCAACAGCCTGATCGGCTCCTGAGCGGCCGACCGAGGTTCGAGTTCGTCATCCAGCAAGAACGCGGGCACAAGAGTCTCGCCCTCGTACGCGACGGTGAAGATCCGGTGCGCCTTCCGATGGCGCGAAACCCATTGGCGTGCGTTGTTCGCGGTGATACCACGAGCATCCGCGATGGCTGCCGACGACCAGGCCCCATCGCGAAGCAACGCGGCCCGCAAGGCAGCCAGCCGGCGCGCCTGTTCGACCGTCGCGTACGGAACGGGATCAAACTCGTCGAGTGACGGCCCGAGGACCCTTGCGAGCTCGCGGCGAGCAGCAGGGGCCCGCCGTTCCTGGAGAAGCGCGGCTTGAAAAACTCGATAGACCATGTTGCGGACGTTCGCCTCGGGTACTTCGGCCTCGTCTGCAACCCTGCCAACCGCCTCAACAAGTAGGAGCGCAAATCGCTGCTGCTCGAGCGGCAGCGCGTGTAAGGCGGTAAGCGCGGCGTGGCTCTTCCCGGCGCCGGCCGCGAAGAACACCGCCGTCGTCAGTGACTCTGTCTCGGTGCCACCTGGAGCGGTGCGACTGCGTGTGCCCGGCACTGGACTCCTTGTTCCTTCCTACCTACCTACTTGGCACGAGTGTACCACCTAGTGAGCTACCGCGACACATGTTACTCATCGGCCTCCCGGGCGTTCCAGGACTTGTGCGAGCCACGCCCCGGCGCCGACGCCGAGCGCCTCTTCGAATGAGAGGAGCTTCTTCGCCAACAGATCGGTCCGGAACACCTCGTCGGAAAACATCACGTGGGTCACTGGGCCCGGCGGCGCGCCGATCCTGTGGACTCTGCCTAACCGCTGAGCGAGAACGGTCGGGTTCCAGGGCAGGTCGTAGTGAATACAGAGCTTCACGAACGAGAAGCTGAAGCCTTCGCTCGCTGACGAGGTGATCACAAGGATTCCGCCGTCCGTACGGAAGCTCTCGATCACCCGATGCCTGTCATCCGGTGGCGTCGCGCCCGTTATCAAGGCGACCGGCCGCTCGAGAGCAGCGAGGAGTCCCGTTACATAGTGCGCGGTATCGGCGAGATCACAGAACACGAGGGCATGTGTCGACTGATCTGGCTGCAGGCGCTCCAATGTCTCCGCACAGGCCGCCCACTTGCTATCGACCGTCAAGCGATCGACCAACTCAAGAAGGGCGTCGAGCGCATCCCTCGGGATGTGTCCGGCACGGTCGGCGACCTCTAGCGCTGCGCCGTCGCTCTCCTCGGGCGGAACTTCCTCGTCGGCCTCGTCCAGTACGACACTCGCCTCCGCGTGACGAACGATCGCCCGTCGTAGCGACTGCTCAAGGGCAAAGACCGAGCTACCAGCAGCCCGCGCGAACGCCTCCGCTTGGAACCGCCTTGTCGCGCCCTCGGAGTGCGACTGCTCAAGCGTCGCTCGCACCGCCTCAAGCAGTTCGCGTTCCTCGGACGACAGTGCTACCGACACTGTGCTAACGACTCGATCCGGGACGTCCTCGAGGATCGGACGCCCATCCCAATCGCGGACATCGCCAGGCGACCTCCGGATCACCAGGTCGAAGGGCGAGGGCGTTGCCGGATCGAGCGGAGTCGCCGAGAGAGCGACAACGAGGTCGGCACGCGCGGAAGACAGGAGCCCTTCCAGTACTCGCGCTCGCTGACTTCCAGCGCTGGCAACCTGCGCCTCGTCAACGATGACGAGATCCCAAGGAGCGTCGAGCAGCCCCCGCATCCGTGCGTGCTGCTTCACGAAGTCAATCGACGTGATGGCGACCCCGACGGCCTCCCATGGGTTTTCTCCAGAGGGAGTCCGCGCCTCAAGGCGGCGGAACTCAGCGGCGTCGACGACTTGAGCCTCGGTCGCATTCTCCACGAGCTCTTCTTCCCACTGCCGGACCAGCGGTCCAGGCGCCACGACCAGCGCGCGGGGCGACCGGCGTCGATCGCGCGCCCAGGCCCACACGAGCGCCGCTGATGCATGTGTCTTGCCCAGTCCAACGGGGTCAGCAAGAAGCACGCGAGACCTCGGGCCGGCCTGGAGCACGCTGTCGATGAAGTCGACCTGATGCGGCAGCAACTCACGTCGGCGTAGTTCAGTTCGCAGGTCGTCGGAAGTCATCGTGCTTCGCCCTCGCGTCGGCGCGCCCGAAGCGCGGTCGCCTTGTCGAACAACCAGTACCGCGTGCCGGCGAGTGTCTCGTGGTCGATGACGGATACCGGATCGCGGAAGTGGAAGACATCGTTCCGAATTCGGCGAATCTGCTCAAGCTTGCTCGCGACCAGTTCCCGGTTGCGACCGAGGACGCCATCGAAGAAGTGCCAGTTGTCCTTCGCGCTCACGATGCTTCGGTAGTCCTCGAAGGTCATCTCGCGAAGACGCTCCGGCGGATCGCCCCGACCCTCGTACTTCTTCCGAAGCGCCCGATCGATGCACTGAGCGAGTTCGGCTTCAGACACACACGCCTCGATGAGTCCACGAAGCGCAAGCTCAATTTCCTGAAGCAACACAAACGGACGGGCGATTCGGTAGAAGTAGTTGAGCACGTCGGTCCCGGTCGCGATCGCTTGGATGCCGTGTGGCGACTCAACAAGAACAGCGTCATGACGGTTCAGGTGTTCAAGAACCAGATCAAGCGGATCTTCGACTGTGACGACGGGCAACCGCTCCATGACATCCTCGACCGCCAAGTCGTTCGGCGCGAGGTTCGGCGACCCCAATAGGTGGTGTGCCAACGACCACAGAGAGAAGACGCCCCGCACGCGGCCGTTCTCGATGACAGGGACCTGGGAGTATCGATTGGGCGCCATGAGACGCAGCGCTTCGGTGACAGTCGTTGATGGCGCAACTGAGCAGAGCTCGACATCGCCGGGAAAGATGGAACCGACGTCGTGGAATGGACTGTCCGCTGGCGAAGTCATGTCAGAGGTGCTCTGGACGGATGGGACACCGCTGACATCAGGTGACCTCGCGCATCGATCACGGGTGTGCAACCTCAGACGCGAACGCGTCTCCGCTTGGCCAGATTGCGAGGACGAGGTCGGCGAGCTTCTCACCGCGGGCGACGATGCCCTCCTCGTCCCAGCACTCCGGCCAGCCCGTGACGATCCTCGTGTTCATGTGAAGCGTGCCGTGCTGCTGCAGCAGCGAGCGCTTGCCGAAGTCGTACCCGGCGGCTTGGGCGTCGGCGTCGGTCCAGGGCCGGTTGGACAGAGACGGGTTGAGCTTGTTGTTCACCAGCGTCAGGTTGCCGAGCCGCTGCACAACCCGGTCTCGCTCGAAGGTGAGGAGCTCCGGATCACCGGCTGGGAGCGGCCAGTATTGGCCCCATCCCTGAGGGAGCACGTGCTCGATCGTGTAGGTCCCACGAGCGCAGTGCTGCTCGTCGCTCAATGGGGTGCGTAGGCGATCTTCGATCGCTTCGAGGACCATTCGAAGCCGCGCCCGCGTGATCCCGGTGTAGAGGGGCTGGACACGAAGAGCATCCCGGACCTCGTCGTCGGTGGGCCACTTGCGGCTCTCTGCCTCGTGGCCGGCGAAGAAGGCGACGACCGTAGCGCCAGCGGTCTCCGGCCCGGCAGCGACGAGGTCCTTCAAGAGGTCGATCACCAGCATGTTCACTTGTTTCGCGGTCATCCGGCAGAGCATGCGGCGAACGAGCCAGCTCTCGAGGGAACGGAGGGCCAGGTGGCGTTCAGGTACGGACAGACGATCCTCATCCCAGCCCAGCAGCCAAAGAAGAAGCGGCCCGAGCGCGTACTGCTCCATCACACTGAGAGCCCGGTACGCGAACGTGCCTTCGACTGACGTCCACGGCCAGCGATCGAGGTGATCGAAGACCTTGGCGCTCGACGCCAGGTCTTCGACGACAACTTTCATCGGGGCTCCGAGGGCGGAGGCGTACTCGCGGAAGTCGCTGAACACGCGGTCGGTGGGCACATCGTGGGCGCGCCGCATCGCCAGCCAGTAGTTGAGGAAGACGTCGATCCGCGGTCGGTAGAGCCGTCCTTGCTTGATCTGCCGCCGCCAAGCTTCTGCGTCGAAGGGTGACCAGAGGTCGTTGTAGAGGCTGTCGACGTCAGTGGCCTCAATCTCAGCGAGCTGGAACACGAAGTTCTTGACGAGATCGCCGGCGAGAAGCGGCGTTCCGCGATGGTTGAGCGTCTCGAAGATGACCTGGGCGTTGTCGCCCGGCTCAAGGTCGATGACGACAACCTTGAGCAGCTGCATGAGGACCAGCGACAGAGCGTGCAGGCGCTCCCTCACCTTGTCCGGGTCGCCACTCGGATCCGCCCACTCTGCGATCTCTCCGGCGAAGAACTTGTGCGCCTGAACGATCCGAGCGCTGGTCAGTTCTGGACCCGGAGCGAGGTCGTCCCGCATCACCGTCCGGAACGCAGCGCGGTCGGGGTTGGATGGCCAGACCTTGAATACCTCGTCCTCATGTCGGAGGACGGCCGGATTGTTGAGGATGAGCATGCCGAGGGCGCTCGCGTCCGCTTGTTCTCCGTGCCGCTGAACGACCCATTGGGCAGCATCGAGGAGGAGCTGAAGCGTCGTGAGCCGCTGCTGGCCGTCGACCACGTGTCGCACGGTCGTGTAGGGAGAAGGAACGAGCTGTTGGTCGAGCACGACTGCCCCGAGGAAGTGAGGCGGCGCGTCGGGTACTCCGTACGTGGGACCGGTGGCTTCGAGCACCCGCTCCGCGAGCGTGCGAATGTCACTCCAGAGCGGCTCCCACTGATCTTCGAGGGTCCACACGTAGGGCCGCTGGAACATGGGTACGACGTATCGAACCTGCGCGCCGAAGAGTTGGAACGGCGTAAGCGTGTTGGCTTGCACTATCCCTCCCCGATGGCTGGCCTCTTGTCACGCATGGTCAAACCTTCCACGGAACGATGACCCCGGTCGCGATGAGGCCATCAAGGTGTTCGGCAAGCCGCCTTGGAAGCTCACCCCGGTGATCAAAACGCCGAGCTCCATGTTCCGGTCAAGAGCATGACTGGTCAGGTTCGCACTGGTGACGAACGCGACGTCGGCATCAGCGACCGCACACTTCGCATGGAGACTGGCGTGGTCGATGTCGTGGTCGGGTAGCAGTGTCGGTGACCACGTGAGGAGCTGAGCCGACGCGCCGAGCGTGGCGAACGCGAGTTGCGCGTGCGTTCCGCCGTCGAGGACGAGTCTGACATCGACTCCTCGTGCCGAGGCGGCGCGCAGCGCGTTCGTGACGACGGGAGTGGTGTATGCAGCGAAGCTCACGAGGGTGACGCGATGCTTTGCCGCGTCAATGACCTGGATGAGCACTGCGTACGTGTGCCTGATCGGGATGCCAGTGACCGTCGGTCCAGTCCAGACGAGCTCCGTCCGTTGGACTTCCCGCTCGGTCTTCGCTGCTCGTGCCGCTGCGCGAACACCGACCGCGATTGCACTGCCCGCTACGTCCGCGTCCTGCGCCCAGGTGTCGAGTAGGAGGCAAGCCTGCTCCTGATACCGCGGGTTCGGAACGAGCGCCAGCACGAGCGGTCGAGCGCTGTCGGCGTCGGGTGCGTGCTCGATCACACGAGCCGCGTCGTCGACCTGCGCCAGCGGCAGCGCTCGAGCGAAGCCGACGATCGCCGCCTCGAGTGAGTCGGTCATGGCGCGAAAAGGCCGAGGCCGGTCTCGCTGAACGTGTCGACGATGAACGACCGATCGAGGTATCGGTTGCCTCTCTCGCAGGATGTCTCCGGTGCGAAGAGGCAGGCGTGGCACGCAGCTCCGTGGAGCGAATCCTCCCCATCGTCGGGGACGTGCTCTGCACACATCGGATCCGACGCGCAGACCGCGGCATGGGCGAAGGCTTGGCTGAGGAGCCGCTCCAGCGTCGCCGGCTCCCCGAGGCTGACGAGGCCGCCGAGAGTCCCTTCGCTATCCGGCGCGGCGGTATAGAGGAGAACTCCAGCCATCGGCTGCGCACCGCTTCGCGAGTAGATCCGTTCGCTGATGCTCGCTGAGCCGTAGCCGCACTCGAGCGCAACCTCGCGCATGAGAAGGTGGCTGAATGTGTGAAGGGCGATGTACCGAGCGCCCGGCCAGCCCGTGGTCGGGAGCAGCTTCCGTCGTTGTCGCCAGCGCTGATGCGCATCGCTCAGGGCTTCCAGTCGTCCGGACGCCGCGGCCTTCGCTTCCCAAGCGGCGAGGACACCTTCTCGAAACTGGATGAAGATGCCCTCACCGCGCACCTCCGAGCAGGGCACCCACGTCGGTGCGCCGCGGGCGATAGGTGCTTCGACGGCGACCACACCGGACGGATCGGGGTCGCCCGGCGGGTCGATGCGCGTGAACCCCACGAGCGCGACGACTTCACGGAGCCTTTCGGCGAGAACGACTCGCTCGATGATCGACGAGTAGGCGGGCGGTGCCGCGACCTCGCGGAGCTGAAAGTCCGGTCCCAGGACAGCGTGCGCCGGATTCGAGAGCTGTGCCCACTCCGGGGCGAGCAGGTCCTCATCTTCATCGACGCCCGGGGTACCGCCCGCCCGGTGATGCTCGATCTGCGCCCACACGGCGTCGAGGTCGTAGCTCGCCAGTTCGCGGAGAAGCGGGTTCGTGCTGCGCGCATACTCCAGGACATCCTTCGATGCGATCGCCACGAGATGGGGCCACAGGTCGTCGACGACCTGCGCGATGGGCGATGCCGCCGGTGGCACGGCAAGCACCTTCAGGCTGGAGGAGAACCAGGCGTTGGAAGCGCCAAGAAGCAGCGCTCGGTTGCGCTGCGTGCAGGCTTCAGCGTCGACGGAGCGAAGGTGCGGATGGCGACCTCGGCACTTGGGCAGGTTGCGTTCAGCGGCCTCCCCGAACGCCTCGACCATCGATCGGGTGAGCCCGCATGCCTTGCACGTAGCCATGACGTCGTCGGCTCGACTGCTCTGGTTGCGCTCGAACAGCTCGAGCACGGGGGCCGCGCACGGCGACCCTCGGTGGACGAAGGCGACCCACGGGAACTCGTCGAGGTGTCCGTTGCGGCAGGCAAGCATGAACCTGACGGGCAGTGCGGGCGGCGCCTTGCCCTTCGTCTTGTTGCAGTTCGTGTGGACGTAGCGCGTCTGCTCCGGGCGGAAGGGCGAAGGCTTGAGCTCGAAGAGGCCGGAGTCGCATGGCGCAATCCGGTCGCACGCCGGGCAACGCAGCCACCGCGGGAAGACAGCCACGGGAACGCCGACCCGAGCCCAGTCGTCGAGCGGATTCCTCGTCTCCATGAGGTGAGGCGGCAAGCGAAGTGCACCGACCTGCTCGAATCCTTTTCGACGGCGCACCGCGGCGAGCAGACGCTTCTCGACGATCTCCGGAGATGCGATCGGGTCCGACCCCCACGCGTCGAGACCTGCAACGAGCACCGATAGGTGAGGCAGGTCGACCAGAGATCCGGGTCCATAGGTGTGCAGCAGCTGGCTGGGGCGAACCTGACCGACCCGAGTCGTGCTCATGTCGGGCTTCCTTCCGACGCCTCGTCCGCGCCGGACGAGGCGTCGGTAGGCGGAGTCTCCTCGGGCGCTGGGAACTCGTAGTCCGGCACGGTGGTCGGATCCGCGTCAGTCAGAAGCAGGTTGACGCCTGCCTCGACCTCGCGCAGCGACGTCGGGCAGGTCCAGATGGCCCACTTCGCCTGTCCGGGCTGCTCGAGGAGACCGATCGTGCGGCCGTCCTTGCGCTGGCGGTAGCCGAGCACTGCACCGCCGGCGACCTTGCCCTGGGAATGCACCCATGCGTCAAGTCGCTGCTTGACGGCGGCGTCGATCTGCGCGCCGAGGTTTGGGTCGCTCGTGAGCTGCTCGGCACGCTGGCGAATCGCAGCGAGTGCGGCGCCGGCAACGGAGTGCGGGGCGAGGCTGTTCGGCGCTGGATTCGCATTGGTGGCGTCGTCGTGATGCCGCACGAGCGCGGTCAGGACGCCTGACAGGCCACGGTCGAGCGCCCGCGGTGCGAACGGCGTTACCGAGAGCGCTTCGACGTGTCTGTAGAACGTGGCATGGAAGTGCTCGAACGTCTCGTAGTGCGACAGGTCGCGAGGCCGAGCCCAGTTCATGGCGGTGACGACCAAGCCCGGTCCGGCGTCGCTTCGCCCGACGCGGCTCGTTGCCTGGATGTACTCCGCCGTCGACTTCGGTTGGCCGCCCACCACCATCAGCCCCAGCCGCGGGACGTCGACACCGACCGAAATCATGTTGGTCGCCAGCAGAACGTCGATCGGCCGACGGTCACCGCGACCCGCACCCTTCTTGCCCTTCTGGGGTGCCGGCGGCGCACCGCCGGCCGGTGGAGGCGTGAACGGAAGGCCCAGCTGATCGAGCACCGCGGGAATGTCGCCGGAGTCGATGCGCGAGGTGAGCTCCTGACTCTCGCGGATGAACCGTCGGCCTAGGCCGCGGTCAGCGATCGAGGACTGCGATAGGCGAGTCGACACGTCGTCGTCGACCAGCCGAGTCATGCCGGCGAGCTCACGCAGGGCGGAGAAGTAGCCGACCAGCGTCATCCACGGGTCCGTGGCCTGGCCGTAGGTGTCGAAGAGCTTCTGCGCCGCGCCCATCAGGGCCACGTACAGCCGGATCTCGACGGCCTTGATCCGTCGACCAGGCGCGCAGACGCCCAAGTAGCGCCGCCCCGGAGCCACAGCGGTGGACCGCTGCCGCGCGAAGAAGCTGTCTCCGGCGTCGAGTCCAGGAGGCGGGAACACCTCGAGCCGGCGCCAGAACACCTGATCCGCCTGCTCGTCCGCCCGACGAACCGTCGCTGTCGACGCCACAACCTTCGGCCGAACACGAACGCCACCGACGGTCCACGACGCCAGCTCGTCGATCGCCGTCTCGTACAGGCCCATCAGACTGCCGAGCGGCCCCGAGATCAGATGCAGCTCGTCCTGGATGATCAGATCGGGCGGACGAAGTGGTCCAGCGGCGACCGTCTTCGCGGCCGGCTCAGCGCCGCGGCGCTGGTGCGTGTCACGCTCGTCCAGCTCCTCGTCCAAGTCCGGGTGTCGGTAACCGTGCCGCTCGCATCGTCGTGTGACGCGACCGAACAGCGAGCGTGTCGGACCCTGCCACGGGAGCTGGGCGAACTTGTCAGCGGTGGAGATGACCATCGCTGGGACGAGCCGGTAGAGCTCGTCGTCGACGGTCACCACCGGCAGTCCCTCGCCGGGTGCGTGACGGCGCGTGAACGCGCACTTGCCGAGTGGGTCGCCGCAGTAGACGAGAGTTCGCTTGCGAACAGGATCGTGTTCAGCGTCCTTCCCAGCTGTCACGGGTGCGCCACACCACGGACAGATAGTCAGCTGAACCGGGTTGGCTCCCCCGCCGTGCCAGGCCGACCCGCGCGCCTCGTCGATGGCCTTCGCCGCCTGAGTGTTCTTCGACGGAGTCACCGAGTACCCGACCCAGAGCCCGAGGCGGAACGGCACACTGCCGAGCCGCGCGTCACCTGCGGCGTGAGCATCGAGCCGGATCCGTTCGCATGCGCACATGAGGGCGGCGGCGCGCTGGAACTGCTGGACGGTGAGGAGGCGGAGCGTGTAGCGCATCAACACAGCGACGCCGTCTGATCCGTCGAATCCGTCGACGAGACCTTGGAGTCGACGAACGGCGAGGGTGAAGGCGGTGAGCCCGAGGTACGCCTCTGTCTTGCCGCCGCCGGTCGGGAACCAGAGAAGGTCGACGAGGCCCTTCCGACCGTCCTGACGTTCCTCGTGCGTTGGGTCGGCGAGACTCGGAAGGTTCACGAGCAGGAAGGCGAGCTGGAACGGCCTCCAGCTGCGGTTCGCCTCTACGTCGACCTCGGCCAACACATCGGCCGCCGACCGAGAGGGATCAGCCCGTCGCCGGTCGGCAACGATCGTGTGCACCCGCTGGAGCCACATCGCCCGGTTGGCGAACTGGAACGCCTCGGCGACCTCGGGCCGGGCAAGGTCCGCAAGCAGCGCAATCCCAGCCTCGATTCTCGCTGCCGCCCTTTCACACTGGTCCAAGGCCTCGGTCGCGGCCTTCGCGTGGCCGTCCAGCCGAGCGGCCGGATCTCCGATCCGCGCGCGCTGGGTCCCGATCCAGCCTCGGTACGCGGCGACCAACGGCTGCAGCACGCCGGCAAGACCCTCGACCGGCGTCTCGGACAGCACCTTCATGTCGAAGGCAACCTCTGCGAGTCCGGGCTCGTCGACTACGGACGGCGCATCCGTCCGAGGAACCTCGAAGACAGGTACAGCTGTCGTGCACACGTGGAGCGCGATCCGCGGATCGGACGGGTCGGGGTCGGCGTGCACGGCCACGCCGTGCCCGACAGCGAACTGAACCTGGTCTCGGTAGGCCATCTCCAGCGCCCGGGTCTCCGCGTCGCCCTCGACGTCCGCAGCGATGAGGCTCCGGCGGAACACGGACGCTCCCCTCGGGTCGCTGGCTGCGAGACCCGCCTGGAACAGCCACACGGCGTCCTTTTCGCCGCTCGCCTCTGCCTGCCCATTGACGAGGAAGGCCGTGACGATCCAGAGGCCGCCGTTGCGACGTACGCGCCCACGCACCACTACCTCGGGTTGGTTCGAGTCGGGCACGAGCGGGCCGAAGTCACCCTCGCTCAGCGGCAGCGCCAGCGAGCCCCCCGCTGGCGTACGTCGCCAGACCCGACGGGTCTTGCCGTCCTCATCCTCGGTCTCGGTGTGAACACGCTCGTAGCGACCCCATGACGCCTCGAGCACCAGTTCCTTACAGGCGCCATCGACACCGAACGTGAAGCCCAGCGACGACGGGAACAGCGACGCTGCCGCCACCTGAACCGGATCCGGCGTGACTTCCTCCACCTCGGTGTCGCCCTCGACCGAGGCATCGTCCTGCTGACCGTCGAACTCGCCAGCCTCGGCGGTGACCTGCTGGGGGGCCAACATGCCGACGAGGTAGTACTCGCGTACGGATGCGTTGCCCGGCAGCTCCTCCGTCAGCCCACCCTCGGGCCCAAGGATGTTGCCGACCAGCATCGACTCGAGCCGCGCCCGCAGCTCTGCGGGCGAGGGAGGCACCAGGACGGCGTCGGTCATCGGGAAGAAAACTTACGTGGGCGGTGTGACAGGGTCTGCGAACGTCAGAACAGGCTCTCCTCGCTGACGGGTGCCTTCGACGTCGTCGGTCGCCGTGCTCTACGTGAGCGACCTCCCGGCTGTTCCTCGCCGCGCACGACGTTCAAGCGCAGGAGACGCTCAAGTATCTCGGAGCGCGCCTCCTCCGCGAAGGTGTAGCGCACGCCTTGGCGAGTCTCATGGAAGCCATGACCAAGATCGATGTCGCTCCAGCCATAGGAGGCCAACGCCGCGTAGTCAAGGCCGACCAGTGATGCACGCAGCTGGACGATGTCCTCACTCATCTCGGCTGCTGAATGAACTCGATTGTGTGTGCGAGTCAGACCCTCTCCTCGCGCGGCCATTACCTCGGACCTCGTTGCATAAAATTCCGACGCGGCTTCGCCACCCGAATTGCCCTCGGCTCTTGGCAGCGGGAATGTCTCGAAGGCGTCGGGTGGTAGATAGGACATGGTCGTTCCGAGGGTCGAGCTATATTGCCTGGCCCAGACGTCGTGTATGCCAGATTGCAGTACTTCAAAGGAGACCAAGTCATCCAGCAGGAACACGACCAGCTTGTCCATGTACACCATGTCCGTCGGTAAGAAGGCGAGCATATGATGGTCAGACACGCGCGCCCGAGCGATGACGCAATGTAGATTGAGATCCCGGATGCCGCCATATAGCTCATTTCGAGGGTGAAAGTACTTCCACCAACCGGAGACGATTCGACCATACTTTTTCGGATCCAACTCCAGCCGCCAGGGCCTCACCGTTCGATATAACCGCTCAAACGGGGCCCGGTATCCTGAGGCCTCTGCCTCAGTCATCTCTCCGAAATCGATAATCCATCGGGACGGCGCTAAGTTTGGCGAGTTGTTTAGATCGCTGCCGTTCATACACGGCTTGATAACTCGCCGATTGCTCGGGTCGGCCTCAAGCATCTGCGCGGCCTCCATATCGGTCAGGTAGAAGCCGTCCTTCTCACCCCACACCCGGGACCCGTTGAATGACCGACCGACATTGGCTGGGAGCCGTTCCGGAAACGCTAGGTCATCGTGGCCGGGCTCCAGCAGTGACGAGATTGAGGCCACCTCACGGCCATCGAGCCGGAACGTCCCCGACCATGGTCGGGCAGTCAACCAGACCGCCGACGCCTGAATTGACGCTGCACCTGGCCATGGAAACGACTTTCTCGCCCGAGCGATCGCAAGACCCTCGGCTGTCAAGATGTCGAGCCCACCTCGACGTGTAGTCGCCTGAGCGATTGTGTTTGTTGCAAGCAGCCCGATCGAGCCGGTAGTCGTGATTAGGGAAGCCGCACGGCGAAAGAAGAGCGCGCACAGATCGACCCGCTTCGAGAATGGTGGAAACACACGCGCTAGGTAGGAGCTGATGTGGTCTCCATGAATGGACACGATGCGGGTCCCCCCTAGGAAAGGTGGGTTTCCGACAATCGCGTCGAACCCCTGACGACCGCCAGCGAGCCAGACCTCGGGAAACTCAAGAACCCAATGGAAGCACTGCCGAGGTGGGCTCATGGCTGGACGGCCTTCGTCGAGCCAGTACGCCGCTCTAAGCCCCAGGTCATCGAGCCTCGCCTGTCGATCGCCGACTGCTTGCGCCGGGTCTAGGGCCAACGAAACGTCGCTAGCGACGCTGAGGAGTCTGGCGCCGTACGCATCCTCCCGCTGCGTCGAAGTCGCGACGGCGGCCCCTACGACGAGATCGGCGATGACCTTCAGCTCGTTTAGAACGAGCGTCGACTCGTCCAGCAGGACGTGCTTTCGATTGGCGTCATGTATGTCGATGACCGTGAACGACTCCAATTCCTGGCGCTTCTGCACCGCGGCCTTCACAAGAGGCTCAATCCACCCCGTCGGATCGAACAGGGTCCGTCCGTGGAGCGCTCGACCCTTGGCTGGGTCCAGATGGAACGTGTTGAGCTGGTCGAGATCGGTGATGCCTAGAAGCGAGTCGCCGCAGCGCAGGGCATGATCAACAAAGTTGAAGGGTCGGTCCTTCGCAAGGGTGATCAGCCAGAGGGACAGCTTTGCCATCTCGACCGCCATCGGGTTGCGATCGACGCCGTAGAGGCAGCGGTCGGCGACGAGGCGGCGGGCGAGGACCTCTCGATCAGGCTCGTCATCCGGCATGGGGGTCGTGCTGCCGTTAGGAAGTGGGATGGGGGCTCCGCGAATAAGACCCTCGGCGTCCCAGGCTTCGAGAAGTCGCTCCGAGAGGTACCGACAGGCAGAGACCAGGAAGGCACCGGACCCCATGGCCATATCGCACACGCGTAGATCGAGGAGCTCGAGGCTGGACTTCAGCTTCCACGCGTCAGCCTCGGCACCCTCAGCCGGCCCAGGGTTGTACACGAGAGGCTCGAGCGTGTGTGTGACCACGTCTTCGGCGAGTGACCGCGGGGTGTAGTAGGCGCCCGAGGAGCGACGATCGCTGGACTTCGTCACGTAGTAGCTGTCGGGCAGGTACACCTGTGGCAGCCCACGAAGGTCGGCGCGCAGGAGACCGAGGTACGGAGCGATCCGGGCGGCCAACTCGGGATCGTTGTCACAGGCACTTGCGAGCCGATCGAGGTGATCGGGATCCGGACCGGTCGCGAGGGCCCTCTCGATCGTCTTCGGCTTGTCGCCGGTGAGCTCTGCCAGCCAGGTGACAAGAGCGCCGTGACCCTTGGCGGCGACGTCCTCGATGAGCTGGAGAGCGACCTCAGGATCGTTCTTCCCGGTGAGTGCGACTGCTTCGCTCGTGACCTGGACGACGCCGTGGTCGAGAAGGCCTTCGTACACGTGACCGATCTGCTCGACGCCAAGCGTGCGGAACGACAGCCGTCGGGCTTCCTGCCAGCCGCCCTTGCCTCGGAACCGCAGGACTTGGAGGGCGTCGAGGATGTGTTTGATGGTTCGGTTGTCGATCCTGAGGGGCGCGGCCTGCTCGTCGCGAGGCTGGTCTGGGCGACGGCCTTCGAGGAACGGGAACCGGTCGGGATCGAAGAGGCTGCCGCCGTAGGGCGGAAGGCGCAGGTTGGCGTGAGCGGCACCGGCATGGACCATCCGGAACGTGGCAAGCAGCCGGTGCCACGCGTCAGTCCGGCGATCAAGGACATCTTCGCCGTAGCGATTGGCGTCCTCGTCGAGCTGTGCGAGCAGAGTCGACACCGCGTAGGTCGCGTCGTATGTCGGGTCGCCGAGGAGGAAGAGACCTCGCTCCTCGGCAGAGAGAAGGAAGACGAGCCGCATCAGGACGGTCACAGCGGCTTCGTAGATGTAGGGCTCGAGGTCCTGTTCGAGCTCGGCCTGCGCGAGCTCGCGGAACACCGAGCCACCTCGATCGCGGTCTGCCCGGCTCATCGCGTCAACGAGCAGCTCAACCGCGGCACGGACTTGCTTGCCGAGCTGATCGGTGACCTCCGCCTCGGCGTTGGCGGACTGCGCGAGGAGTGCCTCCAGAGTCTCGTTGTCTGGAACGGTGAAGAAGCGGCGGACCCCCAAGAGCGTCGTGAAGGCATCAAGGGTCACCCGCTCCTCCGCCCACAGGGTCGCGTCCCATGTCGCCGTGCCAGTCGCACCGTCCGTCGGGGCATCGACAAGGGTCCACGCGTCGCCGTTCGTGACGAGGCCGAGTCGGACCGTCGTCGCGCGACACAGCTCGGCGATGCGGTCGATCGGACTTGCCGCCCAGCGCTCGCCTTCCGGGCGCTCGGTCAGGTCCGTTCCGACCGGCCAGACGGTGATCAGGAGGCGCGCTCGGTCCGACCCGTCGTCGGCCTGATCGACGACCACGAGATCCGGGCGAAGAGTCTCGGCGTGCTCGGCCACTCGATGGGTGAGGCCCGGGCCGATCGCAGCGCCTTCGCGCAGGACTTCGTCAGGGAAACCGAGGAGGCGCGAGACAACCCATCGGGTCCACACCGGGTGCAGGGTCGGGTCGTCCTCGACCTCGCGCTGAGCGGTGTGCAGCTCCGCCACGAGGTCGACGTCGGTCGGTTCGAGCCCGCTCCGGAAGTGCTCATTGAGCACCGGGAGCGTCAGGAACGGGCCGTTGATCTCGATGAGGTTCAGCCACTCGGCATGGAACTTGGCGATCGTCATGGCTACCGGCTCACTTCTTGGCCAGACGGCCGGGGATGCACAACTCAAGTGCGGCGGGGAACAAGCGGGGCTCCGGGTTGGCGTAGCGGCGCCGCACGTTCGCCGACTCGGCCTCGATCTCGTCCGGGATGGCGTCGAGGCGGCGATGGAGCGCCTCGATGTCCCGCTCCACCTGGTTTCGCTCGTCGGCGGCGAACAGAGGCAGCTGCAGTTGGAGCTTCTCGCTCGACTCGGCGAGCTCCGCGCGGATCGCTCGCTCCAGCTCGATGAGCACCGCTGTGATCGACGCGACATCCTCCTCCGCGCGCTTGGCGAGGACGCTCTCGAGGCTCTCGGCTCGGTCGGACTTCCGCCGCTCGAGAGCAGCGAGGACACCGTCGCCAACCTTCGTCCAGTCCCGCGCGAAGGCGTGACGCTCCGACGTGGAGGCTGTACGAACGGTCGGCGCGTCGATGACGGCCTGTAGCTGGGTGAGTGTGGTGATGCGTGCGAAGCGCCCGTTGCGCACCAGGCCGCCGCCGGCGATGACCTCCTCGTGAAGGCGACGGCCATCCCCGCCGGTGATGACGAGTCGCCCATGCGCGACCACCGCCGGCGCGTCGACGATGCCATCGGGGATCACCCGTGCGGTCACGCGGCCGAGTCGAGCGTCCGTCTCGGGCAGCCAGATCTCCGCTCTCAGGAGCCAGAGTGCTTGCTGGACGATGCGGTGGCCAAGGTGCGCGAGGACGACGTCGTCGTGGCCGGACGCGACGTTGTGGTCGAAGGTGACCGGCCGAACCTTGCCCGTGACGGGGTGGGTGAGTCCTTCAGTCGCCCTCGCCCACGAGCCCGTGAGGCGTGGCAAGCCGAACGCTGGTGCCGACCTCCCGGACCGTTCCACCGAGGCCTCCAGGAGGTCGGGCTGGTGCGCAAGTCCGAGGGCCGTTCGAACGACGCGTGCGACGTTCTCGGGCTGCAGGTGGAGCTCGGTGAT
This sequence comes from Acidimicrobiia bacterium, assembly GCA_050249235.1. GTDB lineage: Bacteria > Actinomycetota > Acidimicrobiia > Acidimicrobiales > CADCSY01 > JAEKLB01. Next base: position 8,217 of record JBFWQW010000032.1, on the reverse strand, counting down.
CGACGCGTCGAGCGCGCGCCGCAGGTCGCTGATCCGTCGGGACAGCTCGCGGTCGAGCTTGGAGATTCGACCCTGAGGCGCGGCTCGGTCAACCTCAGCCTCATCGAGGGTGCGGCGCTTGCCGAGCATGCGCTCCTCGACCTGGTCGGCGATGACCGGCCCGGCCGAGCCGAGGTCCTCGCGGATCGTGTCGACCTTGCGGGCGACGAGCAGGAGGAACTCCAGATCCTCTTCGATGGAGCCAGGCTGGGCCCTCTCGTAGCCAGCGCCGACGAAGTGGTGGACCAGCACTGCCGGCGCCTTCTGACCGTGACGGTCGACGCGCCCGTTGCGCTGTTCGAGCCTGTTCGGGTTCCACGGGATCTCGTAGTGCACGAGACGATGGCAATGAAGCTGGAGGTCGATGCCTTCACTTGCCGAGTCGGTGGCAAGAAGCACTCGAACCGGGTCGAGCGATGGGTCTGCCTGAAAGACGGCCTTCGTGTGCTCGCGCTTCTCCTCGTCCATCCCGCCGAAGAGCAGCGCCAGTCGGTCGCCGCCGAGGCCCCTCGCGGTGAGCAGGTCGGTCAGCCACCGCTGCGTGTCCCGGTACTCGGTGAAGATGATCACCCGCTCGTTGGACCAGCGTCGCTCGCCCGTAGCTGGATCAGCGGGACGGACCACACTGTCCAGCCACGTGATCAGGGCGTCAGCCTTGGCGTCGGCTCGCCCCTCAGCGCTCCTCACCCACCCCTTGAGCTCGTCAAGACGACCCCGTTCCTCGTCGGTCAACGGCGAGGCGAACCGACCAGCCACAGCGAGCGCATCCCGGACAGCCGCCGGTGCGTCCACGTCGTCGACGTCATCCTCGCTGCGGGCGACGGCAGCGGAGAGGACTCGGACGGTTGGAGCGACCTGCTTGGAGCGCGCGCCGTTCTCGACGGTCTCGATGTGGACATCGAGTGTGTTGGCGAAGGCCGCCGGCGATGAGAACAGTCGCTTCTTGAGCAGCTTCAGCGAGAACTCGGACGCCGTTCGAGTCGCGTCGTCACCAGCGGTCCGACGGCGACTCTCCGCGTACTCGGCCAGCAGCCGATGGGCGGTCCGCTCGGTCTCTGGATAGTGGACCTCGATGGCCTCGATCTCGCGGCGAGGGAACCTGGGGCTGCCGTCCTCGAGCGGCGGCAGCTCGGACTTCAGCCTGCGCACCATGATTCGCTCGAGCTGCCGAGGGTCGGCATCGACCCCACGGGCGAACCGCTGGCTGTCCAGGAGTTCGAGCAGAGCAGTCCACGACTCGCGGTAGCCGTTGTGCGGTGTGGCTGACAGGAACAAGCGGTGCTCGAAGTGCGGCGCGATCGTTCGGATCGCCATGGTGCGCTGAGAGTCGGTGGCGTACTTGCCGCGGCCGGAGGGTGCGGCGTTGTGGACCTCGTCGACAATGAGTAGGTCGAACTTCCGCGGATAGGTCGCGACCGGCGGCAGCACCTCCCGACGGAGTCGCATCGGCCGGTCGCGCTTCAGCCAGTCCATCGAGACGATCAGGCGAGGGAAGTGCGTCCAGGGGTTCGCTCGCAGCCCGCAGGTGCGACGGAGGTGGCGGAGGAGGTCCGAGTCGACGATGCGGAACTCGAGCCCGAACTTCTCGGCCATCTCGTCCCGCCACTTCACGCACAGGCTCGCCGGGCACACGACCAGGACTGTGCGAGCCCGATGTCGGAGGAGCAGCTCCTGGGCTACCAGTCCAGCCTCGATCGTCTTGCCGAGCCCAACGTCGTCGGCGATCAGAAGATTGACCCGAGGCATGCGCACCGCGCGGACGACGGGGTCGAGCTGGTAGTCCTCGATGGCGATCCCGGACCGGAAGGGCGACTGCAGAGCCGTTGAGTCAGCGGAGGTCACCGCTCCCCACCTCACGGCATCGAGGAAGGCCGCCAGCCGGTCTGGGTCGTCGAACCGGTCGGGATGTGGCGTCGGGAGAGTGGCGCGCTCCATCACTCGCGTCCCCGGCTCGACCTCCCACAGCAGCTGCACCGTCTCGTCGAAGGCGTCGTCCTCGACCGAGGTCAACGAGACGAGATGCTGAGGCGCATCGAGCTCGCTCCGATCGACCTCGGCAACGACCCACGACCGGCCGCGCGCCCGGACGAGCTGACCGGGTTCGGGTACTCCGCGCGCTTCCTGAGCAATCGTCTGGCCCGTGCTCATCGCAAGAGACCTTACGAGGATGGCGTGACATGAGCGTCGTGGGAACGGCGATCACCGAGGGGCCCGCAGGAGGACCTTCACTAACCCCTGCGGTCGCCGTCGGCTCGACTCCGCCGAGACGGTCTTGGCGCCCTGGACGTCGTCATGCAGCGACCGCCTGCGCATCGCGGTCGACGCGGTGTGGCGCTATCTCCCCAGGCTGATCCCGCGCTCACATTCGTGTGTGCGGACACGATGAACCGCCGCGAGGACTTGGTCACGCCAGAAGCGGGTCAGCCGGTCGGACGGCGGCGGTCCGAGCATCTCGGCTGCCGTAGCAGCAGTGGGCGGCAGCGCATGACCGACTTCATCGGCGTGGACGACCAGCGCTTCGACGGCGTGGTCCCACCGCAGACGGTCGCGTTGCCTTGTCGGTCGCGGCCCGAGCACATCGAGAACAGCCTGCGGTGGGTCGGCGACGGCGGAGATGCGGATCGTCAGTCGGCGAGCCGAGATCGCGAGGCTGAGGATGCGCGCGCGTTCGAATTCGGCAGCGTGGTCGGCGACGAACGCGTCGTGCGCCTCCTGCTGCGCTCGCAGATCGGCGAGCCGATCCTCATGGCGTTCGATGGCGCGCTCGGTCGAGACGATTTTCACGGCGAACTGCCGGCGCGCGCTCGGCTTCCAGCCCGGCTTGGCGCGCTGCAGCGCGTCGAGGCGCGCCCGCGCCGATGCGAGCCGCTGGTCCTCGCGCTCGATCTCGTCGACAACTGACGGCGGCTGCTCCGCGAGGACCGCGTCGAGGCGGCGCGACTGGTCGGTGAGCTCCTTGAGCGTGTGCGTCTGTACCAGCGCCGACGCCTCGATCGCCTTCGGGTCGGTCTCGACGGCCAGCTGCTGGTCGCTGCGCCGCTCCAGCGCGCCGATCACGGTGCTGAGCCCGGACCGCTCCTGTTCGATCGCGCGGGGGTCGTCTTCTTCGTCGAGGCCCAGCTCGCCGTCGACGACGTAGAGGTTCGTGGCGTCCGTCGCCCGTGTGATGGCGACGTAGCCCTCCTCGAACCGGGACGCGTCGGAGGGGTGGTACCGGGCGCGGTCGAGCGTGGCGCCTTGCACGCCGTAGGTTGTGCGCGCGTACGCGTGCTCGAGGTGGCCCGCGGCGAGGTACTCGGCCGAGATGCGGACGACGCCCTCGTGCTCGAAGTCGACATCGACTTGCCGGCGCGCGTCATCGATAGCGACGACGCGTCCGACGCTGCCGTTCTTCACGGACTCCTTCCGTCCGGGCGCGTGCAGCGAGCGATCGTTGCGGCGGGCGACGACCTCGTCGCCGACCAGGAGCTCGCGGCCGTGGGCGACGAGGGGCTCGCCGGTGAGGATGCCTTCGGACTTGAGCAGCGCGCGGGCGCGCTCGTTCAACGCGCGCCTCGCAGAGTTGGTGCCGGCGAGCATCGGCGACACCGAGCCGGCGCGGCGGTCGGCCCACCAGTCGCGGACGAGCGCGTCGTATGTGTCGGCGACCGTATCGCCACGGTGGACCTTCCCGTCCGTTTCGTACCGGTCGAGCGCGGCGGCGATCTCGCCGCGTCGGTACTCGTCGATCGCGGTTCGCTCGGCGTGGTCGCGTTGGCGGCGGTTCTCGACGAGGCGGACGAGAGTTGGGTCGTCGCGGGCGGCGAGCGCCTTGAAGATGCCGCCGGTGTCGACGGCGGTGTGCTGGTCGGGGTCGCCGATGAGCTTGATGCAGCCGTCGGCGGCGCGGACGCCGGCGGCGAGGCGAGCGAGGTCGCGGGTGCCAACCATCGACGCCTCGTCGACGAGCACGACCGTCCCGTGGGCGAGGCGGTCGCCCCGCTGTTCGAGGTCGATGAGCAGGCTGGCGATCGTCTGTGCCGCGCGTCCGGTGTGGTGAACGAGTCCGACCGAGGACTCGAGCTCGGCGGCGGCGGTGGCGCTCACGGCGCAGCCGACGACCGGGACGCCCGAGACCGCAAAGGCCTGGACGCATGCCGACGCCGCGTAGGTCTTGCCCGACCCGGGCCGGCCGACGACGGGCTGGATGCGCGCGCTCGGCGAGCAGACGGCGCGGACCATGCCAGCCTGCTCGTCGCTGAGGTCGGGCTGTAGCGCAAGCACGGACTCGATCGCTGAGGCGGAGGCGGCAGGTGTCGAGGGTTCGCCCGCCCAGCGCAGCAGCCCGCTCTCGATCTCGATCAGCTCCGGCGTGCTGAACACCGCGGTGCCGCCGGTGCGGATGCGGCGGTTGTCGAGCCCGACGACGACCTGAGAGTTGCGCCCCGACGCGGGGCCGGCGAGCACGACGACCCGGGACGAGGCGAGGAAGCGGTCGGTGAGGCGCTCCACCTCGACAGCCGGCGTGGAGGAGTCCATGGCGGCGGCGATGTAGCGGACGACGTCGCGCCGGGTGAACGTGGAGGCGCGCTCGGTCAGCCCGTGGGGGCCAGCGAGGTGGTCGAAGAGCCGCTCGATGTCGTTGGTCACGCGCTCCCGCAGGCGGGCACGACCGAAGCACGCGTCGATGGCGCGGCGGTCGAAACCGAGGGCGGCGGCGCGGTCGCGCCAGGCGATGGCGAGGGTGTCGGGATCGACCGTGCGGTCCTTCGGGCGACGGGTGGCGAGGGTGGCCTTCTGGCGGGCGCGGGCCGAGGTGTAGCCGGACTCGGCGAGCATGTCCTCGATCTCGTCGCGCCGCTGGCTGAACTCGTCGATGACCGCCTGGGGGACGCCACAGACGTCGGCCATGCCTTCGATGACCGGTCCCCACCCGATGCCGAGGCGGCTGGTGAGCAGGTGGCGGAGGTGGGCCTGGTAGAGGTAGCCGCCGGACAGGGAATGCTCGAACACGGGCCGGGCGTCGAGGCAGCGCCAGTTGTCGGCGACGGTGAGGGTGAGGTTGGCGACGACGACGTGGGTGTGCAGGAGTGGGTCGCCCGCCCGGCTGCTGCGGTGATCGAAGGCGGCGGCGACGAGCCCGGCGGTCTGGATCCGCTCGCCGCGGTGTCGGGCGATGATGACCTGGTCCTCGTAGTAGCGGACGACCTCGTCGACGGCTTCGCGGTGCGCCTGCCGGATGGCGGCCCGTCGGTCGGGGTCGGCGAGCGCCCACAGGATGCTGACGCTCTTCGGCGGGCGGAGGGTGTGGTCGAAGCCGGGCCGCCGCTTCGGCGGCTTGTGCTCGGAGGCGTAGGCGTTGACCTGCGCGCGCTGAACGCGCCACGCGAGGCGGCCGGTCTCCTCGGCGCGCGCCTTCTCGCCCTCAAGCTTCCCGGTGCGGAGGAGCCGGCGGACGAAAGTGGCGGTGACGCCGAGCTCGGCGGCGGCCTCATCGGCGGTGAGCCACTCGTCCTCGGGCCGGGTCGAGACGTGGCGGGCCTTGGCGCGCGGCGGGTCGACGAGCTGCTCGCCGGTGAGCGGGTGGCGACCGTCGAGAAGTGCGCGGAAGTGCTCGGGGTCGACCTCGCCTTTGAGGCCCATCTCGTTGGCGAGGGAGCCGACCCAGCGCCCGGGTGCCTCGCCGCGTCCGAGGTAGTAGTCCTCGGCGGAGGAGGCGACCTCCCGGACGTAGTACTCGCCGCCGCCGGGCCGGAGCTTGCCGATGTTCAGCACGGGACGCCCCCGGGATCCCGCAGGGTCCGCCGCAGGCGGAACCTGCAAGTCTTTGAGGGCTTGGTAGGGGTGGCGGACGGCGCGCGTGAGTGATCGCGAGACGGGTGCCGGGATGCGCGTCGAGGGGTCGTGGGCGCGTCAGGCATGGCGGGCGCGCTGGGTGAGGTCGATGACGGTCGACGGGCGGGCGACGAGCTCGTCGAGGGCCCACTTCGGGACGACGATGCGGCGCTTGTGGAGCCGCACGGCGTAGAGCTGGCCCTCGTCGATCATGTTGCGGACCGTCCCGGGCGAGACCTTCAGGCGCTCGGCGACCTCTCTGACCGTGTAGACGACCGACGGGTCGGCTGGCGCCCGCCGGGCTGGTTCGCGAGCCGGCTTCACCGGCTCGCAGCGGCGTCGTTCCACCGGACCTCCTCTCGCTGGACTGCGGATCGGGCGGATGGTCCGGGACGGCGTCCCGTTTTCGTTCCTGTTCGCGTTCCTGTTTGCGTCCCGTTTCGCAGACGGGACGCGGCCGGGACGCGCGGGACCATTCCGGGCGACGCCGGGACACCCGCCGCCACGGGCAGTGGCGACGCGGGTCGTCGCAGGTCAGGCAGTGGGACGGGACGAGCGAGGACCATCCCGGGAACCATCCGGGACGGCACTCACGCGCGCGCTCACGTTTGGGCTCATCGACGCGAGGTTTTTTCGGGCTTTCTTCGGTAGGCGGCCCGACCGACTCACGCGCGCGCTCACGTTTGCGCGGTAGGGACTCATCGACGCGCTCATGTCTGCGCTCACCGTGGCGGGTAGGACGCGGTCCGTCGTCGCGTTCGCTGGTACGGCTACCGGGCGCCTACCAAGCGATCCGACGGTCGGCGCCGCGAGGAAGACTGCTCTCCGTGGCCGACGATGAGGACCCGGTGATCGCCGACGCCATCGCCAAACTCGAGGCGGAGGACGCCGGCGCGGCGCGAGACGCCGAGGCGGCACTCGACTGGCTGACCGCCGGCGAGGGTCTTGAGCTGCTCACTCAGGAGCGGCTCCAGCACTTCCTCTGGTACGGGCTGCCGATGAAGTGGCTGACCGACAGCGACCACCACCGTCGGGTCGTCGACGCCCTGGCGCGCGCCTTCGACCTGCTCGGCGTCCCGAGGTACGCGGCGCTGTGCCGGTCCGAGACGACCGCCGTGGTGCTCGACGCCTACGAGCGCAGTCACGCGGAGGGGAAGAGCGCGTTCCGGAAGGCCGACCTCGCCTCTGGCATCCGGCCACCCGACATCGACGAGCTCGACTGGGGGTCGGTCATGGGGATGGTCGAGTCCGACGCGCTGTCCTCGACGGCCGAACTGCTCGAACTCGCCGTCGCGACCGGCGAGCTGGTGCCGGGGGCACGGGGATCGAAGCAGCAGCAGGAGGCGCTCGTCCGGGCGCACCTCACCACACCGCGGATCGAGCTGAACGGTCAGACCTGGCTCGACGGCATCCGAGCCGAGCGGCTGGAGACCTGGCTCGAGGGCCGACGGAGCCCGACCCGTCGGCAGGTCCTCGAAGCGTTCGTCGATGACGTGCGTGCTCCGGCGGCGCTGCCCGATGACGTCGAGGACGCGGTCCCGCCGCTGCGATGGTTCCTGAGCGAGCTGATCGACGGCCAGGCGCTGACCCAGACCGGCAACCTTGGTCGGGCGTTCGTGCAGGACGCCGCCGGGCGATTCGGCTGGTGGGACTTCGACAAGCCGCCGCGCAGCGAGGACGAGCTGTACGACCTGCACCAGGTCCGGCACCTCGCCCAGCGGCTCGGGCTGGCTCGTCGGTCCGGCCGCCGGCTCGTGCTGACACCGAAGGGCCGCACCGCGCTCACCGATGGCGATCAGCTTTGGCGCAGCGCCGCTCGCGGGCTGCTGGTCGACCACGAGTTCGCTGCCGCTCTTGGCGAGATCAGCCTCGCCGTGCTCGCCGGGCGCGACTTGACGCCGGCGAGCGAGCTCGACGCGTTGCTCGCGTTGATCGTGCGGGAGGTCGGCTGGCGGGCGACGGACACCGGCGCGCCGCCAACCGAGCACGACGTCAGCTGGGCGTGGCACCAGACGACGAACCTGCTCCGCACCCTCAACCTGCTCTCGACGAGCGGCGGCTGGCAGGACCGCAGCTACGGGCTCACACCCGCCGGCCGAGCCGTCGCGCTCGAGTGCCTCCACCATCGGGCGACGGGACCGCGGTCGAGTCCCTGGGGGTGAGACGTCGGCGTCGCCGCCACGCGGATCACGAAGTACAAGACCGACTAATACAAAGTCGGCCTTGTACTCGATTCACCGGCTCTTCGGATTTCAGCGGGGTGTGATGGAGGCGAGTAGCTGCCAGTTGGGGCGGCCGGCGTAGAGGAGGACGCGGATCCGGTAGTGAGTGAAGCGGCGGAAGCCGAACCCGATCCGCTTGACC
>JBFWQW010000031.1:0-27127 GCA_050249235.1 Acidimicrobiia bacterium | reverse complement strand
GCCAGGACGTCGTGCGGGCGGTGCCGGACGGGGCGGTGGACGTGCTGGCCTCCCAGGAAGCCGGGCTGGTCCCGACGCTGGCCGGGTTGACGTAGGCGGACACGGTCACGGTGTTGCAGGCGTGGCGGGCCCGGGTCGACGCCGACGGCACCGACCCCGGCGTGGAGCCGGTGCGGTCGTTGCAGCTGTCCCAGACCATCGACAACCGGTGGGAAGCATCGTTCAGCCTCGACCCCGAAGCCGGGGCAGTCGTCGACACCGCCCTCCGGCTGGCCGCCACCCGCGACCTCGACGGGGAGCCTCCGCGCACCGCCGCCGAGCGGCGGGCCGACGCCCTGGTCGACGTGTGCCGGAGCTTCCTCGACCATCAACACACGAAACGGGGTGGCCGGCACCGACCCCATCTCAACGTGATCGTCGACACCGACCGCGACGGACACCCCCGGTCGGCCCAGGTGGTCGACGGGCCGGCCCTGCCGGCCCGGTCGTTGGACCGGCTGGTGTGCGACTGCACGTTGCATCGGGTCGTGCTCGGCGCCGACAGCACCATCCTCGACCTCGGCCGGGCCACCCGAACCATCCCCGCCCCCCTCTGGAACGGGCTGGTGATCCGGGACCGGCACTGCCGGTACCCCGGCTGTGACCGGCCGCCTCACTGGTGCGACGGCCACCACCTCCAACCGTGGGAACACGGCGGGGAGACCCGACCCGACAACCTCGTGCTCCTCTGCGTCCGGCACCACCACCACCTCCACAAACCCGGCTGGCACGCCAAGCTCCTCCCCGACCTCACCTTCGAGGTCACCGCCCCCGACGGCACCCACCACACCAGCCCCGCCCCCCGCACCCTCACCCGGGGCGGCGACCCGGACGGCGGGCCACCCGACCGGGGACCGCCGTGAGGGGCCACGAGAAGAGTCCAGTGGTGGTGAACACCCTCTGCCCATCCGTGAAGGCCCAGCGCGTCACCGAGGCCCTTCAGGCCGCTTGCGCGCCCCTCCGGTCGGCGCCTACAGTCCCGGAACGTCGTTCTTGAATGCGAGAACGCTGTGCACGAGGGGGCACGAGCTATGACATGGGGCTTCGAGACCGAACCCGAGTTCCAGGAGAAGCTGGACTGGATCGCCACGTTCGTGCGGGAGGAGATCGACCCGCTCGACTTCGTGCTCGGGAACCCCTACGACAAGAGCGACGCCCGGTCGATGGACGCGGTGCGTCCGCTCCAGCAGCGGGTGCGCGACCAGGGCCTGTGGGCGGCCCACCTCACGCCCGAGCTCGGCGGCCAGGGCTTCGGCCAGCTCCACCTGGCGCTGATGAACGAGATCCTGGGCCAGTCCCGCTGGGCCCCCACCGTGTTCGGCTGCCAGGCGCCAGACACCGGCAACGCCGAGATCCTCGCCCACTTCGGCACCGACGAGCAGAAGGAGCGCTACCTCATGCCGCTCCTGAACGGCGAGATCTCTTCGTGCTACTCGATGACCGAGCCCCATGCCGGCGCCGACCCCACGCTCTTCACCACCCGGGCCGAGCTCGACGGCGACGAGTGGGTCATCAACGGCGAGAAGTGGTTCTCCTCCAACGCCCGCTTCGCCAGCTTCCTGATCGTCATGGCCGTCACCAACCCCGAGATCAGCGCCTACGAGGGCATGTCGATGTTCATCGTCCCGGCCGAGACGCCGGGCATCAACATCATCCGCAACGTCGGCATCGGCACCGAGCCGGAGACCGAGGGCACCCACGCCTACATCCGCTACGAGAACGTGCGGGTGCCGAAGGACCACGTGCTGGGCCGGGAGGGCGGCGCCTTCGCCATCGCCCAGACCCGCCTCGGGGGCGGGCGCATCCACCACGGCATGCGCACGGTGGGCCAGTGCCAGAAGGCGTTCGACATGATGTGCGAGCGGGCCCTCTCCCGCCAGACCCGCAACGGCCCCCTCGCCTCGCTCGAGATCGTGCAGGAGCAGATCGCCGACAGCTGGATCGAGCTCCAGCAGTTCCGCCTGCTCGTGCTGCGCACGGCCTGGCTGATCGACAAGCACAACGACTACCTGAAGGTGCGCAAGGACATCGCAGCAGTGAAGGCGGCCATGCCGAAGGTGCTCACCAACATCGCCCAGCGGGCCCTGCACCTCCACGGCGCCCTCGGCGTCTCGAACGAGATGCCCTTCGTGAGCATGCTCATCGCGTCCGAGAGCCTGGCCCTCGCCGACGGCCCGACCGAGGTGCACAAGGTCACCGTCGCCCGCCAGGTCCTGCGGGACTACAAGCCCACCGACGGCCTCTTCCCGAGCGGCCACGTCCCGACGCTGCGGGCCGCGGCCCGCGCCCGCTTCGCCGACCTCGTCGAGCTCGAGATAGGGAGCGAGTAGCCACTCACTCGCATCCCGGCGAACGGGGGGTTCGTCGCATGGAGCCACAGGAGCGGTTCGACCTCACCGGCAAGGTGGCCGTCGTGACCGGGGGGAGCAGGGGCATCGGCCGGGCCGTGATCGAGGCCTTCGCCGCCGCCGGTGCCGACGTCGTGATCGCCAGCCGCAAGCTGGACAACTGCCGGGCCGTCGCCGACCACGTCGCCGCCACCACCGGGCGGCGGGCCGTGCCCGTCGCCTTCCACGCCGGGCGCTGGGACGACGCCGAGCGGTTGGCCGAGGCCGTCTACGACGAGCTCGGCCGCTGCGACGTCCTGGTCAACAACGCCGGCATGTCGCCGCTCTACCCCGACCTCGTGTCGGTGACGGAGGAGCTCTACGACAAGACCCACGCCGTCAACGCCCGCGGGCCCTTCCGGCTCAGCGCCCTGATCGGCACCCGCATGAACGAGGGCGACGGCGGCTCGATCATCAACATCTCGGCGTCCGGCGCGCTGCACCCCGACCGCAGCTACCTGCCCTACGGCATGGCCAAGGCGGCCCTCAACGCCCTCACCCTCGGACTGGCCGGGGCGTGGAACCCGAAGGTGCGGGCCAACGCCGTGCTCCCGGGCCCGTTCGCCACCGACATCGCCGAGGCCTGGGCGCCCGGCCAGGCCGACGGCATCGCCGCCCGCAACCCCATGGGCCGCATCGGGTATCCCGACGACGCCGTCGGCGTCTGCCTCTTCCTCGCCAGCGACGCGTCCAGCTACGTCAACGGCGCCCAGATCCTCCTCGACGGCGGCACCGCCCGCACCCTCTGAGCCGTCGCTGGGCCAATTCATCGATGCCCGGTCGATGGACACGGGACGATTGGGCGATGACCACACCCCCGAAGCTCGGTCCCGGCGCCCACGTGCGGGTGGTCGCGCCGTCGAGGTCGCTCGGCATCCTCAACGCCGACGTGCGGGCCGAGGCTGACCGGCGACTCGCGTCGCTCGGGCTTCGAGTCAGCTTCGGGGACTCGGTCGGGATCGTCGACGCCTTCCACTCGTCACCGGTCGAAGCCCGTTTGGCCGATCTCCACGCCGCCTTCGCCGACCCGGAGGTCGACGGGATCCTGACGGTGATCGGCGGGTTCAACAGCAACCAGCTCCTCAGCGGACTCGACGACGACCTCATCCGCGACAACCCCAAGGCGCTGTGCGGCTACTCCGACATCACCGCGCTGGGCAACGCCATCTACGCCCGCACCGGCGTCGTCACCTATTCGGGACCGCACTACGCGAGCTTCGGGATGCGGCATCACTTCGGGTACACGGAGGACGCCTTCCGTGCCTGTCTCTTCGACGACGCGCCGTTCGACATCGTGCCGTCGCCGACGTGGAGCGACGACCGATGGTTCGACGCCCAGGACGACCGCCATCTGGAGCCGTCGACCGGTTGGTGGGTCCTGCACGAGGGCCGAGCCAGCGGGACCATCGTGGGAGGCAACCTCTGCACGCTGAACCTGTTGCAGGGCACCTCGTCCATGCCGCCGCTCGACGGCACCGTCGTGTTCGTCGAGGACGACGCCGCCGTCCAGCCCTGGGACTTCGACCGCGACCTGGTCTCGCTCCTCCAGCAACCCGGGTTCGAAGGCGTGACCGGCCTGGTGATCGGTCGGTTCCAGCGGGACACGGGCATGACCCGTGATCTGCTGACCCAGCTCATCGCCACCAAGCCCGAGCTGGCGTCGCTGCCCGTCGTTGCCAACGTCGACGTCGGCCATACCTCGCCGATGATCACGTTTCCGATCGGCGGGTCTGTCTCCGTCGTCGCCGACCGGGCTGCCCCCGCCATCACCATCGAGCGTCACTGAACCGGCCGCTCGAGCGGGAGCCCGAATTCACTCGCCTCCGCTCAGGGTGCGTGGTCAGCCTTGGACCGTGGAAGGGACCGGGCTCCGTGATCGGCGTGCTCAACGCCGCCCCCTCCGTCCCGCCTCCCCCGGGTGGGTCCTCGGCTCCAAGTCCGCTGTACGAGCCCGGCCGAGCCAGGCCCACCTAGCGTCGGCGCGGTGGAGCCGGCGGTCGACTGGAGCCCGTTCGACGACCTCGACCCACGGCGGCCGGGCGCGGTGGCCGCCGTCGTCGGTGGGGGCGACGTCCTGGCCTGGGGCTCGTTCGGGTCGGCGGGGCCGGGCGGCGAGGCCTTGACGGTCGAGTCGACGGTCTACGTGGCCTCGGTGGCGAAGCAGTTCACGGCCGGGGTTGTGGGGCTCCTCGCCCTCGACGGTGCGCTCGGCCTCGACGATCCGGTTCGGCGGTGGCTCCCGGAGCTCCGGCCGTCGTGGGACGGGGTGCGGATCCACCACCTGCTGGCCCACACCGGCGGGCTCGCCGACGCCAACCGGCTCGATGCCGCGGCCGGCTTCGGCGCCGACCGACCGTTCTCGACCGCCGAGCGGGTGGCCCTGATCGCCGGGCACGACCTCGAGCACCCGCCCGGGGCCGTCCACCGCTACAGCAACCACGGCTACGTGCTGCTGGCCGCGATCGTCGAGCGGGCGTGTGGCGAGACGCTCGGCGAGGTCGCCCGCCGGCGGATCTTCGAACCGCTGGGCATGAGCGCATCGGGCTTCCTCGACGGGGAAGCACCGGCCGCGGTACCGGGCTGGGCCGGCGGCACCGAGCGGGTGGACGTGCGGTTCAGGTGCGTCGGCGACGGCGGCCTCGTGACCTCCATCGCCGACCTGGCCCGCTGGGACGGATGGCTGCCGACCTCCTCGCTCGCCGACCTCATGCTGCGGGACCGGCCCCGGGCGGCCTCGGGGGAGCTGGCTCACGATGCCTGGGGCATCTCGATCAGGACCCACCGCGGGCTGCGCATCGAGAGCCACGGCGGCTCGCTCGACGGCTACCTCGCCGCCCACGTCCGGTTCCCCGCCCTGGGCGCTCGATCGTGGTGCTCGCCAACACGGACGCCGGCGGGGCCGAGAGGATCGGGCGGCGGGCCAGGGAAGTGGTCGACACCCGCTTCGCCGACCACCTCGACCCCGGTCGGCCGCCGTGGACCGAGACCCACGGCCAGCCGGTCGACCCCTGACGCCCGTCGGCCGCCCGTAGGTTTGCCGGCCGTGCGCACGGTCGAGGTGGGCGGGATCCGCGTGTCGGCCATCGGTCTCGTGTGCTGGCAGTTCGGCTCGAACGAGTGGGGCTACGGCGACTGGTACGCCGGGCACGAGGCGGCGGCGATCGTGCAGCGGGCCCTCGACCTGGGCGTCACGCTCATCGACACCGCCGAGATCTACGGGTTCGGGCGTTCGGAGCGCATCGTCGGCGCTGCCCTCGGTGAGCGACGGGACGAGGCCTTCGTCGCCACCAAGCTCTTCCCGGTACTGCCCATCGCGCCGGTGGTGCGGTGGCGGGCCGGCGCCAGCGCCCGCCGCCTCGGCACCGACGTGATCGACCTCTACCAGGTGCACCAGCCCAACCCCCTGGTGCGGGACGGCTCGACCATGGCGGGCATGCGCCGGCTCCGGAGCGAGGGCCGCATCCGCCACGTCGGGGTGAGCAACTACTCGCTGGCCCGGTGGCAGGCGGCGGAGCGGAAGCTCGGCGGCCCGGTGCTCAGCAACCAGGTGCAGTACAGCCTCGTGCACCGGGCCCCCGAAGCCGAGCTCCTGCCCTGGGCCCGGACCAACGACCGGCTGGTGATCGCCTACAGCCCGCTCGGCCAGGGTGTGCTCGGCGGACGCTACGGGCCGGGAAACCGCCCGAACGGCGTGCGCTCGGGAAACCGCCACTTCCTGCCCGAGAGCCTCGAGCGGTCGCCCCCCCTGCTCGACGAGCTGCGCCGGCTCGCGGCCACCCACGACGCCACGCCCGCCCAGGTGGCGCTGGCCTGGGTGCTCGCGCAGGGAAACGTCGTCGCCATCCCCGGCGCGTCGTCGGTCGAGCAGCTCGAGCACAACGCCGCCGCCGCCGACCTCGACCTCACGCCGGACGAGCTCGGCGAGCTGGCCCGCCTGTCCGCCGCCTACCGACCGGCCGGACTCGGCGCCCTGGCGCGCGACCTCCTCCGCCGCTGCCTCCCGGGCCGCCGTCGGTCGTAGCCAAGGCGAACTCGGTGCGGTGGTCGCCGCTGAGCGGCGAGGAGCGCACCGAGTTCGGGTCGCGGTGCGTATTCGAGGCGAATCGACGCCGCCGGCCGGTGACGATTGGTGCCATGGAGCTGACCGTGGTGGACGCCTTCACCGACCGACCCTTCACCGGCAACCCGGCCGCCATCGCAATCGTCGAGGCGTTCCCGTCCGACGAGCGCATGCAGCTTGTCGCCCGGGAGATGAACCTCGCCGAGACCGCGTTCGTGGTCGCCCGACGGGATGGCGAGCACGACCTCCGGTGGTTCACCCCCCTCCTCGAGGTCGACCTCTGCGGGCACGCCACCCTCGCCGCCGCCCACGTGCTCGGAGGCGACGCCGCCTTCCACACCCGGTCGGGCCGGCTGGCCTGCACCGCCCAGGACGGCACCATCGAGATGGACTTCCCCTCCCACCCACCCACCGAGCGGGCCCTGCCGTTCCTCCCGCCCGGGCTGGCGGCGCCCCGGTGGACCGGCTCGGCGCTCAACTACTGGTTCGTCGAGCTGCCGACCGCCGCCGACGTGGCCGACCACGTGCCCGATCTGGGCGCCGTGGCCGCGCTCGGCGACCACGCCCTGATCATCACCGCCCCGGCCCCGGCCGGAAGCGGCGCCGACGTCGTCAGCCGCATGTTCGCCCCAAACGCCGGGATCCCCGAAGATCCCGTGACCGGCTCGGCCCACTGCGTGCTGGCGCCCTACTGGGCCCCCCGCCTCGGTCGCACCGAGCTGGTGGGCCACCAGGTGTCGGCTCGGGGCGGCACCGTCGGCATGCGCCTGGCCGGCGACCGGGTCGTGCTCGGCGGCCGGGCCGTCACCGTCTCCGAGGTCCGCCTCCTCGTGTGAGGTACCTCGTCGATGCGAACTCGGTGCGGTGGTCGCCGCTGAGCGGCGAGATCCGCACCGAGTTCGGGTGGCAGGGGCCAGGCGGCGCCGAAAATGCCGACGTCGGGAGCCAGGCCGGCGGCGAGGCTTCGGCATGATCACCGAGCGCTGGCCGCTGTTCGACCTGCGGCTGCGGACCCCACGGCTCGAGCTGCGCTATCCCGACGACGCCGACTGCGGACGGCTCGCCGACCTCACCGGCGAGCCGATCCACGATCCCGACTTCATGCCGTTCACGACGGCGTGGACCCGCGCCGAGTCGCCCGAGCGGGAGCGCAACGCGCTGCGCCACTACTGGCAACTCCGCGCCGGCCTGTCGGCCGAGGACTGGCACCTTCCCTTCCTCGTCCTCGCCGACGGCGAGCCGGTGGGCTGCCAGAGCCTGGCCGCCCGCCACTTCCCGGTCACCCGGTCGGTGTCGACCGGGTCGTGGCTCGTCCAGCGCCGCCAGGGCGAGGGCATCGGCAAGGAGATGCGGGCCGCGGTCCTGCACCTGGCCTTCGCCGGGCTGGGGGCCGTCGAGGCCCACACGTCGGCGTTCGAGGACAACCCGGGCTCGCTCGGCGTCACCGTGGCCCGGGGCTACCGGCCCAACGGCTCCCAGATCGACGACCGGGAGGGCAAGCCCGCCCGCCACCTCCGGTTCGTGCTCGACCGGGACGGCTGGGAGGGCGGCGGTCGCCCTGACGTCACGATCGAGCACCTCGAGCCCTGCCTCCCCCTCCTGGGCCTGGCCGGCGACGCGGGGCCCGGGTAGCGCCGGCCCGGCGGTCGGTGCGGCAGCCGGACCGGTCGATCGTCGGAGACCCGGCCTAGCGACCGCGCCGGCGGGGTAGGCCGGGGCCCATGGCCAGCGACTCGTACCACGAACCCCTCGAGACCCTCCGGCCGGAGACCCTCGACCTGCACCGGGCCATCCGCTCCCTGATGGAGGAGCTCGAAGCGGTCGACTGGTACCAGCAGCGGGTGGACGCCACGGACGACCCCGCCCTGGCGGCGATCCTCGCCCACAACCGGGACGAGGAGAAGGAGCATGCCGCCATGGTCCTCGAGTGGCTCCGCCAGCACGACACCGGCTTCGACGAGCAGCTCCGCACCTACCTCTTCCACCCCGAGGCGCTCGATGAGGAGACCGCCGGCCACCGCCCCTGACCCGCTTTTCTGGTCGACCAGCCACACGGACTGTGGCTGGGGCCACCAGAAGAGGGCGGTGGTTCAGCCCACGCCCTGGCAGTTCTTCGCCCAGTGCTGCGTGGCTGCCACCCCAGCCGCGTCGACCTCGGCCTGGTTGGGTGCCGTTTCCGGCGCGCCGGCCCGGAGCCACTCGGTCATCGCCCGGATGGCGGGCTCGACCTCGGGAGGCGCCACGGTCAGGATCCGCTCGAAGCGCTCGAGGTCGCCGGTGTTCGGTCGCCTGCCCTCGGCGCCGGCGACCGACGACCGGTACGCCTCGATGGCCTGACAGTAGGGCGACGGCGGGGCGGGCGTCGCCGTCGCCTCCTCCGGCGGAGGGCGGTAGGGCTGCGGCTCGGGGGCCGCACCGATGGTCTCGATGATCTCGTCGGCCAACGCCAGGTGCTCGGTCGAAGCGAAGTTGTCGAGGTTGATGAGGACGTCGAAGGAGGGCACGAGGATCCCAATCGATCCGAGGTGGGCCCCGGTGCCACCCGTTGTCGACGACACCTCGATCCGGAGGCCGTTGACCCTCCGCTCGACGCTGCCGGCATCGAAGGTGAAGCGTGGATGGATCGGGTACAGGGCCACGACCGGCATAGGAGCCGAGTAGCTGCAGCTCGCCCCGGGTCTGGACTGCCCGACCCCGAGATAGACGCCGCTCGCAGCGGCGCAGGGAGCCTCGTACCACTGCACGGGCCAGTCGGCCGGCACCGCGAACTGCAGCTTGCCGTAGGTGACGGCCTGCCAACCCGGGGGGACGTACGGGACTTGGCCGTCGGCGGCGACCGACACCGGGGCGTCTCCCCGGTCGAGCGACAGGGAGAGCCCGAGGCCGAGCAGGGCGACGGCCACTCCCAGGCCGGCCAGGCGGAGGCGCCGGTGGCGGCGGCGGATCCCGGCCCGGCGCCGGAGCTCGTCGATCGGCGGCACGGATCCGCCCACGACCAGCGGGTGCAGCACGGCTCGCACGTCCACGGCGGTCATCTCCATGCTCGGGTCTCCTCGTCGATCTCGATCGCCGGCTCGGCGCCGGTCGCCCCGCCCGTCACCACGTCACCCGCGTCGCCCGGGTCCGACAGGAGCGCGGCCAGCCGGGCCCGGGCCGCGGCCAGGGTGGCCGAGGCGGTGCCGACCGCCACGCCCATGGCGGCGGCCACCTCGGCCTCCGGCAGGTCGAGCAGGTAGCGCAGCCCGATCGCCTCACGCTGGCGCCGGGGCAGCGACCGCACCGCCTCCCACACCTCGACCGCCACCGTGGCCGGCGGGGGCAGCGGGACCGGCGACACGACCCGTCGCTCGAGCAGGCGCCGTCGTGCCCGGCGGCGCAGGTCGTTGACGGCGACCCGGTAGGTCCAACCGTCCGGCGAGTCCATCTGGCCGACCCTCGACCAGCGCTCGAGCGCCCGGACCAGCGCCTCGTCGGCGGCATCCTGCGCCAGGTCCCGGTCGGCCGCCACCAGCGTCAGGGCCGCGACCAGCCTGGGGTGGAGCTCCCGGTACCACGGGTCGAACAGGATCACCGTGGGGACAGAGTCACACCCGGCCAGGATCCCTTAGCTTCGGGCCCCGCTTTTCTGGTCGACCAGCCACACGGACTGTGGCTGGGCGACCAGAAGGCGCCAGCGGGCCCGGTGGCCCCTAGAGCTGGGGGTTGAAGGCGGGGACGCCGGTGTCGTGGCTGCCGAGGATCTCGCCCTTGAGCGACTCGATGCGGTCGATGGTCCAGTCCTCGTCGCCGGCGTCGACCTGGGTGACCGGGTGCCAGCCCTTGAGGAGCTGGATGCGGGAGCCGCTCACCGAGAAGACCTGGCCGGTGACGCCGGCGCCCTTGTCGGAGCACAGCCACACCACCAGCGGGGCGATCTGGTTGGGGTCGAACGGGTTGTGCTGGCCCTCGGGGATCTCCGGAGCGTTGGCCATCACGGTGCCGAGCAGGCGGGTGGCGGCAGTGGGGGCGATGGCGTTCACCCTCACGCCCACCCGCTCGAGCTCGCGGGCCATGGTGATCGTCATGGCGGCGAGGCCCATCTTGGCAGCGCCGTAGTTGGCCTGGCCGGCGTTGCCGTAGAGGCCCGAGGCCGACGAGGTGTTGAGGATGACGCCGTTGGCGAGCTCGCCGGTCGACTTGTTGACCTCGCGCCAGTGGGCGGCGGCGAAGCGGGCCGGGGCGAAGCTGCCCTTCAGCACCACGTTCAGGACGGCGTCCCACTCCTCTTCGCTCATGTTGTAGGACATGCGGTCGCGCAGGATGCCGGCGTTGTTGATGAGGATGTCGAGCCGGCCGTAGGTGTCGACGGCCTGCTTCACGAGCGCCTCGGCGGCGCCCCAGTCCGCGACGTTGGCGCCGTTCACGACGGCGGTCCCGCCGGCGGCTTCGATCTCGGCCACGACCTCCTGGGCCGGCGTGAGGTCGGCGCCCTCGCCGCGGCCGTCGCCACCCAGGTCGTTCACCACGACCTTGGCGCCCTCCCGGGCCAGCAGCAGGGCGTGGCCCCGGCCGATGCCCCGGCCGCCGCCCGTGACGATCGCCACCTTGCCGTCGAGCAGTCCCATGACGTTCTCTCTCCTGTCGGCGGCGAGTCCTCGCCGCGTGAGCCCTCCGCCGGGGTCGCCCGGCGCGGCCAGCGACCGTACCCGAGCGTCCCGACCGTCCCGCCACTGCGCGCTGGACGCCCGCCCGGCTTCTGCACACGGGACGACCGCCGCGGTCGCGCCGGTTGCAGAGAGCGCCAGCCGCCGGACCGCCAGCCGCCGGAACCGGAGATCGCCGGGTCAGCTCCCGCCGACGACCGGGCCCCGGAGGGCCCGACCGGCCTCCGACCCCGGCGAACTCGGCGTCGCCGTGTCGAACACCCCCCCTCGGCCGCCGCCAGCCAGTGGCCGTCACCGGTCGGGGTGGACGCGATCGCCACCACGGGCGAGCGCAGCGCCGTGGCGCCCATGCTGCCGAGGAAGGGCGCGTCGCCGACGGCGAACACCCCGCCCAGAAAGCTGTCGAGGTCGCTGGTCGGCTAGGCCTGGACCCACTCCAGGGGGACGCCGAAGCTGCCGGCCGGGTCGGTCCAGGCGAGGGCGCCGTCGCGGGCGACCACGTCGACGCCCTCACCGGCGACGGCGGCGAGGGCGGCGTCCAGGTCGGGCACCCGGAGTGCGTAGCTGTAGAGGCGGGGGCCGGCGTCGAGCACCGGGGCGGCCAGGCTCTCGGCCGACCGGGGGGTGACGAGGCGGACGGTGAGGTCGCCCACCCGCACGTCCCGCACCGCCTCGACGGCCGGGTCGCGCCTCGGGTTGCCGGTCACCTCGGTGCCACTGGCCACCTCGGCCAGGAGGGCGGCGGTGGCGTCGGCGTCGGCCACGACGGCGGTGACCCATGCCACCCGGGCGCCGGTCACGAGGCCGCCCGACTCGTCGGGCACCGGCCCGCCCCGGCGCACGTCGCCGGAGAAGTAGGTGTCGGTGAACTCGAGCATCACACCGTGGGTCTCGCGGGGGTGGAGGAAGAAGTGCCGGCCGTCCACGTTCACCCCGGTGATCGTGTAGCCGGCGGCCCGGAGCCCGGCGTCGGCGCCCCACATGTCCTCGATCTCCCACGCGAGGGAGTGCAGTCCCGGCCCCCAGCGCCGGAGGTGGCGGTGCACGTAGCCGTCGTCGCCCCACGGGGCGAGGAACAGCAGCGGGTACCCGCCGTGCCAGACCATGCGGGAGTCGGACCCCTCCTGAGCCCGCATGTCGTCGACGGTCGACTGCGGCGCCGCCGCCGCCTCTGCCGACTGGTGGGGGATGTCGATGCGGGTGACCTCGGCGGTGCCGAACACCCGCCGCCACCAGGCCGACGCCGCGTCGGAGTCCTCGACCGCCACCGCCAGGCGGTGCATCGTCCCTGCCTCGACCAGTCCCACGAACGCCCCTCCCGATCCGCTCGCCGCCAACCGTCCATGCGTAGCAACAACCCGGCACCGCCACCACCCGACCGCCGACCCGTCCCACCGACCCGAACTCGGTGCGGGCCTCGCCGGTATGCGGCGACCAGCGCACCGAGTTCGCCAGGATCGGCCGGACCGGCGCCGCGGCCCCGGGTCGCCGCGGCGGCGTTGCCGTAGTGTCGGGCCGGAGCGACCACGCGGACGTGGTCGCCGGACTCCGGGGGAGCGAGCCATGGCAGGGAGCGGCAACGGCGCCTCGTCGGGCGGGATGGGCCTCGACGACATGGTCATGATCAGCATCGACGACCACGTGATCGAGCCGACCGACATGTTCGACCGGCACATGCCGGCCAGGTACCGGGACGACGCGCCGAGGTACGTGCACGACGAGGCGACCGGCGAGGGCCACTGGGAGTACCAGGGCCAGGTCACCGGCATGTCCGGGCTCGGTGCGGTCGCCTCGTGGCCCCACGAGGAGTGGGACATGGACCCGGTCGGCTTCCCCGAGATGCGGCCGGCCACCTACGACGCCGACCTCCGGGTGCGGGACATGGACGCCAACGGCCAGCTGGCCGGCATGTGCTTCCCGACCTTCGCCGGGTTCAACGGCATGTCGCTGGCCCGCTCGACGGTCGACCGCGACCTCACCGACGCCGTCGTCGCCGCCTACAACGACTGGCACGTCGACGAGCTGGCCGGCGGCCACCCCGGGCGTTTCATCCCGCTCGGCATCCTCCCGGTCTACGACCCGGCCTCGATGGTCACCGAGATCAACCGCCTCGGGAAGAAGGGCGTCACCGCCGTGAGCCTCCCCGAGACGCCCTACGGCGTCGGCCTCCCGGCCTTCGACGAGGACGGCTACTGGGACCCGGTCTTCGCCGCCCTCTGCGACAACGACATCGCCATGTGCCTCCACATCGGCGGTGCCTTCGGGCTGCTCAACCGGCCGAAGACGGCGGGCGTCGACCACCTCATCGTGCTGGCCCCCCAGCTCTCCGCCATCACGGCCGCCGACCTGATGGTCGGGGGGACCTTCGTGCGCTTCCCCGACCTCAAGGTGGCGCTGTCCGAGGGCGGGATCGGCTGGATCCCCTTCTTCCTCGACCGCATGGACCGCCACATGTGGAACCACCGCTGGACCGGCCTCGAGGTGGCGAAGGGCAAGACCCCCACCGAGCTGTTCCGGAGCAACTTCCTCGGCTGCTTCATCACCGACCCCTCGTCGCTGCGGGTGCGCGACCGGATCGGCCTCGAGTCCATCGCGTGGGAGTGCGACTACCCCCACTCCGACTCCACCTGGCCCCGCTCCCCCGAGCTGCTCTGGGACGAGTTCCAGGCTGCCGGCTGCTCCGACCGGGAGGTCGAGGCCATCACGTGGGAGAACGCCTGCCGCTTCTTCCGCTACGACCCGTTCGCCGTCATCCCCCGCGAGCAGGCCAGCGTGGGGGCGCTGCGGGCCCGGGCGACCGACGTCGACGTGGACGAGACCTCGAAGGCCGAGTACCGACGCCGCTGGGCCGCCGCCCACGCGGCCGCCTGACCGGTGGTCGTCGGCGCCGCTCGCCCCATCCCGAGCGACAAGACCCGCTTCTACTGGGACGGTGCCCGGGAGGGCCGCCTGCTCGTCCTGCGCTGCGCCGCCTGCGGGCGATGGCAGCACCCGCCCGACGTCGGCTGCCCCGGCTGTCTCGGCGACGACCTGGTACCGACCGAGATGTCGGGGCGGGGCGCCATCTACTCGTACAGCGTCGTGCGCCAGGCGTTCGACCCCGCGTTCGTGAGCCAGCTCCCCTTCGTCGTGGCGCTGGTCGAGCTGGAGGAGGCACCGAGCGTGCGGATGCTCACCAACATCGTCGACGCCGACCCGGCCGACGTCCGCGTCGGCATGGCCGTCGAGGTCGTGTTCGAGGACCACGGCGACTGGGCGCTCCCCCAGTTCCGCCCGTGCTGAGCCGGGAGGTCGCGGTCGTCGGAGTGGGCTACTCCGAGGTCGCCCGGGCCGGCTCGTTCGACATCAACCGGCTCACCCGCACCGCCTGCATGGGCGCGCTCGACGACGCCGGGCTACGGGCCTCGGACGTCGACGCCATCATCGAGTACTCGTTCGGTGGCGTCGACTCGCCGATGGCGACCACCGCCCAGCGCCTGCTCGGCATCGAGAACCTCCACGTGTTCAACGACATCATGGGCTCCGGACCGTCCGGCCTGGCCAGCGCCATGGACGCCACCATGGCCATCGCCTCCGGCGCCTGCGAGACGGCCCTCGTCTACCGCTGCATGACGAAGGAGGCCGGCCACACGGGTGCGGTCCGCGAGGGGCCGGCCGAGGCGCCGGGTCCGATGCAGTTCGCGGCGCCGTACGGCTTCGGCGGTGGGCTGATGATGACCATCGGCATGATGATGAACCGCCGCATGTTCGAGCTCGGCGGCAAGCAGGAGGACTACGGCCGCATCTCGCTCAACGCCAGGCAATGGGCCAAGGACAACGAGCGGGCCGTGCTCCGCGACGTGCTCACCATGGACGACTACCTCTCGTCCCGCATGATCAGCGAGCCACTGCACCTCCTCGATTGCGACTACCCCGTCAACGGTGCCTGTGCCGCCATCCTCACCACCGGCGAGCGGGCCCGGGACCTCGCGAAGGCGCCCGTCTACGTCGACGCCATGGCCTACGGCACCGGCCGCAACGCCGACTGGGTGTACGGCGAGAACCTCATGTACGGCGGCACCATCCATGCCGCCGAGCGGCTGTGGGCCACGAGCTCGCTGCGCCCGGAGGACGTCGACGTCGCCGAGATCTACGACGGCTTCACCCACATCACGATCTCGTGGATCGAGGCCCTCGGCCTGTGCGGCATCGGCGAGTTCGGCGACTGGGTCGACGAGGGCCGGCGCATCGGACCCGGTGGCTCCCTGCCCCTCAACACCCACGGCGGCCAGCTGGCCGAGGGCCGCATGCACGGCCTGGCCTTCCTCACCGAGGCCGTCCTGCAGCTCCGGGGCGAGTGCGGGGTCCGCCAGGTGCCCGACGCCAGGGTCGCCGCCATCGCCAACGCCCACGGCCCCCAGGCCGGCGCCATGCTCCTGCGCCGCGACTGACGGGGCCCGCATCCCGGTCTCCGTCGACCGAGCGGGGATCGTTCCCGCTCGGTCGACAAGGAACGGGCTACCTGGTGAAGACCGGGCCGTCGAAGGTGCCGACGGTGGCGAAGTCCTCGACGGGGTCTCGGCGGAGCTTGGTGAGCTCCTTCACCGGCTTGCCCAGGGGGAGGACGGTCGCCACGGCGTGGCCCTCGGGGATGTGCAGGAGTGCCCGGAGGGCCGGCTCCTGGCGGACCAGCACCGAGGTGATGTGGCCGCCGAACCCGGCGTCGCGCGCCGCCAGCAGCACGTTGTGGGCGAAGGGGTAGACGGAGCCCCCGCCGACGATGCTGAGGCGGTTGA
Source organism: Acidimicrobiia bacterium (assembly GCA_050249235.1). Taxonomy (GTDB): domain Bacteria; phylum Actinomycetota; class Acidimicrobiia; order Acidimicrobiales; family CADCSY01; genus JAEKLB01. The sequence continues at coordinate 11,223 of JBFWQW010000031.1, read as the reverse complement.
GCCCCGTGTCGACGGCGGAGATCTTCGAGAGGTCGGCCACGATGACGAGCAGGACGGGCACCTCCACCAGGTAGGACGTGTCGGCGTCGACCGGCGTCGACCGGGCCTCCTCGAGGTCGACGGCCGGCTCGACCGGCCCGTCGTTGCCGTAGCGCCAGTGGCCCTCGGACGCCGCGAACGGCACCAGCCCGGCCCGGCGGTGGGCGGCGTACTCCCGCCAGCCCAGGTCGTAGAGCTCACGGATGCGCTCCTTGGTGACCCGGTCCCGCACCACGATCGTCCTCCAGGACTGGCGGTTGCCGCCGTTGGGGGCGAACCGGGCCACCTCGAGGATGTCGTAGAGCACGTCGTCGGGGAGGTCGTCGTCGGTGAAGGCCCGGGTCGACGGGGTCGTGCGCATGGCGGTGCGGAGCTCCATGGCCCCAGCATGGCAAGCACGGCGCCGGGCCGGCGGCGCGGCCGGGTCGGTGGGCGGCGCCTCGGGGAGGCCCGGCCGGCGCGGGCGCCGGGTGCCCCTAACCTCGCCCCGGATGAAGGCCCTGCGGAGCTTCACCGTCCGATCCCGTCTCCCCGAGTCCCTCCAGGCGCTCGAGGACCTGGCCATGAACCTGCGCTGGTCGTGGGACGACCGGACCCGGGACGTCTTCCGCTGGGTCGACCCCGACGCGTGGGAGGAGGGCCGCCACGACCCGGTCGCCCTCCTGGGCACCGTCTCGCGGGAGCGGCTGGCGGAGCTCGAGGACGACCAGGCCTTCCGCACCTTCCTGGACGAGGTCCACGACTCGCTCGAGCGCTACCTCGAGGGACCCCGCTGGTTCCAGGGCCGCACCGAGCCGGCCACGCCACTGCGGTCCGTCGCCTACTTCTCACCCGAGTTCGGCATCGCCGAGGCCCTCCCCCAGTACTCCGGCGGCCTCGGCGTGCTGGCCGGCGACCACCTCAAGGCGTCGAGCGACCTCGGCGTGCCGCTCGTCGGCGTCGGCCTGTTCTACCGGCACGGCTACTTCCGCCAGTCGCTCAACGCCGACGGCTGGCAGCAGGAGCGCTACCCGGAGCTCGACCCCTACGTCATGGCCGTCCGCGCCGTGGACGCCCGCGTCACGGTCGACCTGGCCGGCACCCCGCTGCACGCCCGCATCTGGCGGGCCGATGTCGGCCGGGTGCGCCTCTACCTCCTCGACACCGACGTCGAGGAGAACGGGGCCGAGCTGCGGACCGTCACCGACCGCCTCTACGGCGGCGACGTCGAGCACCGCCTCCGCCAGGAGATCCTCCTCGGCGTGGGCGGGGTGCGGGCCCTGGAGGCGGTGGGCGAGGACCCCCAGGTCTTCCACACCAACGAGGGCCACGCCGGCTTTCTCGGTCTCGAGCGCATCAGGCGGGCCGTCGTCGACGGCGGGCTCGGCTTCGACGAGGCCCTCGAGGAGGTCCGGGCGGCCAGCATCTTCACCACCCACACCCCCGTTCCGGCCGGCATCGACCGCTTCCCCCGGCCCCTGCTCGAGCGCTACTTCGCGGCCTGGGCCGCCGAGGTCGGCATCGACGTCGACCGGCTGATGGCGCTCGGCCACGAGCCTGGCGAGGACCCGGCCGCCCCCTTCAACATGGCCGTGATGGGGCTGCGACTGGCCGGCATGTCGAACGCGGTGTCGAAGCTGCACGGCTCGGTGAGCCGCTCGATGTTCGCGCCACTCTGGCCCGGCTTCCCCGTGGACGAGGTGCCGATCACCTCGGTCACCAACGGCGTCCACGCCCACACCTGGGTGGCCGCCGAGGTGAGCGACCTGCTGGCCCGCCACGTCCTGCCCGACTGGCCCGAGGCCGGCCCGGAGCGCTGGGCCCGGCTGCTCGAGGCCGGCGACGACGAGGTTTGGCGGGTGCGGGAGCAGTCCCGCCAGCGGCTGGTCGGCTTCGCCCGGACCCACCTGCGGGCCTCGCTGCTGGCCCGATCGGTGCCCGAGGCCGAGCTGGACTGGACCGACGAGGTGCTCGACCCGTCCGCCCTCACGATCTGCTTCGCCCGCCGGTTCGCCACGTACAAGCGGGCCACCCTCCTGCTCTCGCAGGTCGAGCGGCTCCAGTCGCTGCTGCTGTCGCGCGACCGGCCCGTCCAGTTCGTGTTCGCCGGCAAGGCCCATCCCGCCGACGAGCTCGGCAAGGAGATGATCCGCCAGATCGTCGCCTTCGCGGAGATCCCCGCCGTCCGGCACCGCTTCGTCTTCCTCGACGACTACGACATCGCGCTGGCCCGCCAGCTCTACCAGGGCGCCGACGTCTGGCTGAACAACCCCCGGCGCCCCCAGGAGGCCTGCGGCACGTCCGGCGAGAAGGCGGCGCTCAACGGCGCCCTCAACTGCTCGATCCTCGACGGCTGGTGGGACGAGATGTTCGACGGCGAGAACGGCTGGGCCATCTCGTCGGCCGAGGGCCTCACCGACCTGGAGGGGCGCGACCGGGTGGAGGCCGACAGCCTGTTCGCGCTCCTCGAGGGCCAGATCGTCCCGGCCTTCTACGAGCGCACCCAGGGTCCCGTCCCCAGGCGGTGGGTGCGGCGGGTGAAGCACTCCCTCGCCTCGCTCGGGCCGCAGGTCTCGGCCACCCGGATGGTGCGCGACTACGTCGAGCGGCTCTACGAGCCCACCGCCGTCCGGGCAGACCGCCTCGTCGGCGACGGGGCCCGGGCGCTGGCCGCCTGGAAGGCCAGGGTCGTCGCCGGCTGGAAGGGCGTCCACATCGACGCCGTCGACGGCCACGCCGGTGCGGTCGACCTGGGTGAGGTACGCAGCGTCGCCGCGGTGGTGAGCCTGGGCGGGTTGACCCCGGACGACGTCAGGGTCCAGCTGCTGCACGGCACGGTGGGGCAGAACGACGAGCTCGCCGACCCGGCCGCCGTCACGATGGCCCTGGTCGGGCCGGGCGAGGACGGCCACCTCCACTACGAGGGCCGCTTCACCTGCGAGCGGGCCGGCCGCTACGGCATCACCGTCCGCGTCGTCCCCTCCCACCCCGACCTGGCCACCCCGGCCGAGCTCGGTCGGGTGGTCTGGCCCGCCTGACTCCCCGTTCCCTGTCGTCCGAGCCGGGGTTGATGCGGCTCGGTCGACAAGGCCGGATCAGTCGGCGGTGATGCGCTCGGCGGCGGCGTAGGGGTCGAGCCGGCGGGCCTCGACGTCGGCCACGAGGGCGGCGAAGCCCTCGCCGGTGGTGAGCTCGTAGGCCCGCTCCTCGAGGGACCGGGCCACGATCTGGCGGATCTCGTCGAGCAGGCGGGCGCTGCGTCGCTCGGCCAGCCCCCCCGTGCGCTCGAGGTGGGCCCGGTGCTCCCCCACCGCCGCCCACAGCTCGTCGGTGCCCTCGCCGGTCTCGGCCACGGTGGCCACGATCGGCGGCATCCAGGCGTCGTCGGCCAGGTTCGACAGCTCCAGCATGGTGCGGAGATCGCCCCGGGCCTCGCCGAGGCCGGGCCGGTCGGCCTTGTTGATCACGAACACGTCGGCGATCTCGAGGAGACCGGCCTTGTTGGCCTGCACGCTGTCGCCCCAACCCGGGTTGACGACGACGATCGTCGTGTCGGCCGCGGCGGCGACCTCGACCTCCACCTGGCCGACGCCGACGGTCTCGACGATCACCCACGGGTAGCCGGCCGCGTCGAGCACCCGCAGGGCCTGGGGCGTCGACAGGGCCAGGCCCCCGAGGTGGCCCCGCGTCGCCATCGACCGGATGAAGACGCCGGCGTCGAGGGCGTGCTCCTGCATCCGCACCCGGTCGCCCAGGATGGCGCCGCCGCTGAAGGGCGACGACGGGTCGATGGCCAGCACGGCCACCTCGGTGCCGGCCGAGCGGACCGTGCCGAGCAGCCGGTTGGTGAGCGTCGACTTGCCCGCCCCCGGCGCGCCGGTCACCCCGAGGGTGTACGACCCGCCGCCGAGCGGCCAGGCCAGGGCGCCCACCGCCCGCGCCGGCGGGCCGCCCCGCTCGACCAGGCTGAGCGCCCGGGCCAGGGCCCCCCGGTCGCCGTGGTGGAGGGATTCGACCAGCTGGGCGGGATCGCGGGGTGCGGCCATGGCGCCCGGCAAGTTAGTCCGGCCGGTTCGCGCCCCCCGAAGGCGGGACGGCCGGTGGGCCCGGGTCCCGTCGGGCGGCGCCCGGGCGGGCAGGAAGCCCGAGACCGGCCCTAGACCGCGACGACCTCGGTGACGCCGGCCACCCGGTCCTTCAGGATCCGCTCGATGCCGGCCTTCATGGTCTGGGTGGAGGCGGGACAGGTGCCGCAGGCCCCGACCAGCTCGACGGTGACCTTGCCGGTGTCCTCGTCGACGTCCTTCACGATGATGTCGCCACCGTCCGCTTGCAGGGCGGGGCGGATCACCTCGATCGTCGCCATCAGCTCGTCGCGCATGTCCGGGCCAGTCTCGCTGCCGGGAGCCGGGGTCACAACCGGGCCTCGTCCCGAACGCCCCGGCGCGCCGCCGGGGCCCCGGGCGGGGCCTAGCCTCGCCCGGTGCTCCTCGCCCACCAGGGCGGCTGGGACGAGGCCCTCTTCGTCGTCGTCCCCCTCGCCCTCTTCGCCTGGCTCCTGTCGAGGGCCAAGCGTCGCGCCGAGCGGGAGGCCGCCCGCGAGCGCCGGCCCGGCCCCGACCGGTCCTAGTCCCGACCCCACGCCCGGCTCCCGAATGCCCCACGCGAACCGACCGAAGCACCCGAATCGCCCGGCGCCGACCGGCGGACCCACCCCGTTCCCCCGAACTGGGTGCCATTCAAGCCGCCCGGCGGCTCCAGCGGCACCCAGTCGGAGGGGGTCGGGCGGGTCGGGCGAGTCGGCAAGCACTGCCAGCACGGCCAGCACGGAGGTGTCGGGCCGATGAGGGCCGTCGTGGACGTGACCGTGGCGGCCGGGGAGGCCGGCCGGTGGACCGAGCCGTGGGACGGCCTCGTCCTCGAGCGCCCGGCCGGGGGCGAGCTGGCGGGCGACGGCCGGCAGGGGCGGCTCCGCTTCGAAGCCGAGCGGGGACCCTTCGACCGCTACGGGCGGACGGTGACGGTGACGCCGGCGGCCGATGGCCGGCTGCGGGTGCGCTCGGAGGTCGACTTCCGCCTGGCCGTGCCCTACTTCTCGCCCCTGCTCGCCATCCCGGTCCGGCGGGCCCTGCGGGTGCCCGGCGCCCCGTCGCCGTGGTGGGGGCCGGCCGACCGCCTCGACCGCCGGGCCGCCAGCGTGCTGGCCACGCTCTGCGCCGCCTCGGTGGTGGCCGGCTTCCTCGGCACGTCGATCACCCAGACGATTACCTACGCCGTCGACGACTTCGGCATCGACGGCGACCGGGCCCAGGGCACCGCCCTGGCCGTCGTCCGGTTGGCGATGCTCCTCTCCCTCGGGCTGGTGGCGGCGGCCGACCGCCGGGGTCGGCGCCGGATGATCGTCGGCTGCATCGCGGCCGGCTGCGCCCTGGCCGGCCTGGCCGCCGTCACCCCCTCGCTGGCCCTCTACACCGCCGTGCACACGGTGATGCGGGGCTTCTCGACCGCACTCGCCATCCTCGTCGCGGTCGTTGCTGCCGAGGAGATGCCGGCCGGGGCCCGGGCCTTCGCCGCCAGCGTGCTCGGCATGAGCGGCGCCCTCGGCGCCGGCATCTGCGTGATGGCGCTGCCGCTGGCCGACCTGGGCGAGAGCGGCTGGCGCCTCATCTTCCTGCTGCCGCTGCTGGCCCTGCCGGCCGTGCCCGGCCTGGCCCGGCGCCTGCCGGAGAGCCGGCGGTTCGTCGCGCCCCACGGCCGGGCCCGCTTCGCCGGCCACGGCCGGCGCCTGGCCCTGCTGGCGACCTCGACCTTCCTCGTCCAGATCTTCCTGGCCCCGGCCTCGCAGCTCCAGAACGAGTTCCTCCGGGACGAGCGGGGCTACTCGGCCTTCGGCATCACCCTGTTCTCCATCTGCACCAACACGCCGGCCGGCATCGGCGTCCTCGTCGGGGCCCGGGTGGCCGACCAGCGGGGCCGGCGCCTGGTCGGTGCGCTGGCCCTGGTGGGCGGCGTCGTCGGCACGGTCACCGTGTACCTCACGACGGGGACGACCATGTGGGTGGCATCGCTCGTCGGCGGCATCGTGGCCGGCGCCACCATCCCCGCCCTCGGGGTCTACGGACCCGAGCTGTTCCCCACCGCCCTGCGGGCCCGGGCCAACGGCGTGCTGGGCGTGACCGGGGTGCTCGGCGCCGCCGCCGGGCTGCTGGCCGCCGGCGCGCTGTCCGACGGCCTCGGGTCGCTCGGCCGGGCCATGGCCGTGCTCGCCGTCGGACCGGTGGCGCTGGCCGTCCTGGTCGTCACCCGCTACCCGGAGACGGCCGGGCTCGAGCTCGAGGAGCTCAACCCCGAGGACGCGACGGCGCCCGTCCCCCCGACCTGAGCCGGGCCAGCCAGTCGGCCACCGTCCGGGCGACGAAGGCGTCGGCGCCCCGGAGGTCGTGGCGGCCGCCTTCCACCCAGGCGTGGGTGACCGGGCCCGGGATGGCGGCGGTGGCGGCGGTGAGCTCGTCCGGCGTTCCGAACGGGTCCCTGGTGCCGGAGACGAAGAGGCAGGGCACCTCCAGGGCCGGCAGGTGGGCGGTGCGCAGCTGGTCCGGCCGGCCCGGCGGGTGCAGCGGGTAGCAGACGAGCACCAGGCCGGCCGCCGGCAGCCCCTCGGCCACCGCCATCGAGCACATGCGGCCGCCCATCGACCGGCCGCCGAGCACCAGGCGGGCCGGGTGCACCCGGGCCCGGGCCACGAGCGCGGCGGCGGCCTCCCGCAGGTCGGCCAGGAGGACCGGCGCCCGGTCCGGCGCCCGCCGCCCGGCCCGCCGGTAGGGGAAGTCGTGACGATCGACCGGCAGCGGAGCGACCGCCTCGGCGATGGCGACGAGGGACGGATGCTCGGCGGTGGAGCCGGCTCCCGGGGTGAGCAGCAGCGCGCCCGGCGTCACGACACGGGTTGGCCGGTGAGCAGGATGCGCCTGGCCTCGCGGAGGTCGGCGATGCGGGTGGCGGCGTCGTCGGACGCGCCCCCGTGGTCGGGATGGGCGTCGCGCAGCAGCACCCGGAAGGCCCGCTGCACCTCCTTGCGGATCGGCGCGTCGTCGAGCCCCAGCACGTCGAGCGCCCAGCGGGTGGGGTCGGCGAAGGCGGCCGCCGACCAGCTCAGCGCCGGACCGGTCGTGGAGAGGTGGGCGAACAGCGCCGGTCCGTCACCACCCCGCCACCGGAGGCCGCGGCGCAGCACGGCCATGACCGGGCGGCGGGCGGCGACCGGGAGCCCACCGGCGGCGTAGGCCGCGGCCAGAGCCTGGGAGGCCCCGCTCCCTTCGCCCTTCGACTCGAGCGCCAGGGCGTCGCCCTCGCCGAGAAGGCGGTGGCTCGTGCGGGCCAGGCCGTGGCGGTCGGCCTGGAAGCGGTGGCGCAGGCGGGGCTGCACGATGCGGCGGCCGGACTCGAGCTCGGCCAGGAGCCCGAGCAGCTCGCCCCGGAGCTCGTCGTCGAGCTCGGGGGCCGAGACGGCCACGATGCCGCCGAGCAGCAGGCCCCCGAACCCGGGGGCGGGCGAGACGGGCAGGTCGCTGCGGCCCAGGGCCACCCGCCGGGTGGGTGCGATCGACCGGCTGTGCCACACCTCGAGCTCGGCCAACAGCACCCTGACGACGGTACCGCCCGTGCCCCTCGAGCGGTTTCCCGGGCGAGCGGTTCCCGGGCGGCAAGGGGGACGACGACGGGTGACGACGCGGGCGCCACCGGACGGACCCACCGTCACACGAGGGGCCGGACCACCTCCCGCAGCGATCGGGCCGCGACGGCCACGTCCTCGCCCTCGGACTCCTCGGCCAGGAGGTCGGCCAGGGCGACGGCCCGGGCCACGACCTCGCCCCACAGCTCGCCGTCGATGCCGTAGGGCGGCAGGTCGGGCACCCGCTCCAGCGCCTCCAGCAGCTCGACCACCGCGGTGGTGGCCGCCGGGTCGTGCTGGAGCACGTCGGACGACACGTAGAGGGCCGAGAGCACGTCGGCGGCCAGGTTCCCGTCGTCGTCCTCCTCGGCCAGGGCGTCGGGGTGGTCGACGGCGTCGACGAGCTGGTCCACCCGGTCGGCGTCGCCCTCGGCGACGACCAGCTCGCCGTCGTCCCACCGGTGGGCGATGCCGGCCCCGGCCAGCCCGCCCACCAGCTCGGCCCGCTGGCGGTCGTCCCAGTCCTGGAGGTCGTAGCCAACCTCCTCGCCGCCCTCGGCCAGCAGCTGGCCGCCGAAGGGGGCCCCGCAGTCGGTGCAGGCCACGAGCGTGGTGCGCAGGTACTGGGCCCCGCACACCGTGCAGGTGGTGATCCCGTCGCTCACCGCCGCCGCCACCGGGCGGTCACGCCACGACGCCCGACGCCCGCAGCCGCTCGATCTCCTCGGCCGAGCAGCCGAGCTCGCCGAGCACCTCGTCGGTGTGCTGGGCGAAGTCGGGCGCCACCGGCGGGTCGCCGGCCTCCTCGTCGAAGAGGATCGGCGGCACCGGCACCTTCAGCCCGCCGTCCGGGTAGTCGACGTGGCGGAGGAAGCCGTTGGCGATCGTCTGCGGGTCGTCGTAGATCTCCTCGGGCGTCTGCACCGGCGACCACGCGCCCTTGGCGGTGACGAGCGCGTCCTTCCACTCGGCGAGGGTTCGCCCGGCGAAGATCTCGTCGAGGATCGCCAGGAGCGCCGGCCCGTTGGCGGTGCGGTCGGCGGCGGCGGCGAACCGCGGGTCGTCGGCCAGGTCGGGCCGCCCGAGGTGGTGGCACAGGTCGGCGTAGTCGCTGTCGGCGTCGCCGAGGAAGAGCAGGTTCAGGAAGCGGAAGTCGGCCGTCTGATAGGTCGACATCGTCGGGGGCATGAAGGCCCGGGTGGCGGGCGGGGTGGCCGGACCGAGGACCCGGGGCGGGGCGCCGAACTGCGAGGCGATGAGCGCCGGGCCGTTGAACCAGACGGCGGTGCCGAGCAGCGAGGCGTCGACCACCGGCGCCACACCGGTGCGCTCCCGCTGGAGCAGCGCCGCGCAGATGCCCCCGGCGAGGGTCATGCCCGACATGCCGTCGCCGTGGCCGACCATGCCGGTGGGCCAGGTGGCGCCCGAGACGTCCATGGTGGACTGGGCCAGCGAACCCCGGCACCACCAGGTGATCCCGTCGTAGCCGGGCCGCTCGGCCTCGGGCCCCTTCGGGCCCTGGCCGCTGCCCCGGGCGTAGACGATGTCCGGGTTGACGGCCCGGATGTCGTCCAGGTCGATCTTCAGCTTCCGGCGGGTGGCCGGGAGGTAGCTGGTGAGGAAGACGTCGGCCTCGGCGGCCAGCTTGTAGAGGAGCTCACGACCCTCGTCCGACGCCAGGTTGATGGCCACCGCCCGCTTGCCCCGGCTGTAGTGCTTGAAGAAGGTGCTGGCGCCGCCCGGCTCGAGCGTGCCCCCGAGCAGCCGCATGGGGTCGGGCGCGGTGGGGCTCTCGACCTTCACCACGTCGGCCCCCCAGTGGGCCAGCACGCCCCCGGCTGACGGCACGAACGCCCACGCGGTCACGTCGACGACCTTGATCCCCTGCAGCACGTTCACGATGGCGCCCCTTCGCCCGGCCCACCCCGGGGCCCGGGCCGGTCGTCGGTCCGGTCGGCGGCAGTCTGGCACGGCCGCCGGGCCGATTCGCCTCTGCTGCCGTCCGCCCCGCGCTGCTGTCCGCCCCGCCCCCGCCGCCCGTCAGCCGGCCAGCCCGGCTCAGCGGGCCAGGACGTGGCGGCGGAGGAAGTCCTCGGTGCGGGTCAGCTCGTCCACCACCGTGGCCGCCCGCGACCAGCCGTGGCCCTCGCCCTCGTAGACGTGGTGCTCGACCGGCCGGCCGAGGGCCTCCAGCTCGGCCACCAGGGCCAGGCTCTGGGCGACCGGCACCACGGGGTCGTCGGCGCCGTGCAGCACAAGGAGCGGATCGACGATGGCCGCCGCCCGGTGCAGGGGCGAGCGGGCCCGCAGGCGGTCGGACGCGGCCGGGAGCGGGCCGACCAGGGTGTCGTTGTAGTGGGCTTCGAAGCGGTGGGTCCCGAGGCCGAGCAGGTCCACCGGCCCGAAGAGGTCGACCCCGGCGGCGAAGACCCCCGGGCGGGTGGCCAGCAGGTTGAGCACCGTGAAGCCGCCGGCCGACGAGCCCATCGCCACCAGCCGCCGGGGATCGCCCCATCCCCGCTCGGCCGCGGCCCGGGCGCCGGCGGCGACGTCGGTCACGTCGAGCTCGCCCCAGCGGCCGGCCAGCGCGGCGGCGAAGGCCCGGCCGTGGCCGGTCGAGCCCCGGTGGTCGGGCACGAGGATCGCCCAGCCCCGGTCGAGCCAGTAGGAGAAGCGGGGCCGGAACGTCACCGGCCACTGGTCGGTGGGACCGCCGTGGATCCACACGAGCAGGGGCGGCGGGCCAACCGCGGTGGACGGGGCCGCGGTGGACGGGGCCGCGGCGGACGGGGCCGCGGTGGATGCCCGGTCGGGCCGGTAGAGGCGGCCGGGCACGGCCGTGCCGTCGTCGCCCGGCCAGCGGACCAGCTCCGGCTCGGCCGGCGGGAAGCCGGCGACCGGTCCGATGGCCAGCGTGCGGCGGGTCCCGGCCTCGTGGACCACGATCTGGGTGGGCGTGGCCCCGCCGGTGCGGACCGCGGCCAGCCGGCCGCCCCGCCACGACAGCCCGCCGTGGACCCCCCGGCCAACGGTCGCCGCCTCGACGGCACCGGCCGCGCGCCGACCGGCCGGGCCCGGCGCCCAGGTGAGCAGGCGGCCGAAGCCGTCCTCGTTGCGGGTGACCGCGAGGGTGCGCCCGTCGGGCGACCAGGCGAACGACCGCTGGCCCGGACCCCAGCTCGGCCCGCCGTGCTCGAACGGCTCGGCCAGCGCCGTCACGGGCCCGCCGTCGAGGGGGACCAGGGTGAGGTTGCACCAGCCCGACCGGTCGTCGAGCACCGCCAGCGTGGTCCCGTCCGGCGAGAAGCGGGGCTGCTGGGCTGCGCTGCCCCCGCCACCGGCCACCACCCGGGGCCGGTCCGCCCCGTCGGCGGTGGCCACCACCACCCGGCCGTCGTCCCACGGCATGGCGGGGTCGTCCCACGCCGTCCACGCCAGCCGGCGGCCGTCCGGCGCCCACACCGGGTCGAGGGCGAAGTCGTGGGCGTCGCTCACCACCCGCGCCGTGCCGGTCGCCTGCTCGTCCACCACCT
>JBFWQW010000030.1:0-27147 GCA_050249235.1 Acidimicrobiia bacterium | reverse complement strand
TGGCCCGAGCCGTCGCCACCCTCCCCGTCCTGGCGATCGCGGTCATCGGCTGCGACGAGACCGTGCTCGGCCGGGTGGCGTCCGCCGTCGGCGGCCGCTGCGCCGAGATGTTCGTCCCGGCCCACGCCCACTACCCGGGCCACAACCTCCACCACTGGCCGCTCGGGCTCTCGAAGTGGGACGGCGTCGAGGCCTGGTGTGCCCGGGCCGGCCTCGACCCGACGAAGGTCCTCGCCGTCGGTGACAGCATCAACGACCTCGAGCTGCTCGCCAACGCCGCCGTCGCCTGCGCGCCGGCCAACGCCCACCCGGCCGCGCTCGACGCCGCCGACCACGTCGTCGGCGAGCCCGGCACCGGCGGCTGGGCCGAGATCCTCGCCCACCTCTAGCCAGTCCGCGCATCTTCAGCCCCGGGAGGCGGCGAAGGCGACGAAGTCGTCGAGGGCGGCGGGATCGGCGAGCGCGCCGGCGGCGGCCACGGTCTCGGCCGCCGCCCCGCCGAGGATCCGCTTCACGGGGATCTCCAGCTTCTTCCCCGAGAGGGTCCGGGGGATGGCCCGCACGGGCACGATCTCGTCGGGCACGTGGCGGGGCGACAGGTCGCGCCGGAGGGCGCCGACGATCGCGCCGCGGGTCGACGTCTCGTCCGCGCCGGCTCGGAGCACCACGAACAGCAGCAGCCGGCCGAGGCCGCCGTCCCCGTCCTCGAGGTGCACCACCAGGCTGTCGGCCACGTCGTCGAGGTCCTCGACCACGGCGTAGAAGTCGGCCGTGCCGAGCCGCACCCCGCCCCGGTTCAGGGTCGCGTCCGACCGCCCGCTGATCGTGCTCGACCCGTCGGCCCCGATGGTGATCCAGTCGCCGTGCCGCCAGACGCCGGGGAACACGTCGAAGTAGGCCTCGCGGTAGCGGCTGCCGTCCGGATCGGCCCAGAAGGACACGGGCATCGACGGCATGGGCGCGGTGACCACCAGCTCGCCCTCCCGGCCGACGACCGGGTGCCCGGCCGGATCGAAGGCCTCGACCCGGCAGCCGAGGTAGCGGCACGACAGCTCGCCGGCCCGCACGGGGACGAGGGGCGTGCCACCGAGGAAGGCGGTCACCACATCGGTGCCGCCGCTGATCGACGAGAGGAGCAGGTCGGACCCGACCGCCTCGTAGACCCAGCGGAAGCCGCTGGCCGGCAGCGGCGCGCCGGTGGAGCCGACCACGCGGATCCGGCCGAGGTCGCGCCCTTCGGTCGGACGGATGCCCTCCCGCCGGCAGGCCATGAGGAACGGGGCCGACACGCCGAAGGCGCTGACGCCGGTCTCGTCGGCGAGGTCCCACAGCCGGCCCAGGTCCGGGTGGCCGGGATCCCCGTCGAACAGGACGACCGCCGCGCCCACGACGAGGCCGGACACGAGGAAGTTCCACATCATCCAGCCCGTCGTCGAGAACCAGAAGAACCGGTCGCCCGGGCCCAGGTCGTGGTGCAGGCCGACAGCCTTGCCGTGCTCGAGCAGGACACCGCCGTGGCCGTGGACGATGGCCTTCGGCAGCCCGGTCGTGCCCGACGAGAAGAGCACGTACAGGGGGTGGTCGAAGGGCACCGGCTCGTACTCGGGGAGGGCCGACCCGGCCCGCAGGTCGTCCCATGGCACCAGACCGTCCGGCACGGCCCGATCGGGTTCGAGATAGGGCACCAGCACCGTCGCCCGCAGCGAGGGCAGTGCGGCCCGGATGGCGACCAGGTCGCCGGCCCGGTCGACGGCGCGGCTGCCGTAGCGGTAGCCGTCGACGGCGAGCAGGACCACCGGCTCGATCTGCCCGAAACGGTCGATCACCGCCTTGACGCCGAACTCCGGCGGGCACGACGACCACACCGCGCCCAGCGAGGCCGCGGCCAGCAGCCCGATCACGGCCTCCTGGATGTTCGGCAGGTAGGCGGCCACCCGGTCGCCGGCACGCACCCCCAGCCGGCGCAGGCCGGCGGCCACCCGGGCCACCTCGTCGCGGAGCTCGCCGAAGGTCAGCGCCGTCGGCTCCCGGGACTGCGAGCGGCCGATCACGGCGACGTCGCCGTCGGGCCAGCGGAGGGCGTGCTCGGCATAGTTCAGCCTCGCCCCCGGGAACCACACCGCCCCGGGCATCGCCGCCGAGGCCAGCACGGCGTCGTAGGGCTCGGTGCTGCGGACGTCGAGCTGGTGCCAGACCGCCGCCCAGAGCTCGTCCAGGTGGTCGACCGACCAGCGCCAGGCGGCCTCGTAGTCGTCGAAGCCGCCGAGACCGGTGAGGAACCGGCCGAGCCGGGTCGTGGCCCAGGCGTCGTCGGCAGGCGTCCAGAGCAGCTCCCCGTCCACGCTGCCACCCTCCCACAGCGGACCGGCCCGGCGGGTCTCGCCGGTCCCCGGCGCACGGGGTCCCTCCCGGGCGGGTCCGGTCAGATCGTCCCGGCGGCTCGGAGGGCGGCGATCTCGTCCCGGTCGTAGCCGACGGCGGCCAGCTCGGCGTCGGTGTCGGCACCGAGCGCCGGCGGTCCCGCCGCCGGGGTCGCCGAACGGGCACCGTCTGCGCCGGTGAGCACGACCGGCGTGGCCGGAACCGTGGTCCCGGCCACCTCGGCCAGGCCACCCCGGGCCCGGACCTGGGGATCGCCCGCCAGGTCGGCGCCCTCGTTGACGGCCCCGATCGTCGCCTCGGGCGACGCGCCCACCCACGCCGCCGCCGACCGGGTGGCGAAGACGGCCTCGAATCGGGCCATGGTGGCGGCTGGGTCGGCCGCGCCGTGGAGGTCGTCGGCGAGGTCGTCGGCGCCGAGCACGGCGCACAGCGCCCGCCAGGTGCGGGGCTCGGCCGCGGCCACGCTCACGTAGCGGCCGTCGGCGCAGCGGTAGAGACGCCGCCCGGCCGTCTCGCCCATCCCCCCGGCGCCCGGCTCCAGCAACGTCGGCATGCCGGACAACAGCCAGGTCGAAGCCGCACTGATGGAGGCGTCGACGTGGCAGCCCGAGCCCGTCCGCTGGGCGCCGGTCACCGCGGCCACGATCGCGAAGGCGGCCATGAGCCCGCCGATCGGCACCGACACCATGGCGTCGGGCATCCACGGGAGACCGCCGGCCATCGCTGCGAGAAGCCCGGAGTGGCCGAGGAAGGTCACCTCGTGGCCGGGCCGGGCCGCGTACGGGCCGTCCGACCCGAAGCCGGTCAACGAGGCCCACACGAGCGCCGGGCGCAGCGCCAGCCCGTCCTGCGGTCCGAAGCCGGCGGCGGCCATCGCCCCCGGCCGGGCCGACTCGACCAGGACGTCGGCTCCGGCGACGAGCCGGCGCAGGACGGCGAGGCCGGGCTCGGACCGGGTGTCGAGCGTCATCGACCGCTTGCCCCGGTTGAGCCCGAGGTGGGCGGGCGACGGGTCGGCGCCGTCGCCGGCGCCGGCCCGCAGCGGGTCGCCCGAGCCCGGCGCCTCGACCTTGAGCACGTCGGCGCCGAGGTCGGCGAGGAGCAGGGTGGCGTAGCCACCCGGGAAGGCCCGGGTCAGGTCGAGGACCCGAATGCCGGCCAGCGGAGCAGGAGCGTCACCCACGGCGCCTTGCTACCAGCGCCCGCGTCCAGCCGGGCGCCCCGGTGATCCCGGCTCCCACACCGGACCCTGTCCGGACCCGACCGGGCGGGACCCGAGCTCAGCGGGCGGGCCGCTCCCGGGAGGCGATGGCGAGAAGGTTTCCATCCGGGTCGCGGAAGAAGGCCATGCGCTCCTCCTCCCCCGCCGGGCCGAAGGTGCCGTCCTCGTCCACGTGCACCACGTGGGGCTCCTGCTCGAACGCCACACCTCGACCGCCGAGCTCGGCTCGAGCGGCGTGGATGTCCGGCACGGCGAAGTAGAGGACCGAGCTGCCGCCACCACCTCGGTCCTCCGGTCCCGGCTCCGACTCGAGGATGAGGCGGACGCCACCGAGATCGAAGAAGGCCAACCCACCGAGGTCGGCGACGAGTCGGAGGCCGACGACGTCCCGGTAGAAGCCGACCGCCCGCCGGAGATCGCTGACCGGCAGGCTCACCTGACGGAGCGGTCCCATCGGCGTCGGTCCCATCGACTTCTGTCCCATCGACTTCTGTCCCATCGACTTCGGAGTCCCCGGCTCCGGCCACTATCGATAGGTAGGCTACCTACATGTCTTCGGAACGACAAGAGGTCGCCGACCGACTTCATTCCGCGGCGCTGCACCTGGTGCGGGCCGTCCGGACGGTCGACCGGGCGATGGGGCTCTCCCCCGCCCGGGCCTCGGCGCTGTCGGTCCTCGTCTTCGGTGGCCCGCGCACGGTGGGTGAGCTCGCCGAGGCCGAAGGCGTTCGGTCGCCGACGATGACCGCCCTCGTGTCCGGGCTCGAGGCCGACGGCTTCGTCCGCCGGGTGGCCGATCGGGGTGACGGCCGCCGCGTCCTCGTCCGCGCCACGGCGAAGGGAAGCCGGGTGCTGCGGCGGGGCCGGGCCCGGCGGGTGGCCCTCCTCGAGCACCTTCTCGAAGGCGTCGGCCAGCGCGATCTGGCCCGACTCGACCGCGCCGCCGCCCTGATGGAGGCGGCCGCGGCCAGGTCGCAGGCGCCGGCCGGGGCCTGATCCGGCTCGACCAGGTCCTCCGGTCATCCCCGGCCGGCGGGACGGACCCGGCTCGTCGACTGCCTGGTCGTCGGGTCCGACCTGGCCGGCGTGCGGCTCGACGAGTGCTCGCTCACCCGGGTGGAGTTCCGCGACTGCCGTCGCTCCGGGCTCCGGGGCCCGGCCCTGCGCTTCGTGGACGTCGGGTTCGTCACCTGCAGGCTCGACGGGGCCAACTTCCGCATGTCGCGGTGGGAACGGGTCGAGCTGGAGGGGTGCGACCTCACCGACGCCGACTTCACCGGCGGGCAGCTCCCCGCCGCCCGACTCGTCGGCTGCGACCTCACGGGCGTCCAGCTCGACAAGGCCGTCCTACCGGGGCCTCGCTCGCGGGCTCCACGCTCGACCGGATCCGCGGCGCGGACGCCCTTCGGGGCACGACCCTCACCGGCGACCAGCTCGTCCCCGCCGCCCTGGCCCTGTTCGGCGCCCTCGGGATCAGCCTCACCGACGGGTGACGGACGCCCGACCGCTCGTGAGCCGGTCGACAGCCTCCCCAGCGAGGGGCTTCGGCCCGCAGGCTCTCCCCCGGATCCGGACCCGGCCCACCGACGCCCGTGGCGGCCGGTGCCGCCTCTGCTCCGGTGCGTCACGGGTGCGCATCGAGCAGGGAGCGTCGCGCCCGGGGGCCGGGGGTAGGCGGTCGGCATGGCCAACAAGGATGAGCTCAAGGGACGTGCCAAGGAAGCGGTCGGCGACCTCACCGACGACGACTCGATGAAGCGCGAAGGCAAGGTCGACAAGACCGCCGGCAAGGTCAAGGAAGCGGTCGGTGACGCCGCCGACAAGGTGAAGGACGCCATCCGTCGGGACTGACCGCGTCCCACCGAGAGCGACCCCGGGCTCCGGTCCGGGGTCGCTCGGGCGTCGCCCAGGAGCACCGTGACGCCCGGCTCTCGCCGTGGCTCAGACGAGGTGGCGGCCGAACCAGTCGAGGACCCTCCTGTACGCGTCCACTGCGGCCACCCGGTCGTAGCGGGCGCCGGTGTCGTTGAAGAAGGCGTGGTTCGCACCCTCGTACACCTGCACCTCGTAGGTGAGACCGGCTGCCTCGAGCGCAGCCTCGGCCTTGGGCCGGTCGCTGGTGACGCGCCCATCGAGCCCGCCGTAGATGGCGAGCACGGCGGCATCGGACCCGCTGAAATCCGGGTCGGCCGGCGTCGTGCCGTAGAACGGGACGGCGGCGGCCAGACGACCTTCGCCCGCGGCCAGGAGGCGCCAGACCATGCCGCCGCCGAAGCAGAAGCCCATGGCGCCGACCTTGGCGCCGCTCGCCCGGCGGCCGAGCTCGTCGATGCCGGCCCGCAGATCGCCGAGGAGCCGAGACTCGGGCGCGGCCGAGAGCCCGGCGGTGGCATCTGCCTCCTCCAGCGACGCGGTGCCCCCCTCGGGCGTGAGCAGGTCGACCGCCAGGGCGGCGTAGTCGTCGGCGGCGAGCCGGCCGACGAGGTCGTGGAAGTGCGCGGTGAGGCCCCGGTTCTCGTGGATGACGAGGACGGCGCCCTTGGCGGACGAGGGCGCCGCGAACACGCCGGCCACCTCCCCCGACGGGCCCGCGAAGCGGATCATCTCGGCGTCAGCGTCTGCGTCTGCGCCGGCCGCCGGGTCGGTCCCGGACGAGCTGCCCACGGCGGTGGTGGTCGTCGACGATGCCGCCCCCGGTGCATCGTCGTCGTCTCCGCAGGCGGCCAGCAGCGTCGTCGCCGTGGCGAGCGAGACCCCGAGCAGGCCGAGCCGGCGGAGCGCCTCCCGCCGGGTGAGCAGCCCGTCCCCGCAGTCCTGCACCAGCTCGGCCGCGAGGTAGTCCCGCATCGCCACGACGCGGACCCTAGGCCCGAGGGCACGGCCGCGGTCGGCGCCCCGGGCGTCGCGGTCAGGCCGGCGCGGACCGCTTGCGGCTGTCCCTGATCTCCTGCAGGTCGCGGGGCAGCGCCGACGCCTCGTCGCCCAGGTTCACGATCCGCCTCGGTGGCTTGTCGCCGATCAGCAGTCCGACCGTGTCGTAGTCGTCGCCGGCCGCGTAGAAGCGGCGGATCATCTCGATCCCGGACTGGCCCCAGAGGTCGACGTTCCCCAGCCAGCACTGCATGCCGTAGGCGGCCCACCGGCGGAGCTGCTCCCAAGCCGCGTCCTCGCCCGGCACGCCCTCGGCGCCGGTGGCGACGAGCGCGTCCCGGTACACCTTCACCAGGTCGCGCTCGCTCGACCGGCGCTCGTCGACCGTGAGGGCGCCGATCATGAAGTAGCTGACGTCCCGCCACGGGCTGCCCACCCGGGCCAGCTGGAAGTCGAGCCAGATGCGACGGCCGTCGGCGCCCACGTAGCTGTTGCCCTGGTGGGCGTCGCCGTGAACGAGGCCGAAGGGCCCGGCCTGGCCCAGCTCGTAGGCGGCGAGCTCGTCGAGGAGGTGGTTCAGCTTCTCGGGCGTCTCGTACGTCCACGATGGGAGCACGGCCTGGTACTTCGGGTCCTCCAGGTTGAGCGCCAGGTAGTTGAAGAGCCGCACGACCTGCTCGGTGTCGACCGGCGTGCCCATCGATCGCGGGAGCTGCCCGGCGAGCGTGGGGCTGCCCCACAGGGTGCCGTGCAGCGTGGCCAGCGATTCGAGGCCGGCGGCCACACCGTCGACGCCGAGGTGGTCGGCGCTGTTCCCGAAGCGACCGGTCTCGACGTCGAGGTCCTGCATCACCACGATCCCCCGGCCACCGCCGTCGCCGTCCCAGTCGGCGTAGTACGAGCGGGGCAGGGGGGCCTCCGGCCGGTCGCGCATCAGGTGGTAGAAGCGGGCCTCCCGCTCGCAGATGTCGCCCGTCTTGATGCCCTCGGACCAGTTCGACTTCAGGCACACCCGCTCCGACAGGCCGGCCTCCCTCCCCACGTCGTTGAGGTCGAGCGCCAGGCGGAGCTTGGTGGTGTGTGTGCTCTGCACCTCGAGGACCTCGAAGTCGTGCACCACCAGCCCGGGGTAGCGGTGCTGGAGCAGGCTCGTGAGCCACGCCGGCGTCACCTCGTCGAGGTGCCGGGGCAGGCGACCCTCCCGGGCGGGATACGGGCGGTCCGTCTCGTTCGTCATCGCAGCTCGCTCCGCGTCTCGACTGATGGATCGCTCGACCGGGTCGGCGACGGGCCCTCACGATGTCGGAGCCCGACCGATGTCCGCAAGAAGGCGCTCCGCCCCGGCGGCGACCCCCGGCGGTTCCGGGCTCACGCTTTGCCACCGGCCTGGACGCTCCGACCCGGTGCGGGTGGGGCACGCTGTCGGGGTGCGGCGGGCGGTGCTGTGGTTCAGGCGGGACCTCCGCCTGACGGACCACCCGGCGCTGACGGCCGCGCTGGCCGCGGCCGACGAGGTCGTCCCGCTGTTCATCCTCGACGCGGGGCTCGAGCGACCGGCCGGCCACCCTCGCATGGCCTTCCTGCTCGGTTGCCTCCACGAGCTGCGGGCATCGACGGGTGGGGCGCTCGTCGTCAGGCACGGGGACGCCCGCAGGGAGGTCCCGGCGCTCGTGCGGGAGCTGGGTGCCGAGGCCGTCTTCGTCACCGGTGAGACGACGCCGTTCGGGCGGCGCCGCGATGCCGCCGTCGGTGGGCGGGCGCGACTCGAGGCGGTCGGCAGCCCGTACGCGGTGGATCCGGAGGCGCTGAGGACGGCGACGGGCGGTGCCTTCAAGGTCTTCACCCCCTTCCTGCGAGCCTGGTCGGCCCACGGCTGGGACCGGCCCGAGCCGGCACCGGTGGCGCCCTCCTGGGCCACGGGGATCCGGTCGGACGATCTGCCCGCCGTCCCCTCGCTCCCGACCTCGCTCCCGCCCGCCGGCGAGGCCGCCGCCGCCGACCGGCTGGCGACCTTCCTCGACCGCCTCGACGGGTACGCCGCCCAGCGCGACCGACCGGATCGCGACGCCACGTCCCGCCTCAGCCCGTACCTGCGGTTCGGCTGCCTGCACCCCCGCCAGGTGCTGGACGACCTCGGTGCGGGCGTCGACGCCGACAAGCTGCGGTCCGAGATCGCCTGGCGCGAGTTCTACGCCGCCCTGCTCGCCCACCGGCCGGACACCGCCTGGCGCGACGTCAGGCCCGAGCTGGCGGCGATGGCCGTAGACCGCGGCCCCGGCAGCGACGAGCGCTTCCTCGCCTGGGTCGAGGGCCGGACCGGGTACCCGTTCGTCGACGCCGGGATGCGCCAGCTGGCGGGCGAGGGGTGGATGCACAACCGGGTCCGCATGGTGACGGCGAGCTTCCTGGTCAAGGACCTGCACCTCGATTGGCAGCGGGGTGCCCGCCTCTTCCTCGATCGGCTGGTCGACGGCGACCTCGCCAGCAACAACCACGGATGGCAGTGGGTGGCCGGCACCGGGACCGACGCCGCACCCTTCTTCCGGATCTTCAACCCGACGCTGCAGGGCCGCCGCTTCGACCCCGACGGCGACTACATCCGACGGTGGATCCCGGAGCTCCGGGCCGTCGCCGGTCCGGCCGTGCACGAGCCCTGGAAGCTGCCCGGCGGGCCGCCGGCCGGTTACCCGATGCCGATCGTCGACCACGCCGCCGAGCGGTCGGAGGCACTCGCCAGGTACGCCGCCGCCCGGTCGTGAGCCGATCCGCCGGTCCGGGCCCGACGAACCGGTCATCGGGAGGACGGTCCCGCGGAACCCCCTCGCAGCCCCCCGGGCGTCGACGACGTGGGCGCTGAGGGACTCGAACCCCCGACCGCCTGCTTGTAAGGCAGGTGCTCTGACCAGCTGAGCTAAGCGCCCCCGTGCCTCCGTCGGTCGGCATCGCCGCCGGATGCGGGCGCGCCAGCGTACCGACGGGGCCGACCCCGCCTGCGACCGGACCGGTCCGGACGGGGTAGGGCCGGCCCCGGGGGCGACATCGACCGGACCGCCGACGAGTCATCCGTCGAGGCATCCAATCGAGGCATCCGATTCGAGCGGTGCCCGTCGTTCGATCACGACGCCAAAGGGGTCGCGGGGCACGACGGCCGTCCGCCCAGCGGCTGGCTCACCGGTCCGGCCGGGCAACGCGCTGTCGCCCTCGAGGAGCAGGAGCCGGGCCGGCCGCCGCCTCGACGGGAGTGAGAGCGAGGAGAAGGCGGTAGGGAAGCCGCACCTTCGGATCTCTCCGATGAAGAGGACGCGAGCGATGGGCGGACGCACGAGCGAGCTGATGCGCACGCCGGAGGCCCCGCGAACTGCCCGCCGCATCGTCGCCGAGGTCCTCCGCGATCACGGCTGCTCCGGCGACGACGTCGACATCGCCCAGCTCCTCGTCTCGGAGCTCGTGAGCAATGCGGTCCGCCACGCCGCCGACTCGGACCACGTCACCCTCACCATCCAGCACGAAGCGGACCTGGTCGTGGCCGTCGCCGACGGTGACCCGCGCCGCCCCGTGCTCCTGCACCCGGACGACGAGGCACTCGGGGGGCGCGGCGTCGAGCTGGTCGACGCGCTGGCCTCGAGCTGGGGCGTCACGCCCGTGCTGGACGGCGACGGCAGCCCGGTGGGCAAGGTCGTCTGGTTCCGGCTCCCCTGCTGAGGATCAGGCCTCGAGCGAGAAGACCTTGTCGAGGCCCGAGACCTCGAGCACCCGCAGCACGCTCGGTGTGGGTTCCCGGAGCACCAGGAGGCCACCGGCCTCGTCGACCCGCCGCCGCAACAGGAGCAGGCCCCTGAGGCCGCTCGAGTCCACGAAGTGAAGTCCCCGCAGGTCGAGCACGACCCGCTGGTCCGGCAGGGCATCGAAGACCAGCTCCTCGAGCACCGGGATCGTGCCCAGATCGAGCTCGCCGTGCAGTTCGAACGTACCGGGCCTCCCGTTCGGGACCACCGAGAACGCCGCGCCCCTCGGCGCCCCGTCCTCGCTCCCCATCGACGGTTGCATCTCGATCCTCCGAAGTCGACGACCGAGGGCCAGCTGCTCGACCCGCGGGGGCGCGGAGATCATCGCACGGGAGGACCGGGGGATGCCATGCCCGCGAGCCGCTGATCAGGCCGATGAGAGGTCACCGGGCGGGCGCCGTCGGGCGACGAGTCGGCCGCTCCCGGTCGGCCGGTCGCCAGTGGTGACGAGCAGCCGTCGGTTGCCGGACCGGCGCAGGCCCGACGGCCGGTCCGAGCGACGCAGCGGTCGTCGAGCAGCAGGGGCGGCCCGCCCGAGCAGATGGCGGGAGCGTCCGTCGATTCCCCGATCTCAGCGGCCGCCGCTTGGTCGGCCCGGCGGGCGGGTACGCCGGTCGCCGAGCCACGGCACGCCGGGCGACGAGGAGGACGGTGCAGGCCGACGAAGACGGATCCAGCCCGCTGCCCGGCTCGCTCGCCTTCGGCCTCGACGACGAACCGGGCATCCGGCGCACCGGCCGGCGCCGCTTCCGCTACATCGACGAGCGTTCCGGCCGGGCCGTCGTCGACGCCGGCACCCTCGACCGGATCGCCCGGCTCGCCATCCCCCCGGCATGGCAGGACGTGTGGATCTCGACCGATCCGAACGGGCACCTGCAGGCCACCGGGCGCGACGCCCGTCGACGCAAGCAGTACCGCTACCACCCCGAGTTCCGCGCCCACCAGGAGGAAGCCAAGTTCGACCTCCTCGTGCCGTTCGGGCGGCAGCTCCCCCGGCTACGGCGGCGGGTGGCGGCCGACCTCGGCCGGCCGGGCCTCCCGCTCGAGCGGGTCGTCGCCCTGGTGGTGCGCCTGCTCGAGGCCACCAACGTCCGGGTGGGCAACGAGGAGTACGTGCGATCGAACCGCTCGTTCGGCCTCACCACGCTCCGCGATCGCCACGCCACGATGGAGGGCACCCGGCTGCGGCTCCGGTTCAACGGCAAGGGGGCGAAGGTCCACGAGGTGTCGATCACCGATCGGCGCCTGGCCCGGCTCGTGCTCCGCTGCCAGGACCTCCCGGGTCAGGTCCTGTTCCAGCACGTCGACGACGAGGGGTCGCACCCCGTCCGCTCCACCGACGTGAACGACTACCTGCGGGCCGCAACCGGCCTCGACGCGTCGGCGAAGGTCTTCCGGACCTGGGGCGCCACCGTGCTGGCCGCGGCCGGCTTCGCCGCCGCGCCCACGCCGTCCGGCCCCACGGAGGCCAGGCGGCTGACGAACGCCGTGCTGCGGCCCGTCGCCGAGGAGGTGCACAACACGCTCACCGTCTGCCGGCAGAGCTACGTCCATCCCCGGGTGGTGGCGATCTTCCAGGCGGGAGACTTCGCCACCGAGTGGGCGGCGACGAGCGCCCGGGGCTCGACCTGGCTCACCCCCGACGAGCGTCGCCTCCTCCAACTCCTCGAGCGCCATCCGTCGACCGCCTGACAGTCCTCGTCCGGCCGTTCGTCGCCGACCGAGGTGGAACAACCCCGTTCCAGTCGACAGAGAACGGGTGGGAGGGCTCGGGGGCGCCTCGGATCCCTCGGCCCGGGCCGGGCTCCGCTCAGGGCGCCGTCGGCCACCCGAGGCGGACGGCCCGCCGGACCAGCTCGGCGAAGTCGTCCGGGTGGTTCGCCGGCCCGAAGTGCCCGGCGCCCTCGACCTCCATCAGGGACGCCCCGGGCCGCCGGCCGAGGAGGCGGGCCGCCTCCCGGTGCCCCGTGGTGGTGGTGCCTCCGGCGGCGAACACGGCCGGTGTGGCCAGGGCATCGATGTCGTAGGGCGGGGTGGTGATCGTCCGGATGTCCGCCTGGAATGCCCGCCCCTCGGCGCGGAGGAGGAGCCGGAGGCGCTCGGGGAGCCGCTCCCACCCGCCCTCGGCCAGGCCGCCCCGCGTGAAGTCCTCGCCGAGCTGCTCGGGGTCGGCGGACGCCGCGATCCCGAGCAGGCCGTCCCGGAAGGCTGGCGTGGGCCACCAGTCGACCCACGGGATCGGGAGCTCCCAGGCGCCGACCGAGCGCACGAGGTCGGGACGGTGGATGGCCGTGGCCACCGCCACGTTGCACCCGAAGCTGTGGCCCACCACGGTCGCCCCGCCCGGCGCGACCTGCTCCACGATGCCCACCAGGTCGGCGACGTGGTCGTCGAGCGACGTGGCAAGCGGCGCGCCGACCGACTCCCCGTAGCCCCGACGGTCGTAGACCGTGACGTCGAGGTCGGCGAGGAGCGGGATCACCTTCCGGAAGCTGCGGCTCCGGTCGGGAGCGCCGTGCACCAGGACGACCCGGGGGCGACCCGGGACGCCGGCGGGGTGACGGGTGACGGCGAGGTCGGACGGGGCTCGGCTGCTCAGCGGACGGACCAGGTGTCGACGACCTGGTCGACCTGGACCAGCGTGGTGACCAGGCGCAGCGTGTTCTGCAGCACGGCCTCGCCGTACTCCCGGGGCGTGCCGGCCACGCCGTCGGTGGCCACCGCCACCCGGTAGCCGAGGCCGACGGCCTCGACGCTCAGGCCGATGATGCCGATGTTGAGCGACACGCCGACGGCGACGATCGACCGCGCCCCGAGACGGCGGAGCACCGCGTCGAGCTCGGTGCCGGTGAACGGGCTCAGCCCGTGGCCCCGCACCACCCGGATGTCACCGGGCTCGGGACCGATCTCCTCCACCACCTCGAGCCCCCGGGCGAGTGCGGCCGGATCGGGCGCCGGGGCGTCGCCCGCCCCGGACCGGCGCCGGGCAAGGGCGGCGGCCAGGGGGTAGTTCGGCGGGGCCGACGGCACCGAGGCCGGACCGGCGATGCAGTGCACGACCGGGACCGACGCGGCGCGGGCCGCAGTGAGGAGCCGGCCCACGGCCGGCAGCACCGGTGCGATCTCCTCCCGGAGCGCCGGCAGCGCGCTCATGTCGCCGGCCACGCTGCGCTGGAGCTCCATGGTGACCACGGCGGTCGCGCCCGGCTCGAGCATCTCGTTCAGGTCGATGGGCATGGGGCGCGACCGTACCGCCCGACCTGCCCGGCGTCGTTTGTCGCCGTCCGCCGTTGGGCACCCTCCGGCGGGCGCGACCAGCCCCATCCCCTTCGAGGAGGACACATGATCGGCTTCATCATCTACCTGCTGATCGTCGGGCTCATCGCCGGCTTCGTCGCCCGGGCGCTCGTGCCCGGACGGGACCCGATGTCGGTGGGCGAGACGATCGTGTTGGGCATCGTCGGCAGCTTCGTGGGCGGGTTCCTCGGCTGGGCCCTCTTCGGCACCGACTTCGACGACGGGGCGCTCCAGGCCTCGGGGATCATCGGCTCGATCGTGGGCGCCATCCTGGCCCTGCTCGTCTACCGGGCCACCCGGGGCCGGCAGGTGGGCCGAGCCTGACCCGTCGCCGGCGAGGCCCCCGCCCCTGAGGCGGGGGCCTCGCCGCGTCCGGGACCGGGCCGCCGGGAGATCGAGGTCGTGCCCAGCGGGTGCGGGGACGGGCGCTCCCGTGGCCCGATCGCCCCGGCGCCGGAGGCGCCGGGAGCGCCGGGAGCGCCGGGAGCGCCGAGCACGGAGCACCTCTGGCGACGCACTCCTGGCGACGAAGGAGCCGGGAGAGCGGGATTGGGACGGGCCCGATCCGCGCGTCTCTCAGGCGTCCCGGCAGGACGCCGCCAGCCGCTCGAGGCGCGCCGATGCCTCGGGGGTGAGCGCCGAGGCAACCAGCTCGTCGAGCGTGAACTCGAGGATGATGCGGTCGGTGAAGCAGTGGGCCACCTCGACGGGCGCGCCCTGGGCCAGGAGCTGCGCGGCCAGCGCCGATCGGGACGCCGGCAGCACCATCAGGCGCTCGACGTCCACGTCGTCGCCGGGTGAGGCGTCGGCATCCGTCTCGCACGACGTGAGGGTCACGGCGCTGCCGTCGTCGCCTACGGTCGCCCAGCCGGCCGGCATCGCCGCCGCCCAGTCCCGGAGCGCCGACCGCAGGGCGTCTGTGTCCACCGGCTCGTCGCCGACGAACGTCGCCCGCACGCACACGCGGTCCCCGCTGCGGTAGGCGAGATAGCTGTCGCCGCCCCAGCCCGAGGCGGCCGAGAGGGCCCGGGGCACGTCGAGGTGGTGGGCCAGCACCAGGTAGAGCCCGACGGCGCCGAACTCGCCGCTGTCGATTTCGGTCTCGCCCTCGCCGAGGTCCTGGGCGTCGACCTCCTCGGTCCCGTCGTCCTCGAGGAACCCGAGGGGGTCGAGGAGCGCGGCGTCCGACGACGGCGGCTCGCGGAAGGCCCGGTCGAGGCCCTCCCGACCGTCGGCCTCGAGGATGATGCTCACGAGCGGCTCCCCCAGCACGTACGGCAGCCCGAAGCTCGCCGACAGGAAGGGCGGGAAGCGGTCGACGTCCAGCTCCTCCTGGTCGCGACCCTCGGCCTCGACGATCTGCTCGCGCTCCTCGTCGCTCAGGGTCTCCTCGTACGCGGTCGCGACCCGGCTGGCGTCGCCCTCGACGAGGGCGTCGAAGGCGGCCGACTCGCCGTCCTCCATCTCCCGCAGCCTCGAGAGGTCGAAGTGCTGGTCCTGGAGGGCGTGCACGAGCTCGTGGACCAGGGTCGACCGCAGCGCCGGCGTGAGCTCCGTACCCCGCACCCGGACCCGTTCGTCCGTGTCGTCGTAGAAGGCGAGCGTGCCGTCCCCCTGGAGGTCGTTCACCGCGGCGAAGAGGTCCACGTCCCGGCCCAGCAGCCCCAGGGCCCGGAGCACGGCGGCGCCGTCCTCGATGTCGGCCCGCTCCTCCTCCGTGAGGTCCGCCTCGTCCGCGCGGACCAGGTCCTCGAAGTCCTCGTCCGACAGGAAGTCGACGTGCACCGGGTGGTCGAAGTCGAGGTCCCGCTCGTCCTCCACGAAGTCGACCAGGTCGGCCACGCGGGGATCCCACGCCGACGGATGGCCGTCGCCGGACCGCGTCATGAGCAGCGCCACCGCGACGACGGCGGCGGCCGCGGCGACGGCGCCCAGCACCACCCAGCGGCGGCGCCACCCTCCCCGGCCCGGGAGGATGTCAGCGGATGTCGGCTCGACCACGATCACCCGTGCATGATCGGCAGGTTGCCGCCGAACCTGAGGAAGGGCGTGGGCCCGAGCAGCCAGGGGCCGTGGGCGCCGGGGATCGCGCGGGTCTCGGCCGCGGAAGCGGAGCCGAGCGCCGGAACGGACGTGACGAACGGCGCGGCCCCGAGGCGGGACGCCGGCCCGCACCCCCGGATCCCGGCGTCAGCGCCTCGTGATGTCGAGCCCGAGCTCGCTGAAGGCCTCGAACGGGCGGTGGTAGCCCCGCTCGATCTCGGTGACCTCGTGGAGGACGGACGCACCCTCGGCGGCGGCGGCCGCGATCACGTAGGCGAAGCCACCCCGGATGTCCGGGCTCGTGATCTCGGCCCCCCGGAGCTTCGTCGGCCCGTGCACCACGGCCGAGTGCAGGTCGCCGGTCTCGTGGAACCGGCAGCCCCGACCGCCGAGGCAGGAGTCGAAGAGCTCGATCTCGGCGCCCATGTGCTGCAGGGCGTCGATGTAGGGGAAGCGGTCCTCGTAGACCGTCTCGTGCAGAACGGACATGCCGGCGCACTGGGTGAAGAGCACCACCAGGGGGCTCTGCCAGTCGGTCATGAACCCCGGGTGCGTGTCGGTCTGCACGACGGCCGAGCGCAGCTGCTCGGCCTCGGCCGCGAGGTAGTAGTCCGTGATCTCGAACCGGGCACCCATCCGGTCGAGCGTCGAGATGGCGGTGACGAGGCGGTCCTGCGGGCAGCCGAACACCCGCACCCGGCCGCCGGTCACGAGACCGGCGACGAGGTAGGAGAACGCCTCGTTGCGATCGCCCTGGAGGCTGTGCTCCACCCCACCGGTCAGGTGGTCGACCCCCTCGATCACCCAGCGCCGGTCGGGGCGGAGCTCGATGCGGGCCCCCATGCGCTGGAGGTAGAGGCCGAGCTCGATCACCTCGGTCTCGGTGGCGGCGTTCTCCAGGATGGTCCGACCCTCGGCCAGCGCGGCCGTGAGCAGCACCGTCTCGGTGGCCCCGACGCTCGGGTAGGGCAGGCGGATCCGGGCCCCGTGGAGCGAGGTGGCCTTGGCGTGCACGCCCTCCTCGGTGACCTCGACCTCGGCACCCATGGCGACGAGCGCCCCGATGTGGAAGTCGACCGGTCGGGCGCCGATGCGGTCGCCGCCGACGGTGGGCACGAAGGCCTCGCCGAGGCGGTGCAGGAGCGGGCCGAGGAGCAGGATCGGGATCCGGTTGCGGCCGCCGTAGATGCCGGGCACCTGGCCGCCGCGCAGGCCCCGGCCGTCGACGGTGACCATGTCGCCGTCGACCTCGACCTCGCAGCCGAGGCTCTCGAGCATGCCTCGGGTGAGCTCGACCTCGCCGATCTCGGGGCAGTTCTGGACGACGCAGGGACCGTCGGCCAGCAGGGCGGCCACCATGTGCTTGGTGACGGCGTTCTTCGAGCCCCGGACCATGACATCGCCCCGGAGGGGCCCGGACGGCTCGATCCGCCAGGTGGACGTCACAGGGCAGGAGCGTAACGGTCGGCCCGGTGGCGACCCGCGACCTCGCCGCCGGTCAGGCCCGGAGGGCGGGCGCGTTCACCCGGGCGAGGGCGACGACGGCCCCGGTCGCCTCGGGCTGGAGGTCGGGCAGGCGGTCGGGAGCGAACCACTGGGCCTCGACGATCTCGACCGACCGCGGCACGACCTCGGCGGCGGGCGGGCCGCATCCGTCGTCGACCGGCGTCCCCCGGAACACGACGTCGACGCGCCGGAAGCGGGCGCTGACCACGACGGCCGGCTCGCCCACCAGCTCGACGTCCATGCCCACCTCTTCGAGCACCTCCCGCCGCACGCCGTCCTCGGCCTCCTCCCGCCGGCGCAGCAGGCCACCGGGGAGCCCCCAGTGGCGGCGATAGCTCTGGCGGACGAGGAGGATGCAGCCGTCCGAGCGCTCGATGACGCAGATGGCGCCGACCGTGAACGAGGGAGACAGCGATCGAACCGCCGCCCGGCGGATCGGCCTCGGCAGGGCACCGAACACCCGCAGGAGGACGGCGTGCAGTCGCCGCATCATCGGGAGAGCCTACGGGTGGGCGGCCGGTTCGCCCCGTCCCGGGCTGCCGTACGGCGGCTCGGCCCGGCGGTGCCCGAGGATCGTGGCGAGCAGCTCGGGCGTGGCCGCGGCCTGGGGCGAGCGCCGGGCGCCGTGCTCGAGCACGACCAGGTCGCGCCCTTCGGCGTCGACCAGCTCGATGCCGACCTCCCGGCAGACGAGCAATGCGGCCAGGTAGTCCCACGGCCCGTGGGCACCGGCCAGGTCGACGTAGCCGTCCACCCGCCCGGCCGCCACGAGGCACAGGTCGAGGGCGGCGGCGCCGAGGATGCGCCCCTGGCTCCAGCCCCAGTGCCGCGTCGGGACGCCGTTGAAGATCAGGAGGGCGTCGCCGAGCGACCGGACCCCGGACGGCCGGATCGGCACGCCGTCGCAGCGCGCCCCCCGGCCCCGGACCGCCTCGAACGCCTCGCCGGAGGCCAGGTTCACCACGCTCGCCACCCGCGGGCCCTCCGCGTCGACCGCGCAGAGGCTGCTCGCGCACCACGGGATGTGGCGACTGGCGTTGGTGGAGCCGTCGACGGGATCGACCACGACGACGATCTCGCGCTCGGGGTGGTGCAGCCCGGTCTCCTCCGACAGCACGCCGAGGCCGGCGTCGACGAAGAACGGGACGACGACCTCGTCGGTGGCCACGTCGAGCGCGTACTGGCCCGCGACCGACGTCGTGGGGCGCCGGTCCTCCAGCTCGCGGAGGGTCCGCGCCGTCAGCCGGGCGGCCTCCCGGAGCAGCTCGAGGAGGTCGTCGTCGGCCGGGGCGGCGGTGCCGGTCGAGGGCATGGGGGGCGAACCTACCGCCGGTAGCCTCCTGCCGATGGCCGCCATCGACGTCGCGGGCTACGTCGCCGAGCTCAAGGAGCACGCCGTCGACCACAGCTTCCACGTGCACGACGAGCGCCACTTCGTCGAGACCTACTCCCTCCGGCAGGCCTGGGAGGTCGACCTGCACCCGGAGGAGGCATGCGGCGGGCCGCTCGACCTCCACCTGTCGCTCGAGGTCGACCCGAGGGTGCTGCTGGCCTTCGAGGACCTCTTCCTCGACCTCGACGAGG
Organism: Acidimicrobiia bacterium; assembly: GCA_050249235.1. GTDB lineage: Bacteria > Actinomycetota > Acidimicrobiia > Acidimicrobiales > CADCSY01 > JAEKLB01. The sequence continues at coordinate 8,457 of JBFWQW010000030.1, read as the reverse complement.
GCGACAACCCGCCCGACGAGTTCCACTTCCCGCTGGTGTTCACCTGGCAGCTCCCACCCCTCGCCAACGGCCCCGACCTGCTCCTGCTCGCCACCGAGCTCGCCGGCGTGGGCGGGCCGGAGCTGCCCCTCGAGGTCTCGGCCATCGACTCGTTCGCGTCGGTCACCGACGCCCCCGAGCGCTCCGTCAGCATCGTGGCCCGCCAACCGGTGAGCCTGGCCCGCATCTGGCTGGGCGAGGAGCTCCTCTGCGAGACCCTCGACCGCTGCATGGCCGTCAGCCGCTTCCTCCTCGACCGCGCTCCCGCCTGGCTGGCCGACTGACCCACCTCGGCTCGGCACGGCCCGCCTCGTGCACGTTCCGCGAGCCTCGCGGTCGCCGGGGTTGCCGGAAGCGATCACGGCGAGGGTGTCCCAGGCCGTCGGCAGGCTGTCGGCATGGGCTACCGGGGCAAGACCGAGGACCAGGCGCGGGCCCGCCAGCTCCGGGCCGAGGGCTGGACGATGCCGGAGATCGCGGCCGAGCTCGCCGTGTCCCGCTCATCGGTGTCGCTCTGGACGCGGGACGTGCCGTACACCCCCCGCCGTCCCCGGGCCCGCCCCGCCACCGGTCCGAACCGCCTGGCCCGGGCCCGCCTGGCCGAGATCGACGCCATGCGGGCCTGGGGCCGCGACATGGTGGGCGACCTCTCCGAGCGAGACCTCCTGGTCGCCGGCGCCGCCCTCTACGCGGGGGAAGGGGCGAAGACCGACCGGAGGGTCGCGTTCGCGAACAGCGACGAGCGCATGGTCGCGCTGTTCCTCCTCTGGATGCGGACCTTCTTCGAGCTCGATGAGTCGCGCCTGCGTGTCCGGATCTATCTCCACGAGGGTCTCGACCTCGCGGCAGCGACGGCGTGGTGGGCGTCCGTGACCGGCGTGCCCACGACGCAGTTCGGCGCGCCGTACCGAGCCGTGCCCGACCCTTCCATTCGCCACGCGAAGCATCCGATGGGCTGCGTCACGATCTCCTACTCGTGCGCACGGACCCATCGGGCCATCATGGGCCTCGTGAGGGCACTGCTAGCCTGTCCCGGCTTTCCGGGGTAGCTCAGCTGGCAGAGCGCTCGACTGTTAATCGAGTTGTCGTGGGTTCGAGCCCCACCCCCGGAGCCACGCGACCACGGTCGCCGCCGGTCAGCCCCGGCACCCGTGGCATCGTTGCCGCTCCCGGGGCAGTAGCTCAACGGCAGAGCAGCGCACTCATAATGCGCGGGTCGGAGGTTCGACACCTCCCTGCCCCACCCGATCTAGACGGGCGCCACCGGCACCGGCTCGGCGCTGGACTGACCGCTCCCGTCGCCGAGCCAGCCCACGCCGGCGCCGCCCCAGCACCAGGCGCCCCCGGCGGTGGTGACCCCGCAGGTGAAGTCCTCGCCCGGCCGGACCTGCCCGAACGTCAGGTCGCCGAGCACGGCCGCCGGGGCCGAACGGTCAGTGCTCGTGCCGTCGCCCAGCCTGCCGTCGCCGTTGGCCCCCCAGCACCAGGCCGCCCCGGCGGTGTCGACGCCGCACGTGTGGGTGATCCCGGCCGCCAGCGAGACGAACCGGTGCCCGCCGGTCACGGCGGTCGGGGCGAGCTTCTCGACGGTGGTGCCGTCGCCGAGCTGGCCCCGGTCGTTGGCTCCCCAGCACCAGGCGCCACCCGCCGCGTCCAGGCCGCAGGCCCACGTGCGCCCGAGCGCCAGCGAGACGAACCGGGTGGGACCGACCACGGCCACCGGCATGGGCTGGCGGACGTTGGTCTTCTGGCCGTTGCCGAGCTGCCCGAACGTGTCGTTGCCCCAGCACCAGGCCTGGCCGCCGGCGTCGAGGCCGCACGACTGCATGCCCCGCAGCGACAGCCCGTGGAGGGCCAGGCCGGCGGCAGCCCCACCGGGCTGGGTCTGGTCGGCGGTCGAGCCGTTGCCCAGCTGGCCCGAGGCGTAGGCGCCCCAGCAGTGGACCTGGCCACCGGCCACCGTGGCGCAGACGTGGGCCTGGCCGGCGTCGATCTCGGTGAGGCGCAGGCCGCCGAGCACCGTGACCGGCTCGTTCCGGTTGGCGCTCGCACCGCCGGCACCGGTGGCGCCGTTGCCCAGCTGGCCGCTGCCGTTGTCGCCCCAGCACAGCGTGGCGCCGTCGGTGGCGGTGCCGCAGGTGAAGTAGCGCCCCGCCGTCAGTCGCTCGAAGGTCGAGGTGGTGGCGACCGCGACCGGCGTCTTCCTGTCGGTGTTGGTCCCGTCCCCGAGTTGGCCCATCCGGTTGTAGCCCCAGCACCACGCCTTGCCGGCGTCGTCGAGCGCGCAGGCGTGCTGATCGCCCGCCACCACGGTCGAGGCGACGAAGGCCTCGGGCTCGTCCTCCCCTGCGGTGGTGGCGGTGGTCGACGACGTGGACGACGCCTCGTCGTCGTCGTCGCCCCCGGCGCAGGCGGCGGCGACGAGGACCGGCGCGAGGACCAGGGCGAGGGCGAGCAGCCAGCGGCGGGGGGCGGGCACGCCCGGACGGTAGCCCGGCCGATCCGGCCGGTCCCGCTCCTGCCACGGGCGGTGCCGCCGACCCGGACCGCCCGACGACCCGTCGCTCCCGCCGTCCCGGGACTACTCGTCCTCGAGGTAGTCGCGCAGGCGCTGGCTGCGCTGCGGGTGACGGAGCTTGGCCAGGGTCTTCGACTCGATCTGGCGGATCCGCTCCCGCGTCACCCCGAACTCCCGACCCACCTCTTCCAGCGTGCGGGCCTGGCCCGACGAGTCGAGCCCGAAGCGCAGCCGGACCACCTGCTGCTCCCGCTCGCTCAGCTCGGCCAGCACCTCCTCGACCGCGTCGTTCAGGAGGTGGCGGGTGGCGGCGTCGGCCGGGGCCTCGGCCTGGTGGTCCTCGATGAAGTCGGACAGGTTCGAGTCGTCCTCCTCCCCCACCGGCGAGTCGAGCGAGAGCGGGTCCTGCGAGATGCGCTGGATCTCGCGCACCCGGGCCGGGGTGAGGTCGACCTTGGCCGCCAGCTCCTCGATCGTGGGCTCCCGCTCGAGGGACTGGGCCAGCTGGCGCTGGACCCGGAGCACCCGGTTGATCGTCTCGACCATGTGCACCGGGATGCGGATGGTCCGGGCTTGATCGGCGATCGCCCTCGTGATCGCCTGGCGGATCCACCAGGTGGCGTAGGTGGAGAACTTGAACCCCTTCGAGTGGTCGAACTTCTCGACCGCACGCATCAGGCCGAGGTTGCCCTCCTGGATCAGGTCGAGGAGCAGCATCCCCCGGCCGGCGTAGCGCTTGGCGATGGAGACCACCAGCCGGAGGTTCGCCTGGATGAGCTGGCGCTTGGCCTCCTCGCCGTCGACCACGAGGCAGCCGAGCGCGGCTCGGGTGGCGTCGGCGCCGGCGGCCGGTGCACCGTCCGCTTCGTCGAGGCGGGCCAGCTCGGCCCCGGCGGCCAGGCCGGCCTCGACCCGCTTGGCCAGGGCCACCTCCTCCGGCCCGGTGAGCAGCGGCACCCGGCCGATCTCCTTCAGGTAGAGGCGGACCGGGTCGGACGTTCCGGACGACCGGGACGAGACGTCGGCGGCGCGGGGCCGGGCCGGGCGGGCGGCCCGACGGGTGGTCGAGCGGACGGGACCGGCGGCGAGCACGCGGCCCCGCTCGACCTCGGGCTCGGCCACCACCTCGTCGGGCACCTGGGCGTCGACCACGATCCCGTGGGTGCCGAGCAGCTCGGTGACGGCGGCGATGAACGACGGCGTGGGATCGGGCGAACCCATGGCGACGAGCACCTCGTCGACCGTGATCGAGCCCGTCGGCCGCCCGATGGCGATCAGGCGCTGGAGCTCGGTCACCGCCAGCGAGCCGTCGTCGGGGACCAGCGGGCCCAGCTCGACGGGCCCCCGATCGGCCTGGAGCGAAGGATCGTTCGCCGCGGACGGCCGCTGGTCGTTCACGCTCCCTCCTCCGCCCGGGCTGCGAGGAAGGGTACCAACTGCCCCAGCGCCGCCCGCCGCGACTCGGGTGCCCTGAGCTGTTCGACCAGGAGCTTGAGCCAGGCGATGAGCTCGCTGGCGCCGAGGGGATCGGCCGAGGCCCGGGCCTCGGCCTCGATCTCCCGCAGGGCGCGGGTCACCGCGTCGCCCACGAGGAGGGCGACCACGTCGTCGGCCTCGGCGTCGGTCTCCTCCACCGCCAGCCGCTGGAGCAGCTCGGCCGCCTCCGGGTCGGCGTTCGTGATGGCCTCGTGGAGCGTGCTGGCCGACGCCAGGGAGCGGAAGGCCTCGAGCTCGACCGGGTCGACGAACAGCACCGCGTGGAGGTGCTCGGCCACCGAGGCGGGGTCGTGCACCGCCAGCCGGAGGGCCAGCAGCGACGGGCTCTCGTGGCGGCTGGGACGGGCCCGGGCGACCGGCGGCGTCGCGGTCCGGCGACGGGAGTTGGTGGCGGTGCCCCGGAGCCGGGCGGGGTCGAGGCGGGTCCGGTCGGCCACCTGCATGAGGTACTGGTCGCGGACGAGGTCGTTGGGGTGCTCGGCCACGATGGCCATGGCCTGCTCCGCCGCCCGGGCCCGTCCCTCCGGCGTCGACAGGTTGGCCGCGCCGAGCAGCCGCTCGAGTCGGAACTCGAGGAACGGCCGGGCCTCCTCCACCGACCGGAGCAGCCCGGCCGGGTCGCTGCGGGCCAGGTCCCCCGGGTCGGCGCCGGGGGGCAGGGCGGCCACGTACACGTCGACGTCATGGCGCCGCTCCCACTCGTAGAACCGCTCGGCCGCCCCCTGCCCGGCGGCATCGGCGTCGAAGGCCAGCACGATCCGTCGCGAGAAGTTCTTGAGCATGGCGACGTGGCGGTCGGTGAGGGCGGTGCCGCAGGTCGCGACCGCCCAGTCCACCCCAGCCTGGCCCATCCCGATCACGTCGGTGTAGCCCTCGCAGACCACGACCTCGCCCTTCGTGACGATCGGGCCCTTGGCCCAGTTGAGCCCGTAGAGGACCTCGCTCTTCTCGTAGATCGAGGTCGTGGGCGAGTTCTTGTACTTGGCCGGGTCGGGCGAGCCGGGCAGGATCCGGCCTCCGAGGGCCACCGCGTCGCCCCGCGTGTCGAAGATCGGGAACAGCACCCGTCCGCGGAACGAGTCCTGCAAGCGGTTCCGCCGGTTCAGGAAGGCCAGCCCGGTGTCGCGCAGCACCTCCGCATCGAGGCGGGAGGCCTTGACGAGGGCGTCCCAGTCGTCCGGTGCCCAGCCCAGCCGGTAGCGGCGCACGATCTCGCCGTCGTAGCCCCGGGAGCGCAGGTACGAGCGGGCCTTCGCCGCGTCCGGCGAGTCGAGGAGGCGGGCGTGGTACCACTCGACGGCCTTGTTCATCGCCTCGATCAGCACGCTGCGGCGGCGGCGCTCCCCGGACTCGCGGGAGGTGTCGTAGCGGAGCGTGATGCCGGCCCGGGCCGCCAGCGACTCGACCGCGCCGACGAAGTCGAGGTGCTGCGCCTCCTGGACGAAGGTGATGATGTCGCCCTTGGCCTGGCAGCCGAAGCAGTAGAAGAGCCCGTGCTCGGGGTTCACCGAGAACGAGGGCGACTTCTCGGCGTGGAACGGGCAGAGGCCGAGCCAGCTGGCGCCCTGCTTGCGCAGGGCGACGTGCTCGCCCATGACCGCCAGGACGTCGGTCTGGGCACGGACCTTCTCGATGTCCTCGGCGGCGATGCCCATCGGTCCCGACGGTACCGACCGCGCTCGGACCGAGGAGCCGAGCACGACGCGGACAGTGCGGTGGGACCCGGAGCCGGGCCCGTCAGCCGGCGATCGAGGGCGGGCCGTCGTGGCCCCGGGTCCGCTCGGCGAGGTCCTCGGGCGGCCGGTCGTCGACCCCGTCGCCCCCCGTGCCCCCGTCGCGGGCATCGGCCCGGATGGACGCCACGACCGCGATGGCGAGGGTGGCCAGGATCACGACCAGCGACGACCACGTCGGCAGGTGGACCAGCCGGTGGGTGAGCATCTTCACGCCGACGAAGGCCAGGATGAACCCGAGCCCCACGTTCAGGTAGCGGAACTTCCCGGCCATGCCCGCCAGCAGGAAGTAGAGCGACCGCAGGCCCAGGATGGCGAAGGCGTTGGAGCTGAAGACGATGAACTGCTCGCGGCTGACGGCCAGGATGGCCGGGATCGAGTCGACCGCGAAGAGGACGTCGGTGGTCTCGATCATCACGAGCACGGCGAACAGCGGGGTCGCCACCCTCCGGCCGTTGTCCCTGGTGAACAGCTTCTGGCCGTCGTACTCGCTGCTCGACGGCACGACCCGGCGCACGACCCGGAGCGCGAGGTTCTCCTCCGGGTGGACCTCGGCCTCGTCGTGGCGAGCGATCTTGAGCGCGGTGTACACGAGGAACGCACCGAAGACGTAGAGGACGGCGTCGAACCGCTCGACGAGAGCCACCCCGGCGAAGATGAACAGGGCGCGGAGCACCAGGGCGCCGAAGATGCCCCAGAACAGGACCCGGAAGCGGTACGCCATCGGCACCGCGAAGAACGTGAGGATCACCGCCCACACGAACACGTTGTCGATCGAGAGGCTCTCCTCGATCAGGTAGCCCGAGAGGTACTCGCCGGCCGCCTGCCCGCCCTGCCAGGCGAGGATCACGAAGGTGAAGGCGAGGCCGAGGGCGATCCACACCCCGCTCTCGACCGCCGCCGCCCGCACGGTGACCTCGTGGGGGGTCCGGTGGACCAGCAGCAGGTCGACCACCACCAGCGTGACGATGAGCGCCACGAACGCCGCCCAGACCCAGGCCGGCGTGTCGAAGTGCGCGAACCGGCTGGCGTCCTCGGCGGTGGAAGCCAGGAGGGCGGGCGTCACCGCGTGTCGGAGGCGGTCCCCGCGCCGAGCACGGCCTGGGCCGCGGCCAACCGGGCGATCGGCACGCGGAACGGCGAGCAGGACACGTAGTCGAGGCCGGCCCCGTAGAAGAAGGCGATCGAGTCGGGGTCGCCGCCGTGCTCACCGCAGACCCCGAGCTTCAGATCGGGCTTCACCGACCGACCGCGGGCCGCGGCCAGCTTCACCAGCTCGCCGACGCCGGGGACGTCGATCGACTCGAAGGGGTTGGCCTTGAGCAGACCGGCCTCGACGTAGCTGGCCATGATCCGGCCTTCGATGTCGTCGCGGCTGAAGCCGAGCGTCATCTGGGTCAGGTCGTTGGTGCCGAAGGAGAAGAAGTCGGCGAACTCGGCCACCCCGGCGGCCTGGAGCGCGGCCCGGGGGACCTCGATCATCGTGCCGATCGTGACGTCGAGGTTCTTCGCCTTCGACCGGCTCCGACCCCTCGCCGGGGGCGACGACGCGGCCGCAGCCGCCTCCGCCGCGGTGATGGCGCCCTCGACCCAGGACCGGGCCAGCGCCATCTCCTCACGGGAGATGGTGAGCGGGATCATGATCTCGACGACGGGATTGCCGCCGGCGGCCACCCGGTCGAGGGCAGCCTCCATGAGGGCCTGCACCTGCATGGCGTAGAGCCCGGGCTTCACCACCCCGAGGCGCACGCCCCGGGTGCCGAGCATCGGGTTGACCTCGTGCCACGACCGGGCTGCGGCGAGCAGGTCGTGCTCGTCCGTGCTGAGGCCCGACACCGCCAGCTTGACGGCCAGCTCCTCGATGTTCGGGAGGAACTCGTGCAGCGGCGGGTCGAGCAGGCGAACGGTGACGGGCAGCCCGTCCATGGCCTCGAGGATCTCGAGGAAGTCGGCCTTCTGCGCGCCTCGGAGCGCCTCCAGGGCCGACTCCTCCTCGGCCGGGGTGCTCGCCATGATCATGCGGCGCACGATCGGGAGCCGGTCCTCGCCGAGGAACATGTGCTCGGTGCGGCACAGGCCGATGCCCTCGGCACCGAACTCCCGGGCCCGGGCCGAGTCGGGCCCATTGTCCGCGTTGGCGCGCACCTTCATGCCCCGGACGCCCTTGCCGCCCTGGCGGACCTGGTCGGCCCAGGCCAGCACCTGGTCGAACTCGGGCGGGGTGACGCCGACGCTGAGGGCGACCGCCCCCAGCACCACCTCGCCGGTCGAGCCGTCCAGGGAGAGCAGGTCGCCCTCGACCACGACGGTGCCGCCGACCCGGAAGCTCTTCCCGGTGATCACCACGGCCTCGGCGCCGCACACGGCCGGCTTGCCCCAGCCCCGGGCCACGACGGCGGCGTGCGACACGAGGCCACCGCGGGCGGTGAGGATGCCCTCGGCCACGGCCATGCCGTGCACGTCCTCGGGCGAGGTCTCGCTGCGAACCAGGATGGCGGCCTCGCCCCGCTCGACGGCGGCCACCACGTCGTCGGCCGTGAAGTAGGCCCGGCCCACGGCGGCGCCGGGGGACGCCGCCAAGCCCTTGGTGAGCACCGTGCGGGACACGCCGGCCTGGAACTGCGGGTGCAGCACCGAGTCGAGGTGGTCGCCCGTCACCCGGAGGAGGGC
>JBFWQW010000029.1:0-28543 GCA_050249235.1 Acidimicrobiia bacterium | reverse complement strand
CGCGTCGTCGACCGCCCGGTAGACCTCGACGAAGCACCGTCGAGCGAGGGCGGCGCTCGGGTGGGAGCCCAGCAGGTGGCTCGGGTCGACGCCGTGGGCCATGGTGTGCCCGGCGGAGTGCAGCTCGGACAGGCCGGTGACGAAGAGGTCCCAGCCCGGGTGGCGCCGGAGCAGCCAGATCGAGATGTCCGCCCGCCGGCGGGCGGACGCCACGAGCGAGTCGGCCAGCGCCCGGAGGTACCGCTCCTGGTGCCAGGAGCCGGTGAACTCGACGGCCGTCGAGGGGTCGGGTCCGAACCGGGCGTCGATCTCGGCCATGAGGCCGGAGGGCAGCGAGGCCCGGGGATGCTGGAAGCGGGCGTCGTGGCCACCCCAGCCGACCACCTGGGCGCCGGGCTGGCCGTCGACGAGGACGGCGTGGGGCACGTCGAAGGCGACGACCTCCAGGTCGGGGACGGCGTAGAAGGGCTCTCGGCGGGCCGACCCGACGGTGGCGCACGCGTAGCTGTCCGGGTCGAAGACGACGGTGCTCCAGTAGCGGGTCGTGGCCGGGGCCCGCCCGGTCAGCAGCTCGGTGTTGGCGTACTCCGCCCGGTAGGGCACGTCGCCACGCAGGGGCCACTCTGCACCCCGCTCGACCAGGCCGGCCAGGATGGGCAGCTCGCCGGCGTCGACGAGCTCGTGGAGGAACGACCGCTCGGCCGAGTCCAGCACGACGACCGCGAGGCGGCTCATCGCGTCCTCACGCCGTCGCCCGCGCCAGTCGCCGGCTCCTGCTCACCATCTCCCGCATGAGTTCGCCACCGCGGGGGTTCGCACCTGCCACCCGGCGAGCGGCGCCCGGCCAGCCGCGGCCGAGCACCCCGGCCAGCTGGCGGGCCCGGGAGGGAGGGACGTCGCCGCGCAGGCGGGCCGCCACCGCGTCGCTGCGACCCTGCGCCCACGAGCGGCGCAGGAGCCATCGACGGGTAGCCCGCTCCGGCGGGACGAGGTGGCGCACGGCCGCCAGCGGCGCCCACGCCACCTCACCGCCGGCCGCCCGCAGCCGGCGGACCAGCTCCACCTCCTCCTCCGACCCGAGCGAGCCGCCGATCCGACCGAGATCGACCGAGAAGCCCCCGGCCGCCAGCACGGCGTCGCGGCGGAGGGCGAGGTTGGCGCCGACCGGCCACTCGGAGGGCGAGAGGAGCCGGGGCCGGTCGCCGTGGTCGACGGCGCTGAACCATCGCTCGAGCTCCGGCACCAGCCACCGGGGTCGGGGCCCGCTCCAGGCCAGGGTGACCGGGCCGGCGAACGCGGCGGCCGGGGGCCAGCGCCGGGCCGAGTCGACCAGCGCCTGGGCCCACCCCGGCTCGGCCCGGGCGTCGTCGTCGACGTAGGCGACCAGCGGCGCCCGAGCGGCCTCGAGCCCGCTGTTCCGGGCCCGGGAGAGCCCGGTCAGTGGCTCGGCGACGTAGCGCACGCCGGTGGCGGCCTCGACCACCGCGGCCGTGTCGTCGGTCGACCCGTTGTCGACGACCAGCACCTCGACCGGACCCTCCGCCACCTGTTGGCGGACGCTGGCGAGGCAGTCGCCCAGCAGCCCGGCGCGGTCGCGTGTGCAGACCACGACGGACAGGACCGGCGCGGTCACGGGCTCGGCGAGGGCCCCACGGGGTCGCCGGTCAGCGACCGACCCTCGACGTCGGCCGGCACCGGGCGCCCGAGCAGGGAGAGGACGGTGGGGGTGACGTCGGCGGCGGCTCGCCGGCCGAGGTCGCCCGGCGTCACACCCGGTCCGGCGACGAACGCGAAGCCCCGAGCGGAGTGGCCACCGGTGCGGCGGTAGGGGACCGGCCCGATCCGGCCCGCCCGCGGATGGTCGAGGGCGTCGGCCGCGCCGGCCCACACGACCTGGAGGTCGGCGTCGGGACCACCGGGTGCCATCGGGTCGGCGGCCCGCAGGCGATCGACCCGCTCGACCAGGGGTCGGCCGGTGCGGACGTCGCGGCAGGCCAGCAGCTCGCGCTCGAGCTCGTCGCACACCCGCTCGTAGTCCTCCGGCGCCACGATGCCGTCCCGCTCCCGGCCCCGCACGTTGAGACGGATGCGCCCGTCGTAGAACGTCGGCAGCGCGAACGCCCGCATCGACGGCCACCACGCCCGGTACTGCATCGCGATCTGCCAGTCCACCGACGACCGGGGGACGCCGATCTCGGCCGGGTCGCGGTCGGTCTCCGGCGCGATCCGGTGCCCCAGCGCGCCGACGACCTCCGTGCCACCGGCCTCGGGCCTCCGGGCCCGGGCGACCACGCCGCCGAGCCGGCGGCGGGCGTCGACCAGCCGGCGCTTGACCGCCGACCTCGGCGGGCCCAGGGAGCGCCTGACCGACGGCGTCCACCCCGTGTCGGGCACGAGGGGTGGGTGACCGTCCGCGTCCCAATCCCGGGCCGGCGGCGCCGACAGGAGGGCCTCGCCGGTCGAGAGCCGGTGGAGCAGCTCGGGCAGCAGCACCATCGAGGGGACGTCGGCGCCGTTGGTGGCCATGCCGTGCATGCTGAACACGACCACGTGGGTGTCGTCGGGGAGGCCGGCGAGCAGGCGCCCGAGGGCATCGTCGACGGCCCGGTACACCTCCCGCAGCCGGCGACCGGCGAGCCCGGCCGTGGGTGTGCCGGCGACCGGGTGGTCGGCGTCGATGCCGTGCCAGAGCTGCTCGCCGGCCGAGTGCGTCTCGGAGAGCACCGTCACGAACAGCTCCCAGTCGGGGAACTGCCGGAGGAGCCACAGCGACACGTCCGCCCGCCGGCGGGCGCCGACGACGAGGGCGTCGCACAGCCGCTCGATGGCGTCGGGCCGGTACCAGACGATCTCGTAGTCGTTGTCGAACGCCGGGTGCGGGCCGAACCGCCGGTCGATCTCGGCGAGCAGCCCCTTCGGCACGGCCGCCCGCGGGTAGCCGGGATCGTGGCCGCCCCAGCCCACCACGACGGTGCCGTCGACCGGGAACACGAGGGGCGCGTAGGGCACGTCGAAGACGACCGAGCGCACCGGCGGCTCGGTGGCGAAGAAGGGACGGACCGGCCGGGCGCCCTCCTGCCACACCTCGTAGGTGTCCGGGTCGAACTCGACCGCGGCCCACCGGTGGTTGCCCGCCGCGCCCCGGCCGGTGAGGAAGTGCTCCCACACCAGCCCGGTGCGGTGGTCGAGCGGGTCGTCGAGCCGGGCGACGGCGCTCCGGCGACGCAGGGCCGACAGGTGAGGGAGCCCCCCTTCGGCGAATAACTCCTCGATGAGCTTCCATTCGGCGGCGTCGAGCCCGATCGCCGCGACCCGAGGCACGGGCACAGGGTACCCGGCTGGGTACGATGCCCCGGATGGCTCGGTCAGGCCGATGACCGACGCGGCGCCGGCGGATGACCCCCCGCCGGAGCTCCTCTACCGGCCCCCGATGCAGCTGTGGCGGTCGCTCCGCGACGTGTGGCGGGCGCGTGAGCTCGTGTTCACGCTGGCCCAGCGCGACTTCCTCGTCCGGTACAAGCAGGCCGAGCTCGGCCTGGCCTGGGCGGTCGTGACGCCGCTGGTCCTGGTGGTGATCTTCAGCATCCTCTTCCAGCGGGTCGCGACGGTCGACACCGGGGACGCGCCGTACGCCCTCTACGCCTACCTCGGCCTGCTCGTGTGGACGTTCTTCTCTAGCGCCCTCAGCCAGGGCGCCGGGTGCCTGCTCAACAACCGGGCGTTGTTGAACAAGGTCCGGTTCCCGCGCGAGGTCTTCGCCATCTCGACGGTCGTCGTGGCCGCGCTCGACACCGCCATCGCCACTGCCGTGCTCGGCATCCTCTTCGCCTTCTACGGCGTGATGCCCGACCCGACCTCCGTCTGGATCCCCGCCCTCCTCGTCGTGCAGGTCGCGTTCACGCTCGCCTTCACGCTCCTCGCGTCGGTGGTGGTCGTCTACCTGCGCGACCTCCACCACGTCGTGCCGATGCTGCTCCAGTTCGGCCTCTTCGCCACCCCCGTGGCCTACGGCCTCGACGCCGTCCCCGACCGTCTCCTGCCGGTCTACTCGGCGCTCAACCCGCTCGGACCGGTCATCGACGGCTACCGGCGGACGATCCTCTTCCACCAGGCACCGGACCTGGTGCCGCTCGCCATCGCCGGGGGGAGCGCGGCGGTGATGCTGATCGCCGCGTACGCCGTCTTCAAGCGGCTCGAGTCGGGGATCACGGATGTCGCCTGACCAGGTCGGCCACGTCTACGCCGACCGCGTGTGGAAGCGGTTCCGCGCCGACGCGCACAGCCGCGACTTGAAGGACCACTTTCGGCGGCTGCGGCAGCGGCACCGCCGGGGTTGGCGCTGGGTGCTGCGGGACGTGTCGCTCGACATCGAGCCCGGCGGCTCGCTCGCTCTCATCGGTGCCAACGGTTCCGGCAAGTCGACCCTGCTGAAGGTGCTGGCCGGCGTGATGGACCCCTATGCGGGACGGGTCGGCGCGGTGGGCCGAACCGGGGCGCTCATCGAGGTGCGGGCCGGCATCCACCAGGAGCTCAGCGGTCGGGAGAACATCTTCCTCGCCGGCTCGCTCCTCGGCCTGCCCCGGCGGCTCGTGGCCGAGCGGTTCGACGAGATCGTCGACTTCGCCGGCCTGGCCGACAGTATCGACCGCCAGGCGAAGTTCTATTCGACCGGCATGCAGATGCGGCTCGGCTTCGGGGTGGCCGCCTACCTCGAGCCCGACATCCTCTTCGTCGACGAGGTCCTCGCCGTCGGCGACAGCGCTTTCCAGCAGCGCTGCCTCGACCGGATCCGCCAGGTGCTGGCGATGGGGACCACGCTGGTGTTCGTCTCCCACGACCTCGCCGCCGTGGAGGCGATGTGCCGCGACGCGGTGTGGCTGCGCGATGCCTCCGTCGCGGCCCGGGGCACCACCCACGAGGTGCTCGCCGACTACCGGCAGTGGGTCGACGAGCTCGCCACCGGCGGGGGGTCGGTGGCGGGTGTCGTGCGCCTGGTCGAGGCGAGCGTGGTCGACGGCGAGGGCGCCCCCTTCCCCCGTTCGCACCACCCGCTCGAGGTCCGGCTGACGGTCGAGGGCGACGAGCTGCACGACGGCACGGTGCTCGTCGGGATCAGCGAGGGCACGGCGTCGCCGACCGTGCTGACCAAGCACGCGTTGCGGCTCCGGCCGGGACGGACGGAGGTCCGGTGCACGGTCGCCGACCTCCCCCTGCCCCGGGGCCGGTTCTACGTGTGGGCGGGGGTGTTCCAGGGCCAGCGCGACCTGTTGCCGTGGCAGCCGGCCGCCTCCTTCGACGTCGTCGGGCCCGCCCTCGAGTGGGTGCCGCCCGGCATCGTGCGGCTGGCCCCGGTGCACGTCGAGGCCGAGTGGGCCTCCGTCGGCGGGACGTCCGGCGATGACGGTGGTGCCGGTGATGCCGGCGATAGCGGCGGGGTCGGGGCGCCCGGGCCGGCGGCCAGGGGGCCCGCTCGATGATCGTGGCGAGGACGGCGGCGCAGCTGTTCCGCCAGCTCCGGGCCCAGGACCGACCGCTGGCGGAGCTCGAGCTCGTGCGCCGGGCCTACGACTTCGGCACCCCCCTGCACAGCGCCCGCTTCGAGGTCGACGGCACCCCGTTCCACGTCCACGGCCTCGGCGTCGCCAGCGTCACGGGTCAGCTCGGCGCGCCCGCCCACGTGGTCGCGGCCGGCGTCCTGCACAACGTCTACACGACCGGGGACTGGGGCGACGGCCGGGGCCGGGGCCCGCGCCCGGCGCGGCGCGACCGCATCCGCGCCGGCGTCGACCCCGCCGTCGAGGCGGTGCTCACCGACCTCCACCACGCCCGGCTGGGCGGGCTCTTGGAACGGGCCGTGGCGGCGCCCGCCGCGCTCGACGAGGGCGAGCGCACGCTGGTGCAGCTCGAGCTCGGTGACCTCTACGACAAGTGGGAGGACGGCCGGATCCGCTACAGCCTCGACGGTCGGTCGGACCGCGCCACCGTCGAGGCCGACGAGGCCGGCATCGTGGCCCTGGCCCGCCACGCCGGCGACGACCGCCTGGCCGAAGCGTTCGCCGCCGCCTTCGGCCAGGTGCACGCCGAGGACATCCCGCCCTCGCTGGCCCTCGGCCGCCGATACAGCGCCGTCGTGCTGCCCCTCTCCGCCCGCGAGCGCCCCTCGGTCGCCCTGCGCCGTTGGGCCGGTCGGGCCAGCGGTCGACTCCGGGGTCGGGCCGATCGAGGCTGACGGGCGAACTGGGCGCCACCGAAGCCGCTGAGCGGCTTGAGCGGCACCCAGTTCGCTCCGGTCGCGCTCGGGCCGCCGTGTCGTCGTGTCGTCGTCGGTGTCGGGTCGCCTTCCCGGCGGGGCCGTGGGTCAGGCGGCCATGGCGTCGAGCGCCCGGATGTCGTCGTCGTCGAGCGTCAGGGTGGCGGCCCGGACGTTCTCCTCGAGGTGGGCGATCGACGAGGTGCCGGGGATCGGGAGCATGACCGGCGACCGGGCGAGGAGCCAGGCCAGGGCGACCTGGGTGGTGGTCGTGGCGTGCTTCGCCGCCACGGACGCGATCGTGGGGTCGTCGCCGACCTGGACCGGTCCCCACGGCAGGAAGGCGATGCCGTGCTCCTCGCACATGCCGAGGACGCCCTCCGAGGCGCGGTCGTCGTGGTTGTACCGGTTCTGGACCGAGGCGACGGGCGTGAGGGCGAGCGCTGCCGCGATCTGCTTCCGGCCCACGTTCGAGAGCCCGATGTGGCGGATCTTGCCCGCGTCGCGGAGCTCGACCAGCGCGCCGACGGAGTCCTCGAAGGGGACGTCCGGGTCGGGGGCGTGGAGCTGGTAGAGGTCGATCGTCTCCAGCTGCAGGCGCTGGAGGCTGGCGTCGCAGGCCTGCTTGAGGCTGTCGGGCTTGCCGTCGGTGTTCGGCCGGCCGCTCTGGCGGAGCCCGCCGCCCACCAGGCCGCCCTTGGTGGCGACGAGGAGGTCGTCGGCGTAGGGGTGGAGCGCCTCGGCGATGACCTCCTCCGAGTAGCCGTCGCCATAGATGTTGGCGGTGTC
Source organism: Acidimicrobiia bacterium (assembly GCA_050249235.1). Classification (GTDB taxonomy): domain Bacteria; phylum Actinomycetota; class Acidimicrobiia; order Acidimicrobiales; family CADCSY01; genus JAEKLB01. Next base: position 21,504 of record JBFWQW010000029.1, on the reverse strand, counting down.
GATGAACGTCGTCCCGAGCTCGACCGCCCGCCGGATCAAGGCGCGGGACGCCTCCCGGTCGGGCGTGCCGTCGGGTCCGAGCGCGCCCATCACCCGCATGGCCCCGAACCCGAGGCGGGGGACGACCTTGCCGGCGACCTCGATGGTGGACATGCCCGCACGGTAGCCAGACCGCCCGGTCGGTCCGTCAGGCACCGACCACCCCGGGCCGCGGCGGCCCCGGGCGAGGCGGTCGGGCTCGAGCTGGCGCGCTCACGGCTCGCGATCGTTCTCCGTCGACGCAGCCGGGGTCGTTCCGGGCGGGTCGACAAGGAACGAGCTGGTGGGCCGTGACCGCCGGACCTTCGTCCTGCCGTCGGGCCGCCGCCGGCGGACGGGCGAGTCCCGTCCCCGGTTGGCGACGAAGCTGGTCGGGTGGCCCACTGCGTCGGCTACAACGAGCGTCGACACAGAGGGCGGGCGAACGGCGCCTGCCCGACGGAGGTGCGCCATGACCCGGCTCTGCGGGCTCGCCCAGTTCACGCTGGCGACCGTCACCGAGGAGGAGGCCGACGCCTTCGCAAAGGCGATGGTGGCGGCAGCCGAGGAAGAGGAGCCGGGCACCCTGGTGTACGCCTGGTTCCGCGACGCCGACGACCCCACCAAGTGGTTCGCCCTCGAGATCTACGAGGACGAGGAGGCCGCCGGCCGCCACCTCCGGGGTCCTCGCATGAAGGAGGTCCGGCGGACCGCCCCGACGCCCGTCGGCGGTGGGAACCGCCTCGTCCCGGTGGCCGCCAAGGGCCTGCCCTAAAGGCCCGTCTCCTCGTTCCTTGTCGATTGCGCCGGGGTTGTTCGGCGGTTCCGCTTCGGTCGACAGAGAACGGGCCCGGGCGGTGGCCGTGGCCGCGGTCTAGGTTCCGGGCCGTGACGGGCACAGGGCAGGACGCAGAGACCGGAGCCACGACCGGGCGGTTCGTCGGGGAGTGGCCGACCGACCCGGCGCTCGACGGCGTCCTCGACGAGGCGCCCGAGCTCCTCGGGTCGCTCGCCGACGAGTTCGCGCCGACGGCGGACACGCTCTCGACCCCGCAGGCGTACTGGATCGCCTTGAACGGCTGGATCACCGACCGCCTCTCGGGCCCGATCCTCGAGGGCGCTACGTCGGCCGACGAGCTGAGCCGACAGGCCTGGACGGTCTTCGTCAGCGCCTACTGGGGCGGGATGGAGCTCCGCACGAACTGGGGCATGCCGCCGGCGATGGAGCGGCTGGGGATCCAGCTCGCCCCGCCCTTCGCCGAGCCCCTCCAGGGCCTCGGCGCCCAGCTGGCCGCCCGGTTCACGGCGCTGCAGGGCAGCGACGACGACTGCCTGCGCTACGTCGAGGAGCTCCTCCACGACGGCACCGGCACCGGGGCCATCTGGAACACGGCCTACAACGCCGGGTGCCAGGTGGTGAAGACCGAGGACCCTCCCATCGGGCAGCGCCGCCCCCACCGCCGCCCCCGGCCGGGCGTGGTCCGCATCAACCCCCGTGACTTCATGCGTGTCGACTACGAGATGCCCACGCCCGAGTACCTCAAGGTGTGGCGCTCGGCGTTCGAGCGAGCGGTCACCGCCTCGCCGGAGCGCTACGAAGCGGTGATCGCCGGCGAGGCGGGCCAGGAGGGCCTCCGCGAGATATGGGCCCGGGGGGTCACCTTCGGGAACACCAGCTGGGGCGACGGCGCCAACGACGGCTGGACCGACGAGTACTTCGACGAGTCGCTGCACTGGAGCACGGTGGTGAACCTCGGCCTGGAGGCGATCAGTCACGCCTCGTTCGTGGCGGTGATCGACCGTGACGCGGACGCCGCCCGCCGGGCGATCATGGGCAACACCATCTACGTCGGCATGGGGACGGGCTGGCTCCTCGGCTTCCTCGACCTCGACGGCCGCTTCCCCGAGCTCACCCCGGCCTAGGAGCCCGCCGCCGATCGCTTCCTGGTGCCTGAGCCACACGAGTTGTGGGTTGGCCGCCAGAAGGCGTCGCTTCCCGGGTCAGCGGCCGGAGAGGGCGTTCCTGGCCCGCTCGACGTCGCGGGCCTGCACCATGACGCGGTTGCCCTGCACCAGCCCGTAGTGGGGGGCGGTGCCGTCGGCGTCGGCGCCGAACACGTGGGCGGCGACGCCGTGCAGCTCGAGCTGGCGGACGATCGCCTCCGCGTCCATCCGTCGGGGCACCCTGGTGAGCTCGATCAGCGAGGCCGGGTCGGGCGCCTCGCCCACCGGCCGGTCGAGCCAGTCGAGGATGCGACGGAGCCACCTCGGGCCCCGCGCCGCGCGGGGTCGGGGGAGGGATGCGGCCCAGGGATGGCCCTGGCGGCGCTTGGGCCGGGTCGGCCGGCCCCGGCGCCTGCCCATCGAGCTCACCCGTCGCCCCGCCCCGGTCGGCCCAGCGGCGATGGCGACGCAACGGTGCTCGACATGCACGCACCGTACGACGCCGCCGCCGTCCCACCCCGTCACCCCGTGACCCGTGACCCCGCCAGGACGTTGCCCCACCCGCCAGGTCTGGAGGGCCGGGGCCCGTCCGATGGGACGGGGGGTCGCCTACCGTCGTCGGCATGACGCCGGAAGAGATCGCCGATCTCGCCCACCTCCGCCGTGCCCGTGACCTGATGGACCGGGAGTACTCCCAGCCCCTCCGGGTCCCCGCCATGGCCAGCGCCGCGCTCATGTCGCCGGCCCACTTCGCCCGCCGGTTCCGGGCCACCTACGGCGAGACGCCCTACGCCTACCTCATGACGCGCCGCATCGAGCGGGCGAAGGCCCTGCTGCGTCAGGGGATGTCGGTCACCGACACCTGCTTCGCGGTCGGGTGCACGTCGCTCGGCTCGTTCAGCTCCCGCTTCACCGAGATCGTCGGCGAGACGCCGTCGGGCTACCGGGCCCGCGACCACCGCGACGGCGAGGTCGTGCCGGCCTGCGTGAGCAAGGTCGCCACCCGGCCCAGGCGGACACCGGCGAACGCCTGAGCGCCCCGCCCCCGGCCGGCCCAGCCCGGCCGAGCAGGATCGGAGAAGCATCCGGCGGGCCGGCGATCGTACGGTCGTCACATGGCAGTCGACCTCTCCGCGATGTTCATCCTCGTCAACGACCCCGACGAGGCCCTCCGCTTCTACCGCGACGGGCTCGGACTCGAGGTTCGCAACGACGTCGCCTCCGACGGCTTCCGGTGGGTGACGGTGGGCGCCCCCGGCCAGGGCGTCGACATCGTGCTGTCCCAGCCCCACGGCGGCCGCTCCCAGGCCGAGGGCGACGCCCTCCAGGCCCTCGTGACCCAGGGCTCGCTGCAGGCCGCGATCTTCCGGTCCGACGACCTCGACGCCACCTTCGAGAAGGTCCGGGCGTCGGGCGCCGAAGTGCTCCAGGAGCCGGTCTCCCAGCCGTGGGGTGCCCGCGACTGCGCGTTCCGCGACCCCTCGGGCAACCTCGTCCGCATCGCCCAGGCCTGAACCGCCGGCCGGGGCGGCCACCCGCGGCCCGGTCAGGCCCGGACGACCACCCGGACCCGGGCCAGGTTCTCGGCCGGCCGCCCGGCGCCGTCGGCGCCGTCCCGGTGACCGGCCACCCGGAAGCTGGCGAAGTAGGTGCCGGGCCGCGGGTAGGCGTGGCTGACCTCGACGTCGACCCGCCGGTCACGCCCGCTGAGCTGGTGGGCGTGGTCGACCCGGCCCGTCCCCTCGAAGTCCCACGTGGCCTGCACGATCGCCCCGTCGGCCGTCATCTCGCCGGACCCGGCGAACCGGACCGGCTCGCCCACCGAGACCGTGGCCCGGGCCCCGCCGTCGGCGGTCGCGGCCGCGAGGGGCTGCACGCCCGCCCGTTCGGCGGGGTCGGCGGCGAGGACGAGCCCGCCGTCGTCGGTGAAGCGGTGGCCGGTCGTGGCCGGTGGCGCCGTGCCCTCCTCGGTCCAGGCGACGAGGTCGCGGAGGGCCTGGGAGGTCACGCCGTCGTAGGACACCAGGCGGCTGCGCCAGACGCCCGGGTCCTTCTCGGCGGTGACCATCGGGCCGATGAACTCGGGCGCGCCGTGGCCGGCGTTCTCGACCCACCACAGGCGGTAGACGGCGTCGGTGGCGTCGCCCTGATGGTCGCGCACCTTGCGGGCGTAGGCGGCCACGCCGGTCGGCCACACCATCGAGTCGTGGGTGGCGTTGACGTGGATCACCTTGCCCGTGAACCGGCCGGTGTGGCCGGTGCCGCCGCCGGTCGTCGCCAGCGGGGGGCGCTGCGGGAAGACCGGGACGCCGTCGACGGTCCAGGCCCGGAGGCCGCCGAACTCGGGCGCGAGCGTCCGCGTCCCCGTCGTGGGGTCGTCGATCGAGTAGCCGTCGAGGCCGAGGTTGTAGCGGTGGAAGTACGACCAGGCGATGAAGTCCCGGTTGTCGATGTGGACCTCGTCGCCCACCTCGACGCCGTCGAAGAGGTCGCTGTTCATCTCGCCTGCCGACATGATCATCGAACGGCTGGCACCCGAGACGTAGAGGACCCGGCCGGCCGCCTTGCCGTCGACGACGGTGAGCTTCGAGCCGAACAGCACCTGCCGATCGGGGAAGTCGGCGTCGACGTCGATGCCGTAGCTCTGGTCGGACGCCGCGCCGGCGGTGGCGATCCGAGCGACGAGCACGTTCGGGCCGAGCTCGCTGAGGCGGATGACCTTCGTGACCTTGGCGGTGCGGTCGACGACCAGGTGGGCGACGCACGCCGGTGAGTCGTGGCCGAGGTAGCCCGGCACGTCCCAGAAGTCGTGCAGGTACTGCGGGTCGACGGTGAACGCGCTCCACAGCCAGGGGGCGAACGACCAGAGCTGGCTCTCGGCGCCGCGGGGGTAGCCGAGCCGGTAGACCGCTGCCAGCGCTTCCCGCTGGGGGTCGCTCAGGTGCTCGAACGGGTCGCCGCTCCCGCCCGGGGAGGCGGCGTCGACGATCTCCGGCAGCCGGTCGCGGGCGTGGAGCCACCAGCCGGAGACCGCCGACCACTGCTGGGTGAGGCCGCCGCTGGTGATCACGTGTGGGCTGGCACCGTCGTAGACGTCGGGGGCGTTCTCGATGCAGTAGATCGAGCGGGATCCACCGCCGCTCTGCCCCCACACGTAGCCGTGGTGGGGCTGGGCGCCGTACATCTCGGCCGCCAGCGAGCGGGCGTAGCGTGCCGACGCCGCGCTCGCCCCGAAGAGCTCGACGTCGTCGGCGAAGCCGGTGCCCTCGTTGTGGAAGTGGCCCTGGTTCGACTCGACCAGGTAGCCGCCGAGCTGGTCGTAGGCGAGATCGAAGATCCAGTCGTAGGCCTCGTAGGCGCTCGTCGCCAGGAGCGACTCGTGGCCCCCGGCGCCGCCCTCGAGGTACTGGAAGAAGCGGCCCCGGTAGTGCTCGGCGGGCGGGAAGTAGAAGGAGAAGCGGGTGTGCGTCCCCTCGAAGCCTCCGTGGACGTAGCGGTGCCGTCTCGGCTCCTCCCGCCACTCGTCGACGTCGACGAAGGCGGCGTCGAACCCATCGCCCCAGGTGCCCATGGTGCCCTCCCCGTCGTCCGGGCCGTCGGTGAGACTGCCGTTTGCGAATGTAGTCAGGCCACGAAGGCACGACCGCGCTGCGGTCCACCGGGTCCGAGGGCGTCCTAGGGGAACTCGATCACCGATCTCGTGACGAGGCCCCGCTCGAGCAGCGCCATCGCCTCGTTCACCTCGTCGAGGGCGATCCGGCGGCTGATCAGCTCGTCGAGCAGCAGGTCGCCCCGGGCGTAGTGGCCGAGGAGCAGGGGGACGTCGCGGCGCACGTCGGCCGACCCGTAGTAGCAGCCGGTGAGGGACTTCCCGTCCCGGACGAGGGCCAGGGCGGGGACGGACACGTTGACGGCGAGCCCCCCGATCCCGACGAACACCGCCTGGCCGCCCCGCCGGGCCAGCTGCACGGCCTGGTCGACGGTGGCCTGGGCCCCGATGGCCTCGATGGCGACGTCGACGCCCATGCCCTCGGTGAGCTCCCGGACCCGGGTGACCGGGTCGACCCGGGTGGCGTCGACGGTGTGGGTGGCCCCGAAGCGGGCGGCCAGCTCGAGCTTGTCGGGTTGCAGGTCGATTGCGACGATGGTCGTCGCGCCGGCGAGCCGGGCGCCCTGCACCGCGTTCAACCCGACGCCGCCGCATCCCAGCACCGCCACCGAGCCGCCGGGCCGGAGGTCGGCGGTGTTCATCGCCGACCCGGCCCCGGTGAGGACCGCGCAGCCGACGAGCGCGGCCTGGGCCAGGGGCACGTCGTGCGGGATGCGGACGACCGCGCTCACCGGGACGGTCGTCTCGGTGGCGAACGTGCCGAGTCCCATCATCTGTTGGACCGGCTCGCCGTCGATCGTCAGGTGCCGCCCCGCGCCGGCCGACGAGGTGCACAGGTGCGGATCGCCGTGAGTGCACGACCAACAGGTGCCGCACTGGGGCACCCACGACAGCACGACGTGGTCGCCGACGGCGAGGCCGTCGACCCCCGGCCCGACCTCGGCGACGACGCCGGCCCCCTCGTGGCCGAGGACGATCGGCGCGCCGAGTGGAAGCGTCCCGTCGGCCACCGAGAGGTCGGAATGGCAGACGCCGGAGGCGGCCAGCGCCACCCGCACGTGCCCGGGACCGGGCGGGGCCAGCTCCGCGTCCACCACCTCGAGCGGCGCCCCGACCGAACGCAGCACCGCAGCTCGCACCATGGCCGCGGTTCTAGCGCTCGAACCAGCGCTCGGCGGGCGTTCCTCCGTTCTTCGTCGACCGGCACGGAACGGTGCCGGCTCGGTCGACGAGGAACGGGAGGGATGGCGGCCCCGTTTGCACGCTGCGCTGCCAACCCGCCAGCTGAACGCTGCATGTGGCTGAAGGGCTCGTGCGACCACTGAGCGTGAGAAGTTCAACGGGGACACGAGGATTTCGTCCGGAACCGGGTGTCCAGGGCTCACGATCGCGGCCCGTCCTGCCGAGACAGGACGACATGACGCCGTCCCCGACCCAGACCGCCGACCACGCCGCCGCCTTCGTCGAGCAGCTCCACGACCTGTGCGCCCGGCGGGGTGCGAAGCGGATCGACGACCACGGGTACCGCCAGGAGCTCCATCGCCTCCTCGCCCGCCGGCCCTCGCTCGTCCGCCACCCCTCGACCGCCGCCTGACGGGTTCTGGTCGTCGAACCTCGGTCGACGTGGGTCGGCGGGCAGGAAAGCGCGGGCGCCGACAGCCACCGACAGTCACCACGGCGGGCGCCGACAGCACGGCGCGGGCTTGAATGACGGGATGTTGCAGCTCAGCATGAAGCCGACGGGGTGGTTCCACATCGGCTGGTCCGCCGAGATCCCGGCCGGCGGCGTCAAGGCCATGAAGTACTTCGGGCAGGAGCTGGTGGCGTTCCGGACCGAGGCCGGTGAGCTCCGGGTGCTCGACGCCCACTGCCGGCACCTCGGCGCCCACCTCGGCCACGGCGGCCACGTCGAGCGGGACTGCGTCGTCTGCCCGTACCACGGGTGGCACTGGGACGGAGAGGGGACGAACGTCCTCGTGCCCTACCAGGACCTCCCGACCCGTGCCACGATGCGGGCCTGGCCGGTGGCCGAGCGGGACGGCCTGATGTACCTCTGGCACGACCCGGCCGGCGGCGGGCCCCGAGCGGGTTGGACCTATCCCGACGTCTTCAACGACTTCGAGGAGCTGCCGGCCGATGCCGCCGACTACTTCGGCTGCTATCCCCACGCCATCGTCGACAAGCCCCACGAGCGGATCCATCCGCAGCTGGTGCTCGAGAACTCGGCCGACTGCACCCACTTCAAGTTCACCCACAGCGCCCCCGAGTACCCCCGCATGGAGTGGTTCGAGACCAGCGGCACCCGCTGGCGGGCCCAGATCGGCTTCGTGTCGCCGAGGACGAAGGAGGTCGCCCTCCACCTGCACAACAGCAACAACGCCATCGGGGTCACCGCGGCCGTGTTCAACAGCCCCAAGCAGCACTACCGCCTGATCCTCACCGCAACGCCCGTCGACGACGAGCACTCCGACCTCCGGGCCAGCTACTTCCTCCCCCGAGGTGGGGTGACCGGCGACGAGCTGCCCGCCGACCTCGCCGCCTTCGCCGGGACGGTCGAGGGCCTCTTCGAGGAGGACGCCCGGATCTGGCGGCACCAGGCCTTCGTCCAGAAGCCGGTCTACGCCCTCGACGACCGGGCCGGCTACTCGGCGCTGCGCAAGTGGTGCGAGCAGTTCTACGAGGCGCCCGAAGGGCAGTCGGTCATGACCGTCGTGAACGACTGAGGCCCGTCACCTCGCTTTCTGGTCGCCCACCCACACGGACTGTGGCTCAGCGGCCAGAAAGCTGCGCAGCGGCATCGATGGCGTCCAGCACGCGGGCCCGTGGCGGTGTCCAACCTCGGGCGACGGCTCGCGCGTGATGTGTCGGGCGTCACGTCACTACCGTCGGCCGGGTTCGTGTCACCGAGTCCGGGGGAGTCGAGACGATGACGGCACTTGACGGTGTGAGGATCCTGGATCTGACCTGGGGCATGGCGGGGCCGGCGGGGATCCTGCTGCTGGCCGAGAGCGGCGCCGACGTGGTGAAGGTCGAGCCTCCGGGCGGCGATCCCTACCGCTCCCACCCCGCCTACCGGGTCTGGAACCGGAGCCGGCGCTCGGTGGCGCTCGACCTCAAGTCGTCCGAGGGCAAGGCGAGGTTCCTCCAGCTGGTGGGCACGGCCGACGTGCTGGCCGAGAGCTTCAGCCCCGGCGTGATGGCCCGCCTCGGCCTCGACTACGAGACCCTCGCCCCGCAGTTCCCCCACCTCGTCTACTGCTCGATCCCGGCCTACCCGACCGGGAGCCGCAACAGCAGCCGGCCCGGATGGGACGCCCTCGTCCAGGCCCGCTCCGGGCAGCAGTACGAGCAGCCGTCCTGGCGCCCCGGCCCGACGTTCCTCGCCAGCCCGCTGCCGAGCGTGGCGGCCACCTACCTCACGCCGATCGCGATCCTCGCCGCCCTCCACGCCCGGGTCGAGACCGGACGGGGCCAGCGGGTCGAGACCTCGCTCTACCAGGGCGTGCTGGCCTTCACGACCATGCTCTGGGCCCACACCGAGCACAACCTCGACGAGTTCCAGGGCGTGATGACGAAGACCTATCCGCCCGGGGTCCACCAGGCCGAGGTGATGCCGGCCGCCGACGGCTGGATCCAGGTCCTGGCCGGTGCCACCCAGAAGAAGGGCGCCTCGATCCAGGCCGCCCTGGGCATCCCGATGGACACCCCGCTCGAGAAGCTCTATCCGGCCATCCGCGAGGTGGTGAAGGACCGCAAGCGGGCCGAGCTCGTCGACCTCCTCCACGAGGAGTGGTTCCAGGTGGCCGAGATCCTGCCGACCCGGGACGTGTTCGCCCACGAGCAGGTCGTCTTCAACGAGATGGCGGTCGAGGTCGACGATCCCGAGGTCGGCAAGACGACGCAGGCCGGGATCCCGTTCCGCCTCGCCCTCAACCCGCCGACCCCGCCCCGTCCCCGCCCGGCGGTCGGCCAGCACGACGCCGAGGTCTTCGCCGAGAACCGGGCCGTGCCCGCCGTCTCGCCCCGCGACCCTGCCCGGACCCACCGCTACCCGCTCGACGGGATCCGGGTGCTCGACTTCGGCCGGGCCTTCGCCGGCCCCTTCGGCGCCATGCTCATGGCCGGCCTCGGTGCGGACGTCATCAAGGTGGCGACGCCCGAGACCGACCCGGGCACGGCCCGCATGGCGTCGAGCACCGTCCTGCTCGGCTGCGAGCAGGGCAAGCGCTCGCTCCTCGTCGACCTCAAGACGGAGGAGGGCGCCGAGCTGGTGCGCCGGCTCGTCGCCGAGTCGGACGTCGTGCACCACAACATGGTGAAGGGCGTCGCCGACCGGCTCGGGATCGACTACGAGAGCCTGAAGAAGGTCAAGCCGGACATCATCTACTGCAACAGCTACATGTACGGGCCGGAGGGCCCCCTGTCCCACCTGGGTGGCAACGACTCGCTCTCGCAGGCGCTCACGGGCTTCGAGTGGGAGCTGGGCCCGGCCGAGGAGGGCAACGACCCCCTCTACTACCGGACCGGCCACACCGACACCACGAACGCCATGGCCTCCGTCGTCGGCGTGCTCGCCGCCCTGCACCACCGCGACCGGACCGGCGAGGGCCAGGAGGTGTGGACCTCGCTCCTCAACGCCGCCCTCTACGCCAACTCCGAGGTCCACCTCACCGAGGACGGCCCGTCGGACCCGGCCAAGCTCGACAAGGGCCAGACCGGCTTCGGCGCCCTCTACCGCCTCTACGAGACCCAGGACGGCTGGATCCAGGTGGCGGCCCCGAAGCCCCAGCACTGGGCCGCCTTCTGCGGCGCCATCGGCCGTCCCGAGCTGGAGGCCGACGCCCGGTTCGCCACCCCCGAGGCGCGCCAGGCCAACCGGGCGGAGCTCGAGCGCCTGACGGAGCAGGTGTTCAGGACGCAGACGGCCATCCAGTGGCGGCGCCGGCTCGACGCCGCCGGCGTGCCGGCGGAGATCTCCATCTACACCGCCGACGGCGAGCTGGTGCTCTTCGACGACGAGAACCTCAGCCTCGGCGTGGTCTCGGAGCAGCAGCACCAGACCGCGGGACGGCTCCGCCAGGTCGGCCAGCTCATGCGGTTCAGCGACACGCCCAGCGTCGTGCAGCGGGCCCCGTTCGTGCGGGGCCAGCACACGCTCGAGATCGTCCGCTGGCTCGGCTACGGCGACACCGAGATCGACGCCCTCCTGGAGAAGGGCATCATCGCCACCGGCTGAGCGATCCGCCCGTTCCTCGTCGACTTGGAGGCACCAACGCCCCCTGCGTCGACAGAGAGCGGGAGGGCGAGGACGAGCCGGTCGCCTACCTGGCGGTCGCGCCGCCGTCGACGAAGAGGGTCTGGCCCGTGACCCACCCGGCCTCGTCGCTGCAGAAGTACCGGATGGCGCCGTAGAGGTCGCGGCTGGTGCCCAGGCGCTTGACGATGTTCCCGGCGACGACCTGCTCGGCACCGGCGATGGCGCCACGGGCGCCCTCGAAGGCGGAGATGCCGGGCGCCACGCAGTTCACGGTGATGCCCAGGTCGCCGACCTCGGCGGCCATGCCCCTAGTCATCTGGTTCACCGTGTTCTTGGTGAGCCCGTAGACGCTGCCGCCGCCGCGGGAAGCCATCGACGAGATGTTGACGATCCTCCCGAAGCCGTTGCGGGCCATGACCGGAACGACGGCGCGGTAGCAGCGGAGCGTTCCGTCCACGTTGACGGCCCAGCCGGCGCGCCAGGCCGCCGGGTCGGCGTCGATGAGCCCGCCGTCGAGCCGCCAGAGCCCGGCGTTGTTCACGAGCACGTCGATGCGGCCGAAGGCCTGCACCACCCGGTCGACCATGGCCGCCGTGCTGGCGTCGTCGGTGACGTCGAGCGGCACGGCCAGGCAGGAGGCGCCGGTGCTCGCGACGGCCTCGAGGGCGGCGGTGGCCGGTTCGAGGTCGGCGAGGACGACCGAGGCGCCGTCCTCGGCGAAGTACCGGGCGTAGTCGCGTCCCAGCCCGCGGGCCGCGCCGGTGACGATCACGACCCGCCCGTCGAACGGACGGGCCGCCCCTCCGGTCGGCCCGGTCGGCTCGGGCCGGTCGGTCACGGCCGGCCCCTCGAGATCCTCGGCGTGCCGTCCGGCAGCTCGTGGATCCATGCCCAGGCCCGCTCGACCGGCTCGTCCAGGTCGTCCGGCCGGCCGCTGTTGTCGATCACGTGGTCGGCCGCCGCCACCCGGTGCTCCCGGGGGATCTGGCTCCCGATCCTCGCCCGGGCGTCGGCCTCCGGCATGCCCCGCTGCGTCACCAGCCGCTCGAGCGCGACCTCGGGCGGCGTGTCGACGACGATCAGCCCCTCCATGCCGTACTGCTTCCCGAGGAACATCGCCGCCTCGTACACGACCACGTCGTCGGTCCCCTCGTGCCGGGCCGCCCGCCTGACGAGCTCGGCTTCGGTGATCGGCGCCGCCATCATCGTGAGCGCGGCGAGCTCGGCCCTGTCCTGGAAGACGATCCGGCTGAGGGCGGGCCGGTCGAGCTGGCCGTCCGGCGCGACGACCCGGTCGCCCCACCGCTCGACGATCTGCTCGAACAGGGGCAGCCCGGGCTGCTGCAGCTCCCGGTTGAGGAGATCGACGTCGATGGTGTCGGCACCGAGCCGCCGGAGCCGTTCGGCCACGGTCGACTTGCCGCACCCGATGCCGCCGGAGAGCCCGACCAGCTTCACCGGATCGACCCGTCGGTCAGGGCCGGCCGGGCCGTGCCCGGCTCGCATCGGTCGGGGCAACCAGCAGATCGCATCGTCGGAGACCTCGGTCCGGATCGAATGGCTCGGCGGTCGGGACAGGCGCACGCCGCCGCTGGAGAGGATGCCCGAACCCGGGCCCGCCCCGGAGAGCCGATCGGCCGCCACCCCCGGAGGGGCGGCGGCCGACGGGCCGTTCCGGGGTCGGTGTGCCGGGCTCAGGAGCCGGGCGGGCTCGGAACGTGGGGGAAGAGCTCCTGGAAGGCGCCGATGCGGATGCGCTGGCTGACCTCGGCCGGCGCGTCGTCGAAGAGCTCGTGGAGCGTCTTCTGGGTGTGCCCGTAGGTTCCCTCGTAGTGGGGGTAGTCGGAGCCCCACATGACGTTCTTCCAGCCCATGGCCTGGTTGGCCATCACGGCCGAGCGGTCGTGCTGGAAGGAGGCGTAGACCTGGGTGTAGAGGTACTCGCTGGGCAGCTTCGAGAGGGTGGGCCGGACGGCGGCGCCGTGCTGGCGGTAGCCCTCGTCCATGCGGTCGGCGAGGAAGGGGCCCCAGGTGGCGCCGCCCTCCGACACGAGGACGCGGAGGTCGGGATGCCGGTCGAGCGCCCCGCAGGCGATCATCTGGCTGACGGCCCGCTGGCCCCCGTAGGTGGTCTCCACGTAGTTGAGGACGGCACCACCGGGACCCCGGTAGTAGATGCCGATGCGGCCGGTGGGGTCGACGGGCTCGGTGCCGATGTGGAACCCGAGGACCATGCCGGTCTCCTCGAGCGCGGCCCAGACGGGCTCCCACTCGTCGTTGTACTGCCAGCCGGGCCTCTCGGTCGGGGGCTTCACCGGGAAGAAGCCGAGCTTGAAGCCGAGCTTCGACGCCCGGTGGATCTCGGCGACGGTGTCGTCGGTGTCGAGCAGCGGGATGGATGCGGCGACGACGTAGCGGGGCGAGTGCTGCTGGAACTCGATGAAGAAGTCGTTCGAGATGCGGCAGCCCTCCCGGACGATCTCCGGGGTGCGGATGTTGAACGTCCAGGTCCCGAGCGAGGGGTAGATCGCCTCGGCCCAGATGCCCTCCTGGTCGAGGTCGACGAGTCGGAGGGCGGGGTCCATGGCGCCCGGCGCCCGGGCCTGGCCGTCGGCCTCGTCGCGGTGCTCCTGGGCCGGCATGGCGGCGTTGCGCAGCCACTGCTCCGGGGTCATCGGGCGGGGGATGGCCCGCTCGAAGGACTGGCCGTCGACCGTGATCACCTCGACCCCGCGGGCCTCGTCGCGCTCGGTGCGGGGCAGCTTGTCGCGGAGGTGCTCGGGCAACCGGTCGTAGAGGTCGGGCGGCTCCATGTAGTGCGAGTCGCCCGAGTTCGCCCAGATCTTGCCGTCCTGGTTCTCAGCCATCTCAGTCTCCTCGGTCGTGGCCCTGGTTCCCCGGGATGGGGGCACGTCCCACCTCGCCAGCATATGAAAGCAACGCTTTCGTTTCCACTCGCGAGGCCCTAGTCTCCGCCGGATGGGGGAAGGCCGCTACCTCGATCCACGCCACGGTCCGCACGAGCCGACCACGGGCACGCCGCCCCGTCGGCCCGGGTCCGTGCGACGGACCTCGACCGTCGACGCCCTGCGACCGAGCGAGCTGCACGAGGGGCTCACCCTCCTCGGCCGCAGCCGCGACCTGGTGACGAGGCCCGACGGCTCGACCGTCGAGGCCGGACGGGCGGAGATGGAGGTGGAGCTGGCCTACACCGGGGGCGCGGTGGTGCAGTCGGTGCGGACCACGCCCGAGGTGGCCGGCATCGACGCCCTCGTCGGCAAGGTCGCCACCACCGGGTTCCGGGCGGTGATCGACAGCGACACCGCGGCCGAGCGGGGCCAGCCCGTCTACCTGCTGCTCGACGAGATCCCGGTCTCGACGCTGGTGTCGGGCTATTCGATCATGCACGCCACCGACCGGGGCGACTTCGACGCGAGGACGATGGCGAGCCTCCGCCCGCCGGGCCCGCCCATCCACGGTCCCGACATGTGCGCCGGCTTCCAGGTCGGCGGCGTGATCGTCACCAGCCAGGAGGCGGGCCGGATGGCGGTGGTGACCGGTCCGGACGCCACGGAGGTCCTCGATCCGGACGACCCGATCGGCTGGCACGAGCTGTCCGGACCGCTCGGTCCCGACGCCATGCGTCGCTGGCGCCGGCACGACCTGTGGCGCGACGACGCGGGGATGCTCCGGGTCGAGACGTTCTTCCGGGACAGCCACATGGCACCCGAGGGACTCGAGACGATCATCCACGAGTACACGGTCTCGGCCACGATCGACCCGTCGACCATGCGGGTCGCGGAGTGCGAGGCCCAGCCCCGCGTCCTCCCCTTCGTCGAGTGCCCGCAGGCGGCCGAGAGCGCCCGCCGCCTGACCGGCATGAAGGTGCTCGGGCTCAGGCCCCAGGTGCGGGCCGAGCTCCTCGGCCCGAGCACGTGCACCCACCTGAACGACACGCTGCGCGAGCTCGAGGACGTGGTCGCCCTGGCGCCGCTGCTCGAGTCGCCCGCGCCCTGAGCCGGGGCCGGCGCGACCCGACGACCCCGACCCGACCGAACCGACCCGCACTCCCGACCCGGCACTCCCGATCTCCCGACCGAGCACGAGACGAGGCACCCGACCCCGAGGAACCGAACCCACCCGAGGAGGTGGTCGACCGTGAAGATCTGGAGCAACTCCGGCGACTCGCACTACAACGAGCCGCCCGACCTCTACGAGACGCTGGCACCGAGCCTGCGGGAGCGCATGCCCCGCTCGGTGAAGTCCGAGGACGGCTCGTACGAGACGATCTACGTCGACGGCACGTCGTTCCAGCGGCCCATGCCGCGGATCGGCGTGGTGAAGGGGACCAAGGGGCGCACGCTGGCCGAGGCACTGCAGGCCCCCGGGGCCGACGACTTCACGGTGCGCCGCGCCGACCTCGACTCGGAAGGCATCTGGGCCGAGGTCATCTACGCGTCGGTCGGCTTCTGGAACTCGATGATCACCGACCCCGTCCTGATCCGTGAGGCCACCAAGGCGGTCAACGACTGGTCGGCGAGCGTCCAGCGCGAGAGCATCCGCCACGTCATGCCGGCCCAGGTGTCGTCGCTCGACATCGCCGACGCCGTCGCCGAGGTGGAGCGGGCAGCCGGCCTCGGGCTGAAGGCCCTCGGGCTGCCAGCCGGCACCCCGAAGGGCGTGCCCGACTTCAACCGGCCCGACTGGGACCCGGTGTGGGACGTCGCCGAGGAGACCGGCATGGTCCTCGCCTGCCACACCGGGCCGCCGGTGGGCGACGACCCGATCCACCACCACGGTCCGGGCGCCGGCACGATGAACTACCTGCACGCCTGCTACGGCGGGATCGACATGGCGGCGTCGTTCGCGGCGTCCGGCATCCTCGACAAGCGGCCCGGCCTCCGGCTCCTCATCTCCGAGGCGGGCGCCTCCTGGCTCCCCTTCATCGGCGACCGCCTCGACGAGGCCTTCCGCCAGCACTCGGAGTTCGTCCGCGACCAGCTCTCCCGGCCGCCGTCCGAGATCCTCCGCTCGCAGGTGTACGCCTCGTTCCAGCACGACCCGACGGCGGTGCTGACGGTGACGGCGATGGGCTACCCGAACGTGCTGTGGGGGAGCGACTACCCCCACATCGAGGGCACGTTCGGCCACACCCAGAAGACGCTGCACGAGCTCTTCGACGAGCAGCCCGACCCGGTCCGCCACCGCATCACCCAGGGTGCCTTCCTCGAGCTGTTCCCCCACGTCGGCGCCCCGCCCCTCGAGGGCATCGAGTAGCGCCACCTCTCCCGGACGTCGTCGACCCGACCGGGGTCGTCCCGCTCGAGTCGACACAGAACGGGGGAGCGGGTTGGACACACGAAAAGACGGTTTTCGATAGGGTGCCGCCGGATCAGGTCGGACGACGGTCGAGGGGGCCCGATGGCGGAAGGCACATGGCTGCGGGACAAGGCGGCGTTCGTCGGGTTCGGCCACACCCGCTACGGCAAGCGGGGTGAGCTCGGCGCCAACGGACCCGTCCCCATGGTCCTCGAGGCCGTGCTCAAGGCGGCCGACGACGCCGGGATCGACCCGACGGACATCGACGGCTTCTGCTCGTACTCCGGCGACGGCGTCGACCCCGGCACCATGGCGAACGCCCTCGGGATCAAGCAGCTGCGGTTCACCGGGATGGGCTGGGGCGGTGGCGGCGGCGCCATGGGCGGGACCTTCATGTACGCCTGCATGGCAGTGGCCACCGGCCAGGCCAACTACGTGGCCATCACCCGGGGCGTCGTGCAGGGCGGGGCGTTCGGCAACCGGTTCGGCGGCATGGGCCGCATGGACGTGCCGCGGTTCCCGCTCCTCGGTTCGCCCGGCCAGAGCTTCGCCCTCGCCGCCCGGCGCCACATGCACCTCTACGGCACCACGATCGACCACTTCGGCGAGATCGCCATCAACGCCCGGTTGAACGCCGCCACCAACCCCGACGCCCGGTTCCGCGACCCCATCACCATGGAGGACCACCACAACTCCCGGCTGATCGCCGACCCGCTGCGGCTCCTCGACTTCTGCATGGAGTCGGACTCGGGCAACTGCGTCATCGTCGCCTCGGCCGATCGGGCCAAGGACCTGCGCCAGCCCCCGGTCCACCTGGCCGCGGCGGCCATGGGCGCCCCGTACCGCTGGGGCCAGGGGATGTTCGGCGGCAACAACATGTCCGACGAGGACTTCGCGTCGGCCGGCCAGCGCACCATCGGCAACGACCTCTACGCCAACGCGGGGATCGGGCCCGACGAGGTCGACCTCGCCAACATCTACGACCACTTCACGCCGATGGTCCTGATGGGTCTGGAGGACTTCCAGCTGGTGCCCAAGGGCGAGTCCGGCCCGTTCGTGGCCGACGGCAACATCCGCGTCGGCGGCCGGATGCCGGTGAACCCCCACGGGGGCAACCTGGCCGAGGTCTACAACCACGGGATGAGCCACGTGTACGAGGCCATGCGCCAGCTGCGCGGGACCTCGCCGAACCAGGTCGACGGGGCGGAGGTGGCCCTCGTGGTCGCCGGCTCGAGCCCCACGCCGTCCAGCGCACTGCTGCTGAAGAAGGGCTGACGAGGACATGAGCGAGCAGGACCGCAGGCAGCTCCCGAGCCCCGGGTGGGAGCCGTTGACCGAGGGCTACTGGCGGGCCGCGGGCGAGGGCCGGCTGGTCGCGCAGCGCTGCAGCGACTGCGGGCGCCACCGGTGCCCGCCGTCCTGGGCCTGCTACGGCTGCCAGTCGATGGCGTGGGAGTGGGCCGACCTGCCGGGAACCGGCACCGTCTACACCTACACGTGGGCCGACCAGCGGGCCGTCCCCGACTCGCCCCTCTACAACATCTCGGTCATCGAGCTCGACGGCACCGAGGGCGAGGCCGTCCGGCTGATGACCCGGGTGACCGGCGTCGACAAGGACTCGCTGCGGGTGGGCCTGCCAGTCGAGGTGACCTTCGAGACGGTCGACGACGAGGTCGCCGTCCCCTTCTTCACGCCCCGGTCGCCCACGTCCTGACCGCCCGGTTTGCGACCGTGAGCGGCGCCCGTGGGACGATGGCACCCGGAGTCGGATGAGGACGGCGGAACGCACCGGATGCTGATCGGGATCATGTCGGACGTGCACTGCAACGCCGCCGCGATGGATCGAGCCGTCACCGAGCTGGCGCCCGTCGTCGACGCCATGCTGGTGGCGGGCGACGCCGTCCTGCAGTACCGGTTCTCGAACGAGGTCGTCGAGGCCATCCGGGAGCACGACATCCCCTACGTCACGGGCAACCACGAGTGGACCCTGCTCGAGCACGGGCAGCGGGCCCTCTCGGCCCCCGAGCACCGCCGGTCGAACATCGAGTTCATGGCCGCGGCACCGGCCCGCTTCGAGATGCAGGCTTCGGGCAAGCGCCTGCTCATGGTCCACGCCAGTCCCTTCCCGCCCTACGGCGAGTACCTGCACGCCGGGAGTCCCGGGCTGGCCCGCTGCGGCGAGGTCGACGCCGACATCCTCGTGCTCGGTCACACCCACGTCCCGCTGGCCACCCGGGTCGGGAGCACGCTCGTCGTGAACCCCGGTTCGCTGGGCCAGGGCGGCGACCCGAGCCACCCCAACATGGTGAGCTACGGGATCCTCGACACGGACAGCGACGAGTTCACGGTGCACCGCTTCCGGAACCCGAGCCTTCCCGCGCCCGCGCCCCGCCCGGCCTGAGCGGCCCCGCGGCCGAGTCCCGCCCGGCCCGGACGGGCCGCGCCCTCGGCACGCCCCGGCCCGTTCGTCGCGGCGCGCGGCGGCGCCCCGCGTCCGGGCCGGCACTTGCGAGAGCGGCGCTTTCGATCCGGGGCCAGGCCGCTACCGTGTCCGCAGCGGGGACGCAGGAGCGCCCCGACGGGAGGAGCGGGTCATGACCGGGACGTGGTGGCTCCGCACGGGGTCAAGACGGTGAGCGCGCCGGCGCTGCCGGCACCGCCCGGTCATCCGCTCGAACGGCCCCCGGCCCGCCGGCCCGGCTCGGTGCGCCGCACCAGCTCGCTCGACATGTCGTGGCCCGGTGGCCAGGGCACGCAGATGCGGATCCTCGGCCGGGCCCGGGACCTTCGGACCGCCGAGGACGGCTCGGGGACGGTGCTGGCCCACGACAGCCTCGCGGTCGGCATCGGGCCCGACCGCACGATCGAGGACATCGCCGCCGAGCCCTCCCGGCCCGGCATCGCCGGGCTCGTCGGCGCCCGGGGTGGCGGCGGCCTGCGGTCCGCGATCGACGCCGCCGTTCCCGACGACCGGCGCGACCACACCCCGCTCGCCCTCATCCTCGACGACATCGCCGGCGCCAGCCTGGTCGGCGGCTTCGCCTGGTCGCGCCACCGGCCCGACTGGCGGGGCGGCGCCGGCCCCGAGTCGCCCGGCGATGCCGCACCTCGGATCCAGCGGCGCACGATGCTCGGCATCTGCGCCGGCTTCCGGCCCGGCTCGGGCGCGCTGCGGCCCGACGGCACACCGGTCGGCGGGGGCCACAACGTCGCGCCGGTGCCGCCCCTCACCGATCCCGACGACCCCGACGGCTGGCACCCGATGGAGCCGCTGGCCCCGGTGGGGCTGCGCCGGGCCCGCCGGATGGACGTGTGGCGGGAGGGCGGCGACTTCCGGATCGAGGCCCACTTCCGCGACTCGTGCAGCGACCCCGACCTGGTCGAGGTGGCCGTCCACGAGTACCTGCTCGACGCCGCGGTGGACGCCGCCACCGGCACGGTCACCTCCCTCGTGGCCCGCCCGATGGTGCTGCCCTATCCCGAGTGCCCGGCCGCGGCCCCCAACGTCGACTGGCTGGTCGGCCAACCCCTGGTCGAGCTCCGCACGAAGGTGCTCGAGGTCCTCCGTGGCCCCGACTGCTGCACCCACCTCAACGACGCCCTCCGCGCCCTCGCCGACATCGACGCCCTCCTCCCCTCGACGGCCTGACGCGGCCCGCCGGCGTCACCCTCGGCACGGCTGACGCCCGGAACCCGGTGCGCTGACCGCCACCGAGCGGCGACGTCCGCACCGGGTTCGGGGCGGGGGCGGTCCGGTGCCCGGCTCAGTCGCCGCCGACGATGCCGCGGGCGCGGAGGTCGGCGATGGCGGCGTCGTCGTAGCCGAGCTCCCGGAGGAGGGCGTCGGTGTGCTGGCCGATCGTGCAGCCGGCGCCGAGGGTCTCGCCGGAGCGGGAGAGCTCGACGAGCCGGCGGGTGCGGGGCACCTCGCCGAAGATGGGGTGCTCGACGGTCGCCATCATGCCGAGCTGCTCGGCGAGGCCGCCGGGGAACTGGAGAGCGGCGCACAGGCCGGCCAGCTGGGGGTCGACGGAGACGCAGGCCACGTCGGCGGCGACCATCACCTGCTGCCAGTCGGCGGCGGCCCGGCCGGCGAAGGCGCGGGTGAGGGTGGTGGCGAGCTCGGCATCGTGGGTGGCCCTGGCCTCGGCTGTCGCGAACCGGGGGTCGGCGGCCAGCTCGCCGCCGCCGGCGTCGGCCGCCTGGTCGGCCAGGACGGCCGTGAGCGATGCCCACTCGCGGTCGTCGGTGACGCACAGCACCACCCACCCGTCCGATGCCTCGTAGACCCGGTACAGGGCCGAGAAGCCGTACATCTCGGGGTCGGTGGTGAGTGGCGCGCCGGCGCCCTCGTAGTCGATGAGGGCGTCGCCCATGACGTGGCCCATGGTGTTGAGCATGGTGGTCATCGAGGACTGGCCACCCCGCCCGAGGTCGCGGGCCACGAGGCCGAGGGCGAGGGCGGCTCCCACGGCGAGGGCGGCCATGCCGTCGGGGTGACCGGACTGGGCCCCGGCCAGGAACGGTCCCTGGTCCTTGATCTCCTCCAGCGTGAGGGGCTGGCCCTCCGGGCCGCCGCCGCCCGATCGGCGGGCGAAGCCCGAGCCGGCGGCGATGGTGGGGGCGTAGGCCTGGCGGCGGGAGTAGGGACCCGTGAGGCCGTAGCCCTGGCCGTGGTGGTAGATCAGGTCCGGGTTGAGGGCGATGGCCGCCTCGGCGTCGAAGCCCATGCGGGCGGCGACACCGCCCCGGTAGCTGTGCATGACGAGGTCGGCCCGCTCCAGGAGCTTGGTGACGATGGCCCTTCCCTCGTCGGTGAAGACGTCGAGGGCGATGCTCTCCTTGCCCTGCGTGACACGAACGCCGGCCCACTCCGGGATCGGCATGTTGAACCGGATCGGGTCGCCTTCCAGCGGCTCGACCTTGATGACCCGCGCGCCCTGGTCGGTGAGCATGGCGCTGCCGAACGGGGCGGCGTAGAAGGTCCCGAGGTCGACGATCATCACGCCGTCGAGCGGGGGCCGGTCGTCGGGCGAGCCGCTCGGAACGTCGGGTACCCGCCGGGGGCGGGCCCGGAGCTCGCCGGCGTGCTCGCCGACGGCGGGAGGCGGCGCGGTGGGATCGCCCGGCGTGCCGGACAGCTTCACCAGCACGCCCATCTCGCGGGCGTGGCCGATCCCGGGGATCTCGACCTCGGCGACGTTCTCGTCGTGGACGAACTGGGGGTGGTCGAACAGCTCCGTGCCGTCGAGGTAGGTCTCGGCGAAGGTGTTGCCGTCGCGGTCGAACACCTCCTGCCACTCGGCCACCGTCTTCGAGCCGGCCGCCTCGAGCATGAGGTCCCACCACCGGGTGC
>JBFWQW010000028.1:0-29431 GCA_050249235.1 Acidimicrobiia bacterium | reverse complement strand
AGCTCGGCCACCGAGACCGTCGACAGCAGCGTCGACGGGTCGTCGGCGACCGACCGGATGCCCTCGACGTCGGTGAGGTAGACGACCTTCTCCGCGTCGAGGGCCGCCGCGATGGCCCCGGCGGCGGCGTCGGCGTTCACGTTGTACGCCTGCCCCTCGGCGTCCATGGCGATGGTGGCGACCACCGGGATGAGGCTGGAGTCGAGCAGGCGGCGAAGCAGCGTGGGGTCGACCTGGTGGACGTCGCCGACGAAGCCGAGGTCGGCCGACCGGGCACGGGCCCGGAGGAAGTGCCCGTCCTCGCCCGAGATGCCGACCGCCAGCGGGCCGTGGACGTTGACGGCGGAGACGAGCTCGCGGTTGACCTTGCCGACGAGCACCATCCGCACCACGTCGAGCGTCTCGGCGTCGGTGACCCGGAGCCCGTCGACGAACCTGGACTCCATGCCCAGCCGGCCCAGGAGGTCGCCGATCTGGGGCCCGCCACCGTGCACGACGACGACCCGGATGCCGACCGAGTGGAGCAGCACGACGTCCTCGGCGAAGAGAGCCAGCTCGTCGCCGGCCCCGTCGGCCACCGCCATGGCGTTGCCGCCGTACTTGACCACGACCACCTTGCCGGCGAAGCGCCGGATGTAGGGCAGGGCCTCGACGAGGACGCCGGCCTTGGCGTTGGCGTCGAGTCCGGCCACGATCTCCGCGAGTGCGGTCACGACGTCCTCATGTTCTCGTCGACGTATGCGTGGGTGAGATCGTTGGTGAGCACCGAGGCGTTGCCATCGCCGAGCCCGAGGTCGGCCACGATCTCGATGTCCCTGGCGCCCATCACCGCCTTCAGGGCGGCGGCGTCGTGCTCGCAGGCGATGCCCCGGCGGGCGACGGTGACGCCGCCGTACGAGACGGAGACGGTGTCCGGGTCGAAGGCAGCACCGCTGCTGCCGATCTCGCTGACGATGCGACCCCAGTAGGGATCCTCGCCGTACCAGGAGCACTTGCAGAGGTTGCTCTCGGCCACCCGGCGAGCGGCCCGGGCGGCATCGTCGTCGGAGGCGGCCCCGACGACCCTGACGTCGACCACCTTGGTGGCGCCTTCGGCGTCGCCCGCCATCTGACGGGCCAGGGAGACGCACGCCTCGGCGACGGCCTCGTCGAGCGCGGCGGGATCGACCGGACCGGCCGCGCCGGAGGCGAAGAGGAGGACGGTGTCGTTCGTGGACGTGCAGCCGTCGACGGACAGCACGTTGAACGAGCCGGCCACGCCGGCGAGGAGCGCGGACCGGAGCTGGTCCGGGGCGGCCTCGGCATCGGTGGTGAGCACCGCCAGCATCGTCGCCATGTTGGGCGCCAGCATGGCCGCCCCCTTGGCCATGCCGCCGACCGTGAAGCCGTCCCCGGTGACGACGACCTCCTTGCGGACGGTGTCGGTCGTCATGATCGCCCGGGCCGCGTCGGCGCCGCCGTCGGCGGCCAGGGCGGCGACGAGCGGGCCTGCGCCCGACTCGATCGGGGCCATCGGCAGCGGGATGCCGATCAGGCCGGTGGAGCAGACGAGGATCTCCTCCGGGCGGCACCCGAGGGCAGCCGCCACCAGGGCGGTGGTGCGCTCGGCGTCGGCCCGGCCCTGGGTCCCGGTGGCGGCGTTGGCGTTGCCGCTGTTGAGGACCACGCCCACCGAGAGGCCGGTGGTGGCGGCCAGGTGGGCACGGGTGGTGACGACCGGCGCCGCCGTCGAGAGGTTGGTCGTGAAGACACCGGCCGACGGCACCGGCCGGCCGTCGGCGGTGACCACGAGGGCGAGGTCGGGGTCGCCGCTCGGCTTGATGCCGCAGGCGATTCCGGCGGCCCTGAACCCGGCGGGGGCGGTGACGCTCACGGCAGCAGCCCGGCCAGCGGGAGGCCGGCTCCCTCGTCGAGCCCGAGGGCCAGGTTGGCGCCCTGGAGGGCCTGCCCGGCGGCCCCCTTGACGAGGTTGTCGAGCGCGGCGACGGCGAGCACCCAGCCGGTCCGCGGATCGGCCCGGACGGTGACGTGGCAGACGTTCGAGCCCTGGGTCGCCTTCGTCGACGGGGGCTCGTCGACGACGACCACGAACGGCTCGGCGTCGTAGGCATCGTGCAGGACGCCGAGGAGGTCGGCCGTGGTCGTCTCGACCGTCGGCCGGGCGTAGCAGGTGGCCAGGATGCCCCGGTTCATCGGCGCCAGGTGGGGGGTGAAGAGCACCTGGGCCCCGAGCACCTGCTCGATCTCCGGCGTATGGCGGTGGTCCAGGAGCCCGTAGGCGGCGAAGTTCTCGTCCGTCCCGCAGAAGGGGTGCTTGTCGCGGCCCGCTCCCGACACCCCGCTGGCGGCGTCGACCACGATGCCGGACGGCACGACGGCACCGGCCCGCAGCAGGGGCGCCAGGGCCAGCGCGGCCGCGGTCGGATAGCAACCCGGGGCGGCGATGCCCGTGGCGCCGACGAGGTCGTCGCGGAAGAGCTCGGGCAGGCCGTAGGCGAACCCGGCCAGGAGCTCGGGATGGGGGTGGGCCTCGCCGTACCAGATCGGGTAGGCGGCGGCGTCCTGCAACCGGAAGTCGGCGGCGAGGTCGACGACGAGCGCCACCCGGTCGCGCACCTCGGGCATCAGCTCGCCGCTGGCGCCGTGCGGGAGGCAGAGGAAGACGGCGTCGAGCCCGTCGACCATGGCCGGGCTGAACGCCTCGAAGCGCTGGTCGCCCACGACGGCCCGCAGGTTCGGGTACAGGTCGGCGATCGGCGCGCCGGCCTGGCGGTCGCCGGTCGCCCATGCCACCTTCAGGCCGGGGTGGCCGGCGCACAGGCGGAGCAGCTCGGCGCCGGCGTAGCCGGACGCCCCGATGATGCCCACCGTCTTCATGGGGCATGATGATACGGCATTCTGAATGACTATGCAACTCCTGCGGGCGCCCGCCGCCTCCCGGCTGCCCGGTCTGCCCCGGGTGCCGGATCGACCGTCAGGCGCCGGGCCGGGCCCCGACGAGAAGGGCGAAGCCGCGCCACCGCCAGAGGCAGTCGACCTGCACCAGCCCGGCCTCCCTGAGCCAGCCGAGCTGGGCCTCGACCGGTGCCAGTCGGTCGTCCGGATCGTCGGCGGATCGACCGATCGCCCGCAGGAAGGTGGCGTGGAGCTCGGGCGTGGCGGACGCGACCACTTCGAGGTTGGCGAAGAGGCCGCCAGGCTCGAGCTGCTGGGCCACCTGGCCGTAGAGCCGTCGCTTGGCCGGGTCGTGCAGGTGGTGGATGGCGAGGCCGGACACGACCACGTCGAAGGTGCCGAGCGGGCCGATGGGCTCCTCGAGCTCGCCGGACCTCACCTCCACCCGTGCGTCGCCGGCGAAGCGCCGCCTGGCCCGCTCCAGCATCGGTGCCGAGCGGTCGACGAGCACCACGTGCTCGAGCGTGGGGCGGGCCTCCATGGCCAGGGCGGCCAGGCGGCCGTCGCCGGCGCCGAGGTCGAGCAGTCGCACCGGGGCGGGCGGCAGGATCTCTCGGAGCACGTCCTCCCCCGCGGCCCGGGGCGGGAGCCGCTCGATGCGATCGAGGTACTCGGCGACCTGGTCCTCGTCCCTCCAGCCGTCGACCCGGGGGACGAAGGGCTCCGGCGAGGTCGTCACCGACCCAAGCCTGCCGCCGCACCGTGTGTCGGGCGAATCGAGATCGGCCGCCCGCGACGGCCGGGGCGGGACGGGCCTCAGGCCCGGAGCGTTGCGGGTGCCGCCGAGGCGACGGCGGCGATCAGGCGCTGTCGGAGCTCGGCGAGCTCGGTGTCGGTGAGCGTCCGATCGGCGGCCTGCAACCGCACCCGGTACGTGAGCGACCGGCGTCCCTCGGCGATGCCCGGGCCCCGGTAGACGTCGAGGAGCGACACGGCCACGACCTCGTCGGCGCCCGTCGAGGCCAGCGCGTCGGTGACCTCGCCGGCGGGCGTTCCCTCGTCGACCTCGAAGGACAGGTCGACGTCGCTCGACGGGAAGCGGCGCACGGGCCGGTAGCCGACGGGGCCCCGGCGGGCCGCCAGCACCGGCCCGAGGTCGAGCTCGAGCCACCCCACCCGCTGGGTGATGCCGTGACCCTCGAGCACGGCGGGGTCCACCTCGCCCACCACGCCGACGGCGGCACCGTCGACCTCGACCGACGCGACCCGGGCCGGGTGGAGGCCGCCGGGGAGAGGGCCGCCGGCACGGCCGGCGGCGGGATCGCCGATCGGTCGGAGCCGGGCCTGCTCGAGGAAGAGACCCTCGGCGAGGAGGTGCCAGAGCTCCGTGGCGGTGCGGGCGTCGGCGCCGGCCAACGCCACGCCGAGGCGCTCGCGCTCGTCGGGGAGCGAGCCCCGGTCGACGACGGAGAACACGTTGCCGAGCTCGAACAGCCAGGCGTCGGCCAGCCGGTGCGACGCGTTGTAGGCCACGGCCCGGAGGAGCCCGGGGAGCAGGGAGGTGCGCAGGCGCGACTCCTCGACCGCCAGGGGGTTGGCGACCACGACGGCGACGGCCGGGTCGAGGCCGGCCCGGGAGAGGTCGGCGGCCGCCAGGAAGGTCGTGGTCCAGGCTTCCGAGGCACCGGCCCCGACCAGGATCGACCGGACCTCGCGGCGGTCGCGCTGCACGGGTGCCAGCTCGCCGATCAGGGTCGACGCGGGGACGGTCCGCGGGATGCGGGCGTAGCCGTGCATCCGGGCGATCTCCTCGATCACGTCGATCTCCGCGGCGCTGTCCGGGCGCCAGGTCGGGATCGTCACGTCGAGGAGCCCGGGGGCCGTGACCGAGGTGGTGAAGCCGATCGGGTCGAGGTGGCCGCGGACCTCGGCGTCGGTGAGCGAGGTGCCGAGGAGGGCGTTGACCCGGGCCGTCCGCACCGGCACGGGCACCGGTTCGTCCAGGTCGCCCCGCACGTCGACGACCACCCCGGTGGGCGTCGCCCCCCCGGCCGCCAGCAGCTCGCAGAACCGGGCCACGGCGAGATCGATGCCGTGCGGGTCGACGCCCTTCTCGAACCGGGCGGACGCCTCGGAGCGGAGCCCGAGGCGCTTCGACGTCCAGGCGATCGTCATGGGGTCGAAGGCCGCCGCCTCGAGGAGAACCTCGGTGGTGGCCCCGGTGACCTCCGACGACTCGCCGCCCATGATCCCGGCGATGCCGACGGCGTGGTCGCCGGCGTCGCAGATGAGGAGGTCGTCGGCCACGAACGAGCGCTCGACGCCGTCGAGGGTGACCAGCGACTCGCCGGGCGCGGCCCGCCGGACCCGGAGGCCCCTGCCCGGCAGGGCGGCCAGGTCGTAGGCGTGGTTGGGGTGGCCGAGCTCGAGCATCACGTAGTTCGAGGCGTCGACGACGTTGTTGATGGGCCGCATGCCCGCCTTGGCCAGGCGGTCGGCCAGCCAGGCCGGCGACGGCCCGACGGTGATGCCGGTGACGACCCTCGCCGTGAAGCGGGGGCAGGCGACCAGGTCGGCCACCTCGACCGTCACGGGCTCGACGGTCACCGGGTCGACGGTCACCGGGTCGACGGTCACCGGCCCGGCGCCGGCCGGCCGGGTCGACGGCCCGTCGGCCCCGGCCCCGCCGGGCGACGGGGTCCGGAAGGGCAGGCCCAGGCGGGCGGCGACGTCGCGGCCGATGCCGGCGACGTACATCGCGTCCGGCCGGTTGGGGTTGACCTCGAGCTCGAGGACGACGTCCGGGACGATCCCCATCGCCTCGGCGAACGGGGTGCCCGGCACGAGCCCACCCGGGAGCAGGAGGATGCCCTCGTGGCCGCCCTCGGGCAGGCCCAGCTCGTCGGGCGCGCAGAGCATCCCGTGCGACTCGACGCCCTTCATCTTCCGGCGGGCGATGGCGAAGTCCCCGGGGAGCACGGTGCCGACCGTGGCCAGCGGCACCAGGTCGCCCACGTCGAAGTTCCACGCCCCGCACACCACCTGCACGGGTTCGTCGCCACCGGCGTCGACGAGGACGCGGCGGATCTTGTCGGCCCCGGCGATGGCCCCGATCTCGGTGACACGGGCGACGACCACGCCATCGAGCCCGGCCCCGACGTGGGTGACCGACTCGACCGGCGTGCCCAGGTCGCCGAGCAGGAGGACGAGGTCGTCGACCGACAGGTCGACGTCGACGAAGTCTCGGAGCCAGCTGAGCGGGAGCAACATCTCAGAACTGCTCCAGGAAGCGGAGGTCGTTGGTGACGAACTCCCGGATGTCGTCGATGCCGTAGCGCATCATGGCCAGGCGCTCGATGCCGAAGCCGAACGCGAAGCCGGACCAGACCTCGGGGTCGATGCCGACGTTGGTCAGGACGTTCGGGTGCACCATCCCGCAGCCGCCCAGCTCGAGCCAGCCGGTGCGACCGCACGTGCGGCAGCCGGCGCCCCGGCAGAAGACGCAGGTGATGTCGTACTCGGCCGACGGCTCCGTGAACGGGAAGTACGACGGACGGAGACGGGAGGAGATGTCACCGCCGAAGTAGGCTCGGGTGAAGGCGTCGAGCGTGCCGGCCAGGTCGCCGAACGTGATGCCCCGGTCGACGACGAGCCCTTCGATCTGGTGGAAGTTCGGGAGGTGGCTGGCGTCGGTGGTGTCCCGCCGGTGGCAGAGGCCGGGCATCACGGAGTAGATCGGTGGCTCCCGGCCCTCCATGACCCTGATCTGCACGGGGCTCGTGTGGGTGCGCAGGAGCGTCGACTCGGGCTCGCCCAGCTCGAGGTAGAGCGTGTCGTACATGTTCCGGGCGGGGTGGCCGAGCGGGAAGTTCAGCGCCTCGAAGTTGTACCAGTCGGTCTCGACGACCGGACCCTCGGCCACGGTGAAGCCCATGCCCACGAAGACGTCCTCGAGCGCCATGGTCGTGCGGGTGACGAGGTGCAGGTGACCCCGGCGCCGGGCGGGGACCACCTCCGTGAGGTCGAGGCGCTCGGCCCGGCGGCGCTCGTCGAGCTCACCGGCGGCGAGCCCGTCCCGGCGAGCCGCCAGCGCCGCTTCGATCCGGACCCGAGCGTCGTTGAGGGCGCGGCCGGCCTCCCGGCGGGCGTCGGGTTCCAGGCGGCCGAGGCCCGCCTTCCGGGTCGAGAGGTCGGAGCGCTTCCCCAGCAGGTCGGTGTCGAGGGCATCGAGGTCGCGCACGGTGCCGGCGCCGTCGATGCGGGCCAGGGCGTCGGCGACGAGGGCGTCGAGGTCGGAGTCAGCCATGGGAGTCGGGTCAGCCGTGCAGTCGCTCGAACGAATCGGTCGGGAGAGTAAAGCGGAAGATCGACCCCTGCCCTTCGATGCTCGTGGCCGTGAGCCGCCCGCCGTGGGCCTCGACGAGGCCCCGGCTGATCCAGAGCCCGAGGCCGCTCCCGGTGGGGCGCCCGTGGTCACGCCGGAAGAAGCGGGTGAAGACCCGGGGAAGGTCGGCGGCCGGGATCCCCTCGCCCCGGTCCTCGACGGCGACCACGAGCTCCCCGTCGCCGACCGAGCCCTCGATGCGCATGCCCGCGGGGCTGGCGTACTTGGCCGCGTTCTCGACCAGGTTCGTGAGCACCTGCTCGATCTTGTCGGCGTCGGCGTAGGCGCGAGGGAAGCCGTCCGGAAAGGCGATCTCCACGTCGAGGTCGGGGTGCTCGAACGTCAGCTTGGCGACGACGCTGCGGGCCAGCTCCACCAGTCCGACCTCCTGGCGGCGCAGGACGAGTCGACCGCTCTCGAGCCGGGAGATGTCGAGCAGCTCGGTGATGAGCCGGGTGACTCGGTCGGCGTCGTGGTTGATCTGGCCGAGCATCGTCCGCTTCTGCTCGTCGGGGATCCGCTCCCACCGGTTGAGCAGCAGCGACGTGTACCCCTTCACCGAGGTCAGCGGCGAGCGGAGCTCGTGGCTGACCGTCGACACGACCTCGATGCCGCTGGGCACGCCCCGGGACCGGCGGCCCCCGGACGGGCGGGCGGTGACGACGACGGACGCCAGGTTCCCGTCGGCGTCGCGCCGGTACCGGCCCGAGACCAGGACGCGGACCACGCCGCCGTCGGCGCGGCGGAGGCAGGCCTCGTGCTCGGGGAACCCCCGCACCGACCGGAGACCGGCCGAGCGGTCCCAGGCCCGGAGCCAGGCCGGCTCGTCGCCGTCGATGGGCGCCAGCACGTCGTCGAGCCGGGTCCCGACGAGCTCACCGACGGTGCGCCCGGTCAGCGCGGCGGCTTCCCGGTTGGCGGCCCGGACGATCCGGTCCGCACCGATGACGGCGGCGGCCACCGGAAGATCGTCGACCGGCGGGTCAGCCACCGCCCCTCCCCTGCGAGGCGTCGGCCGCGGCCCGGCGCTGCCGGGCCGCCTCGTAGCAGAGCACCGTGGCCGCCATCGCCACGTTGAGCGACTCGGCTCGGCCTGCCATCGGAACGTGGACCAGCCCGTCGAGCGGGAGGCCGCCGGGCAGTCCGTGGGCTTCGTTGCCGACGACGAGGGCCACGGGCCCGGTGAGGTCGGCCAGGTCGCAGGCCAACCCCTTCCCCGCCGACGCACCCAGCCGCCGGAACCCGAGGGTGCCGAGCTCGCCGAGCACCTCCGCCCCGCCGTCGCCGCCACCCACGCCCAGAGCCTTGCCGCCGGCGACGACCGGGAGGTGGAACAGGGAGCCGGCCGCGGCTCGCACCACCTTCGGGCCGGCGACGTCGGCGCCACCGGCGAGCACGACGGCGGCCGCGCCGGTGGCGTCGGCGGTCCGGATCATGGTGCCGGCGTTGCCCGGGTCACCGATGCCGAGGCCGACCAGGACGAACGGCGCGGGGCGACCGGGGCCGGCTGGATCGGTCGCGGTGAGGGCGGCGGACAGCGTCGTCGTGACGGACCGGCACACCGCCACCACACCCTGGGGCGTCACGACGTCCGCGATCCGTTCCAGGACGCCGGCGGCCAGAGTGCGCACCGGCACACCGGCCGCGACGAGGCGGTCGGGGAGGTCACCGACCCGACGGGCGTCGGCCGCCACGTAGGCCGCCTCGAGCGGCGCGGCGGCGTCGAGGGCGGCCCGAACGATCGTGGGACCCTCGAGCACGAACCCGTCGTCCCCGGCCCGGCCGCCCGCCCGGCGCAGGAGACGCCGGAGCCGCTCGACCTCACGGTGGTGCGGCCCGAGCGGCCGGCCGGGCGGGGACTCAGGCAGGGGCCCCGGCCGCGTCCTCCGCGACCTTCACGAGGGCGGCGAAGGCGACGCCGTCGGTGACGGCCAGGTCGGCCAGCATCTTGCGGTCGACCTCGACCTCGGCCGCCTTGAGGCCGGCGATGAAGCGGCTGTAGGACATGCCGTTCTGCCGGGCGGCGGCGTTGATGCGCTGGATCCAGAGCTTGCGGAAGTCGCCCTTCCGCGCCCGCCGGTCGCGGAAGGCGTACTGGAGCGAGTGCATCACCTGCTCGTTGGCGGCACGGTAGGTGCGGCTCTTGTTCCCGTAGTAGCCCTGGGCCTGCTCGAGGATCGCCCGGTGGTGCTTCTTCGCGTGTACGGCCCGCTTGACCCTGGCCATGGTTGTCCCTTCCTGTGGTGCGGCCCCTCGGCCGCGACGACGGATGTCTGAAGACGGCGGCTAGCGGCCGAGCAGCTTGTTCATGCGGGCGGCGTCGCCGGGAGCGACCGTGGCCTCCCGCTTGAGGCGCCGGGTCTGCTTCGAGGGCTTCTTCTCGAGGAGGTGGTTCATGAACGCCTTGCGGCGCACGAGCTTTCCCGTTCCGGTCACCTTGAAGCGCTTGGCCGCCCCGCGGTGGGTCTTCATCTTCGGCATCGTGTCGTCCTGACGTGTGGATGCGGGGCCGGCGGCCCCACGGGTGTCGGTGCCCGGGTGGGGCGCCGTGTCTGGTGGCGCCGGAGGGCGCCCCTGGTGTGCTCCGGACCGGTCCCTACGACTCGGCGCCGTCGGGACCGGCCGGCTCGCCCACGGCCGGCGTGCCGCCGGCGGAGGGCTCGGCCGCGCTCGCCGCCGCCGTGGTCGTGTCGGTGTCCCCTTCCGTCACCTCGTGCTCGGTGTCGTCGATCGCCGTCTCGTCGAACTCGATCGTCGGAACGCCGGAACCGGGCCGGGCCTGGCCGTCGGCCGCCGCCCGGCGCCTGGCCGCGTCCTGCACCCGCTTGTCGGGTGCGAGGACCATCGTCATGTTCCGGCCGTCGAGCCGGGGCGAGGCCTCGACCTTGGCCAGGTCCTTGGTGTGGTCGGCGACGTTGTCGAGGATCTTCATCCCGAGCTCGGGGTGGGCCACCTCCCGCCCGCGGAACATGATCGTGATCTTGACCTTGTGACCTTCGCTGAGGAAGTGCTCGACCTTCTTGGTCTTGGTCTCGAAGTCGCCCCGACCGATCTTCACCCGGTACTTCATCTCCTTGATGGAGATCTGGGTGGTCTTCCGGCGGGACTCCTTCGCCCGTTGCGCCGCCTCGTACTTGAACTTCCCGTAATCCATGATCCGGCACACGGGCGGCGACGCCTGGGGAGCAACCTCCACGAGATCGAGGTCCGCGGCCCGGGCGATCGCGAGGGCCTCCGGCAACGGCTTGATGCCGACCTGCTCGCCCTCTGCGGAGACGAGGCGGACCTCACGTGCCCGGATCCGATCGTTGATCCGGGGCTCGTTGGTGACGGGTGTGGCGATGGCGCCGCTCCTGGGTTCGGCGGAAGCGGTCCATCGGCCGCCCTCGCGGGCGGCTCGTGCGCACGGACCCGGACGCACCGCTGGGTGGCCGGGTGGGGCCGTCCGCCCGAGGCGATGGCCCGCTTCCCTGTTCGGATGTCGTCGCTAGGGTACTCCCACATGGCGGATCTCTGGACACCCGGGGCCGACGGACGTCCGGAGCGGACCGCCCCCGACGGCGAGCGCCACGCCCAGCTGGCCGACGAGCTGGCCGCCATGCAGGAGGAGCTGGCCCGCACCCCCGCCTCCGTGGTGGTGGCGAACCATGCCATCGGGCTGTTCCAGCTGGCCGCCATCCACCTCAACCGCCGGCCACCGAACCTGGAGGAGGGCCGGCTCGCCATCGACGCCCTCGCCGGCCTGGTCGACGCCACCGAGGGGCGCCTCGGCGACGAGGAGGAGTCCCTCAGGGAGGCGCTGGCCCAGGTCCGCCTGGCCTTCGTGCGCCTGGCCCGGCAGCACGCGCCCGACCACGACGACGACGACGACCACGACGACGACTGACGGAGGACGACCCGTCGGCTGCCGGCCGCACCGTTGACTCGCGGGGCCAGGTCGTCGGCGGTGCCCGGCGACGCCCACGCCGGGTCGGGCACCTGGCGACCGACCGACGGCCGATCCCCGATCGGGGATCAGGCGGGGTCGACCCGCCGGGCCTCGAGCCGGCCCAGGTGGCCGGGAACGGCGTCGAAGCGCACCGCCCGGCCGACCGGGACCGTCCGCGTGCCGTCGACGATGGCCGTGCAGTGGAAGAACAGCTCGTCGCCGCCGGCCAGGCGGCGGATGGTGCCGTAGCCGCGGTGCTCGTCGAACGACGCCACCACGCCGGCCTCGGCCATGGTCAGTGCACGATCTTCGCGAGAGGGATCTCGATGATGTCCGTCGCACCCGCATCCTTGAGGGCCGGGATGAGGGTGTTGATCTCCACCTTCTGGACGACCGCCTCGACCGCGTAGCCCCCCTCGCCGAACAGCTCGGAGACGGTGGGCGACTTCATCGACGGGAGGATGGCGATGACGCGGTCGAGCTCGCCCCGGGCGACGTTGAGCTTCACCAGCACCTTCCCCCGAGCCTCCATCACGCCTTGCAGGAGCGTGTGGATCTGCACCATGGCGTGGCGCTTCTGGGGGTCGGCGTAGGCCTCGCGGTTGGCGAAGATCTCGGTGTACGAGGTGAGGATCGTCGCGAGGATCCGCAGGTCGGCGGCGCGGAGCGCCCGCCCGGTCTCGGTGCCGTCGACGACGGCGTCGGCGATCTCCGGCACCTTCGCCTCCGTCGCACCGTGCGAGAGGCGGATGTCGGCTCGGACGCCCGCCTTCTCGAGGAAGCGGCGGGTGAGCCCCGGGAGCTCCGTCGAGATCCGGACCCCGTCGGGGAGATCGGTCACGTCCTGCCACGGGGAGTCCTGGGCGACGGCCAGGACGATCCGGTAGGGCTTCGCCGAGTTCTTCGAGTACTGCATCGTGCCCAGCGACACGACATCGCTGTCGGACTCCTCGATCAGGTCCCGCCCGGCGATGCCGACGTCGAAGAGCCCCTCGGCCACGTAGCCCGGGATCTCCTGGGGGCGCAGGATCCGGACGTCGCTGATGCGGGGATCGTCGATGGTGCCGCGGTACTCGACCTCGGAGCTGCGGGAGATCCCGAGGTCGGCGTCCTCGAAGAGCTGCAACGTCGGCTTCTCGAGTGAGCCCTTGGGCAGGACGAGCTTCAGCATCGCGGCGGGACGCTACCGGCCGTCACCCGCGCTCCCGGCGCGGATGCCACGCACCAGGCAGGCCATCTCGACGGCCGTCTCGGCCGACTCACGACCCTTGTTGCCCTCGCCGGGCCGCGACCGGGCGACGGCCTGCCCGACCGTGTCGGTGGTCAGCACCCCGAACACCACGGGAACCCCCGTGTCGAGCGCCACCCGGGCCACGCCGGCGGCGCACTCGCCCGCCACGAACTCGAAGTGCGGGGTTCCGCCCCGGATGACGGCGCCGAGGGCGACCACGGCGTCGACGCGGCCGGTCTCGGCCAGGTGCCGGGCGACCAGCGGGAGCTCGAACGCGCCCGGCGCCCACACCTCGCGGACGTCGCCGTCGGCCACGCCCAGCTCGGCGAGGCGGTCGCGGCAGCCGGCCAGCAGCCCGTTGGTGATCACGTCGTTGAACCGGCCGCAGGCGAGGGCGACCCGGAGGCCGGTGCCGTCGAGGTCGGGCGGTGCGCCGGTGGACAGCGACGACCGGGCCTCAGAGGACATCGTCGAGCCCGTCGAGGAGGTGGCCCAGCCGCTCCCGCTTGGTGCGGAGGTAGGCGAGGTTCTCAGGGTTGGGAGCCGACTCGAGCGGCACCCGGTCGACGACCTCGAGGCCGTAGCCGGCCAGGCCGTCCCGCTTGGCCGGGTTGTTGGTGAGCAGCCGCATGGTGGTGATGCCGAGGTCGACGAGGATCTGGGCGCCGATGCCGTACTCCCGGGAGTCGACGTGGAGGCCGAGGTCGACGTTGGCGTCGACGGTGTCCCGGCCCCGCTCCTGGAGCACGTAGGCCCGCAGCTTGTTGGCGATGCCGATGCCACGGCCCTCGTGGCCGCGCAGGTAGACGACGACACCACGGCCCTCCTCGCCGATGTGGCGCATGGCCGACGCCAGCTGGATGCCGCAGTCGCAGCGCAGCGAGCCGAAGACGTCGCCGGTAAGGCACTCGCTGTGCACCCGCACGAGGACGTCCTCGGCGCCGTCGACCTCGCCCATGACGAGGGCCAGGTGGGTCATGCCGTCGAGGTGCGACTCGTAGGCGACGCAGGTGAACTCGCCCCACTCCGTGGGGATGCGGGCGTCCGCGACCCGCTCGACCACCGGCTCGGTGCGCCGGCGGTGGCGGACCAGGTCGGCGATCGAGATGACGAGCAGCCCGTGGCGGTCGGCGAAGCGCACCAGCTCGGGCAGGCGGGCCATGTCGGTCTTCTTCTCGTCGACGACCTCGCACAGGACCCCGGCCGGTGCCAGGCCGGCCAGCCGGGCCAGGTCGACGGCGGCCTCGGTGTGGCCGGCCCGCTTGAGGACCCCGCCCTCCACCGCCCGCAGCGGGAAGATGTGGCCGGGCCGGGCCAGGTCGTCCGGGCGGGTGTCGGGATCGACGAGCGCCCGGATCGTGGCGGCCCGGTCGAACGCCGAGATGCCCGTCGAGGTGCCGTGCCGGAAGTCGACGGAGTGGGTGAAGGCCGTGCGCTGGGCCTCGGTGTTGTCGGCCACCATGAGCGGCAGCTCCAGCTCGTCGCAGCGCTCGGCCGTCAGGGACGTGCAGATGAGACCGGAGGTGTGGGCCAGGAAGAAGGCGATCTTCTCCGGGGTGGCGGCCTCGGCCGCGAGGATCAGGTCGCCCTCGTTCTCCCGGTCCTCGTCGTCGACCACCACCACGATCTCGCCCCGCCCGACGGCGGCGATGGCGTCCTCGACGGGTGCCAGCTTCCAGGTGCCCCGCTCGGTCATCGGGCCGGCCCCGGGCTCGCGGTCGTCGTCCTCATCTGCTGCTCCTCGCGTCGCCACCCCTGATCGGGCGCTCCCAGCTCCGGGCCTCGGGCCGACCGGCTCACCGGTGCGGCTCCAGGAGGCGTTCCACGTACTTGGCCACCACGTCGACCTCGAGGTTCACCGCGTCGCCCGGGCGCCGGACGCCGAGGGTGGTGACCGCCATCGTGTGCGGGATGACGGCCACGGTGAACCCGTCGTCGAGCACGTCGACGACCGTGAGGCTCACGCCGTCGACGGTGATCGAGCCCTTCGGCACGAGGTAGCGGGCGACCTCGGCCGGCACCCGCACCCGCAGGTCGGGGGCGGGCGCCACCACCTCGCCGACGGCGTCGACGTGGCCCTGGACGAGGTGCCCGCCGAGGCGGTCGGCCAGTCGCACCGGGCGCTCGAGGTTCACCGGGTCGCCGGGAGCCAGCCGGTCGAGGTTCGTGCGCCGGGAGGTCTCGTCGCTCACGTCCGCCTCCCACCAGCCCTCGCCCCGGGCGACCACGGTGAGGCAGCAGCCGTTGACGGCGATCGAGTCGCCGATCGAGGCGTCCTCGAGCACGGCGGTGGCATGGACCCGCAGCCGCTCGCCCCGGCGCCGCCCGACCGAGCCGAGCTCCTCCACGATCCCGGTGAACACCTAGCCCGACACCTCCACCCGCAGGTCGTCGCCGAGGCGGTCGACCGACACGATCCGGCCCCGCCAGACGTCGTCGATGGTCGGGGCGCCGGGACCCGCGAACAGCGCCCGGCCGTCGTCGCCGCCGACCAGCACCGGTGCGAGGTAGAGCACGTAGCGGTCGACCAGGCCCTCCCGGTGGAACGCGCCGGCCACGGTGGCACCGCCCTCGATCATCACCTGGAGCACGCCCCGTCGGCCGAGCTCGTCGAGCACGTCGCCGGGCTCGCCGGCGAGCTCGAGGGCGGGCTGCACGGCGGCGCCGGCGGGAGCCCGACCGAGGACGACCCGGAGCGGGTCGGGTCCGTCGGCGAGCCGGACCGTGAGGGCGGGATCGTCGGCCCGCACCGTGCCCGCCCCGACCAGGACGGCGTCGCTGTCGGCCCGCAGCCGGTGGGCGTCGGCCCGGGCCTCGGGACCGGTGAGCCACTTCGAGGAGCCGTCGGGCGCGGCCGTGCGGCCGTCGAGGCTGGCGGCCAGCTTGAGCACCACCCACGGGCGCCCGGTCCGGCGGTGCTTGAGGTACGGGGCGAGCTGCTCGGCGACGGCTTCGCCGTCGACCCCGACCTCGACCTCGAGCCCGGCGGCCCGCAGCCGCCCGATGCCGCGGCCGGCGACGCGGTGGTCGGGGTCCTCGATCCCCACCACCACCCGGGCCACGCCGGCGGCCACGATCGCGTCGGCACAGGGCGGCGTGGCGCCGTGGTGGGCGCAGGGCTCGAGGGTGGTCCAGAGGGTCGACCCCCGGGCCCCGTCCCCGGCGGCGGCGAGGGCGATGGCCTCGGCATGGGGACGGCCCCCGGGCCGGGTGGCGCCGTCGAGCACGGCGCCGCTGGGGGTCTCGACCACGCAGCCGACCCACGGATTGGGACGGGCCGAGCGGCGCACGGCGTGGGCGAGGCCGATGGCCCGCCGCATCGCCTCCCCATCCTCCATGGTCGCTCCCGTCGCTGGACGTGCAGGCGGGCGCGCCGGAGGGCGCACACGCCCTCGTTCTCATCCGGACTTTGACCGTCGGCTCCGGGATGTCACCGGATCGGGCCCCCGCCGAGGCGGGCGCTTCGCAGGCTTGCACTGCCGGTCAGGACTTCCACCTGCCCCACGAGGGGTGTGGCCGGAGCCTAACGGTGCCGTCCGCGTCTGCCCACGTCGAGGCCGACCAGGGGGTTGGGCGGTGGACGCCCCGGTCCCGCCGTCGGGCCGCCCGTCGTCAGCCGTCGGCGGGCGGTGCCGCGCCGAGGAGGCGGTGGACCTCGGCCACGTCGCCCCGGCTCCCGATGTAGAGCGGCGTGCGCTGGTGGAGCTCGCCCGGGGTGATGTCGAGGATCCGCCGGGCGCCGTCGGTGGCCGCGCCACCGGCGTGCTCCATCACCAGGGCGAGGGGCGCGTTCTCGTACAGCAGCCGGAGCTTGCCGTTCGGCTTCGAGACGGTGGGCGGGTAGAGGTAGACGCCGCCCTTGAGCAGGGTGCGGTGGACGTCGGCCACCAGCGCCCCGGCGTAGCGGGCCTGGCGGGGTCCGCTACGGGACTCCTGGCGCCGGAAGGCCGCCACCATCGACCGGGTCGGCTCGTCCCAGCCCGGCTCGTTGGCCTCGTTCACCGAGTAGCTGCCCACCCCCTCGGGGACCCGGATGTCGGGATGGGTGAGGAAGAAGGTGCCGATCGAACGGTCGAGGGTGAAGCCGTTGACCGGCCCGCCCACGGTGTACACGAACATCGTCGACGGCCCGTAGAGCACGTAGCCGGCCGCCACCAGGTCCCGACCCGGTTGCAGGAAGTCGACCAGGTCGGCGGGGTGGCCGGCCCGGCCCGCCGGCCGGCGGTAGATGCCGAAGATCGTGCCCATGGCACCGTCGACGTCGACGTTGCCCGACCCGTCGAGGGGATCGATGGTGAGCACGTACTTCCCGTGCTCGGAGCCCTCCATGGCGTAGACCTCCGGCAGCTCCTCGCTGCCGATGCCGGCGACCATGGGGGCCCGGTCCATCACCTGGCTGACGATGTCGTTGCTGATGACGTCGAGCTCGCGGACCTGCTCGTCCTGGACGTTGGTCGCCCCGGTGAGTCCGAGCTTGCCGACGAAGCCGGCCCGCATGATCTCGGCCGCCAGCATGCGGGCCGCGAGGCTGATCCGGTTGAGGATGGTGGACAGGTCGCCGCTGGCCCTCGACTCGGCCTGGTCAAGGAAGAACTGCTCGCTCAAGGTCAGCCCGGTCGCCACCACCTCAACCTACGCGGCGGCCCCGGGCCCCTCGACCGACCCCCCCGCTCCGTGCGACGCCGGCGACCTCATGGCCCCTCGGGCGGGCGGGAGCAGTCGGCAACGGGGCCGACCGCTGGTCGGCGTTGCCCGAGGCGTCAGTGGGGGCGGCCGCCGGCGAGGAGATCGAGGGCGTGGGGGACGACGTCGAGGACGGCGTCGAGCGTCTCGAGCGCGCCGTTCGTGGAGCCCGGCGTGTTGAGCACGAGGGTCTGGCCGACGGTGCCGGCGAGGGCCCGGGAGAGGCGGCCGAGGGGGCTGGCCAGGCGCATCGCCTCCGCCAGGCCGGGCGCCTCCCGCTCGAGCACGGCCCGGGTGCCCTCGGGCGTGAGGTCACGGGGGCCGAAGCCGGTGCCGCCGGTGGTGACGACGAGCCCGGCGAACCCGTCACAGAGCGTCCGCAGGCCGGCCGCGACGGCGTCGACCCCGTCCGCCACGACGAGGCGGCGGTCGACGGCGAAGCCGGCCGCGCCGAGGTGGGCCACGAGGGCGTCGCCGGAGCGGTCGTCCCGCGTGCCCGCCACCACCCCGTCCGACACCGTCATCACCCTGGCCAGCACGAGGCGGAGGCTAGCGACGCCCGAACGCTGTCGACCGAAGCGGTGTTGTCCCGCACGAGTCGACAGAGAACGGGATCAGGGGACGAACGGGATCAGGGGACCAGGTAGCGGAAGAGGGCCATGCCGTCCGTGGCCGCCGCCTGGGGCAGGAGCAGCGAGCCCCGGCCGTGGGCCCGCCACGGCGGGCCGAGGACGGGCCGCGGGACGAGGTCGGGGCGGTGCGAGGCCAGCCAGCCGTCGACGTCGAGGGTCTCGTCCCGGGTGAGGGTGCAGACCGAGTAGACGAGCGTGCCCCCGGGGCGGACCAGGGCGAGCGACGCCTCGACGAGCTGGCGCTGGAGCCCCGCCAGCCGCTCGACCGACGCCTCCTCGACCCGCCACCGGGCGTCGGGTCGGCGGCCGAGGACCCCGAGCCCCGAGCAGGGCGCGTCGACCAGCACCCGGTCGAACGAGCCCGGCGCGAACGGTGCCGCCCGGCCGTCGGCGGCCACCACCCGCACCTCGGCGCCGACGCGGACGGCGTTGCCGGCCACCAGGCCGGCCCGCACCGGGCTGTGGTCGGCCGCCACGACCACGGCACCGGTGGCGGCCAGGGCGGTGGCCTTGCCGCCCGGCGCGGCGCACACGTCGGCGACCCGCTCCCCCGCCATGGCGCCGACGGCCTCGGCCACCCACTGCGACGCCAGGTCCTGGACGTAGCCGTCGGGCCGCTCGGTGGCGCCCGGCGCCTCGTCCATCCGGGCCAGCGCCCCGAGGGCGTCGTCCGCCCCGAGGTCGGCGACCAGCCGGCGGACGACCCAATCCGGATAGCTGAGCCGGGTGGCGTCGTCCGGCCACTCGACCGGGGCCTCGGCCACCCGCCTGAGCACGGCGTTCACCAGGCCCTTCGCCCGGGGCGGGGCCACCGACACCGATGCCGACACCGCGGCGTGGGCGGGGATGCGCAGGAAGTGGAGCTGGTAGGCGCCGAGGCGCAGGACGCGGCGGGTGGGACCGTCGAGGGGACGCATGACGAAGCGGTCGACCAGGTGGTCGCAGGCCCGGCGCATCCGGGTGGTGCCGTAGACGAGCTCGGTGACGAGGGCCCGGTCTCGGGTGTCCAGGTGCGAGCGTTCGAGCACCGAGCCGAGCACGAGGTTGGCGTAGGCGCCCCCGTCCTCGATACGGGCCAGGGCGTCGAGCGCCACCCGCCTGGCGTCGTTCACGGGCCGAGCCGCTCGGCCGGCGTCGGGCGGGCCCCGTTGCGCCAGGCCTCGACCGGCTGAGCCGGCCGGCCCTCCGGCTGCACGGTCACCAGCCGCAGGCGACCGGCACCGGTGGCCACGAACGGCCCCTCGAGCGTCCCGGGCGGCGGTGCCGCCCCTGCGGCCCCGCCGGCGGCACCGGCCGGATCCTCCGGGGAGGCCCGCAGGACGCGGAGGCGGCGGCCCCGGAACGTGGTCCAGGCCCGGCCGAGGCGGACGAGCCGGAGCACCTCGTCGGCCGGGCGGGCCCAGTCGATCTCGAGCTCGGCGGGATCGATCTTCGCGGCGTAGGTGGGCTCGCCCTCCTGGGCCACGGGGTCGCCCAGGCCGCCCCGCAGGGTGTCGACCAGGAGGCGGGCGCCGATGGCGACGAGCCGGTCCCGCAGCTCGTCGACGGTCTCCTCCGGGTCGATCGGGGTGCGTTCGACGGCGTGCACCGGCCCGGTGTCGAGCCCGGCCTCGAGCTGCATGACGCAGACGCCGGTCTCGGTGTCACCGGCCAGGACGGCCCGCTCGACCGGCGCCGCGCCCCGCCACCGAGGCAGGAGCGAGAAGTGCACGTTCACCATGGGGAGGCGGTCGAGCACGTGAGGCTTGATCAGGCGCCCGAAGGCGACCACGACGCCGAGGTCGGCGTCGACGCCCGGCGCCACCACGTCGTCGACCCGGTCGGTCACCGGCAGGTCGAGCTCGACGGCGGCCTGCTTGACGGGGCTTGGGAGCAGGGCGGCTCCCCGGCCCCGCCGGCGGTCGGGCTGGGAGACCACCAGGGCGACCTCGAAGCCGGCGTCGACCAGGGCCCGGAGCGGTGCCACGGCGGCGTCGGGCGTGCCGAGGTACACCAGGCGGCGGGGGCGCCCAGGCCGGACGGGCGCCGCCGGCACGGGCTCGCCGTCGACGCTCAGGAGGGGAGGCCGAGCTGGAGCTCGCGGACGGCCCGCTTGGCGTCCCTGCGGTCCTCGGGCGCCAGCCGGTCGAGCAGGAGCACGCCGTCGAGGTGGTCGAGCTCGTGCTGGAACATGCGGGCGAGGAGCTCGTCGGCCTCGATGGAGAGCTCGTTGCCGTCGAGGTCGAGCCCGGTGAGGTGGACCTCCTTGGGTCGCACGATCTCCCAGGACAGGCCGGGCACCGACAGGCAGCCCTCCTCGTAGCTCCACTCGCCCCGTGACTCCGAGATGACCGGGTTGACGATCGCCTTCGGGCCCTCGTCGTCGTGCATGTCGTAGACCCAGAGGCGCTTCTGGACACCGATCTGCGGCGCGGCCAGGGCCAGCCCCTGGGCGTCGTAGAGCGTGGCGACCATGTCGTCGACCAGGCGGGCCAGCCGGCCGTCGATGTCGGTGACCTCGCTGGCCCGGCGGCGCAGGACGGGGTCGCCGACGATCCGGACGGCATAGGGGGCGCCGGTGGTGCTCACGGCGCCAGGGTACCGTCGGCGCCCTGGCCCACTACTTCGAGCCCGACCCCGGCGTCGAGTCCTCGCCGGCGACCGTGCGCCTCGCCCTCCCCGACCTCACGCTCGACCTCGCCACCGACCGCGGCGTGTTCGCCCGGGGCGCGGTCGACCCGGGGACCAAGCTCCTCCTGCTCGAAGCACCGCCCCCGCCCGGCACCGGCGACCTCCTCGACCTCGGCTGCGGGTACGGGCCGATCGCGCTGACCCTGGCCCGCCGCAGCCCGGGGGCGACGGTGTGGGCGGTGGACCTGAACCGGCGGGCGCTCGCCCTCACCGCCGCCAACGCCACCGCCGCCGGGCTCCCCAACGTGCGGGTGGCCGAGCCCGACGACGTCCCGGACGGCGTGACGTTCGGCGCGGTCTGGTCGAACCCACCCATCCGGATCGGCAAGCCCGCCCTGCACGAGCTCCTGGCCCGGTGGCTCGGGAGGCTCGCGCCCGGCGGCGTCGCCGACCTCGTCGTGCAGCGCCACCTCGGCGCCGACTCGCTCGCCGAGTGGCTCCGCGGGCAGGGTTGGGCGGTGGAACGCCTCCGCTCCCGCATGTCGTACCGCCTCCTCGAGGCCCGACGGCCCGGCCCACCGGGCCCGGACGGATCCCCGTCGACCGAGGGGCCGGCGTGAACCGCCCGCTCGGCGAGACCGCCGTCAAGCGCCTGAACCGGGAGTGGCGGCACCGCACCGAGGGCCGCCTCGCCCTCCTGCTCGACGACGTGCAGACGCCCTTCAACGTCGGCGCCATCGTCCGGACGGCCGCGGCCGAGCGGGTCGAGCACCTCTACCTGGCCGGCACCACCGACACGCCGACGCACCCGAAGGCCCGCAAGCTGTCGATGGGCACCGACCGCTACCTCGAGTGGACGAGCCACGCCACGGGCGTCGACGCCATCGCCGCGGCCCGGGCCGACGGCCACCGGGTGGTGGCAATCGAGCTGTCGGACGGCGCCCTGCCCCTCCACGAGGTCGACCTCCGGGGCGACGTCTGCCTCGTGATCGGCCACGAGGACCGGGGCGTGTCGGCCGCCGTGCTCGGCGCCTGCGACGTGACCGGCTTCATCCCCCAGCTGGGCCGGGTCGGCTCGCTCAACGTCGCCCACGCCGCCGCCATCGCCATCTACGAGGCCCGCCGCCAGGCCTGGACCGCGGCGCCCGCCCCGACCTGACCCGCACCCACCGCCCACGACTCGAACTCGGTGCGGAGGTCGCCGCTCTGCGGCGACCTCCGCACCGAGTTCGCCAGACGGACGGGCGGGCTCAGACGCGGGGTGGGTCGACGGCGATGCGGAGTCGCTGGCCGGGCGGCCGGGGCGTGGCCGCCAGGGCGGCGCCCAGGGCGTCGTGGTCGGCGGCGCGGGCCAGCCAGGCGTCGTCGACGGGCCCGAGGAGCCGGACGCCGGGCTGCGACCGCAGGGCGGTGACGTAGGCCTCGGCCCCGGCGCCGGAGATTCGGGCCATCGCCGAGTACGGCGGCCAGCCCAGCTCGACCCGGCGGGCCGCCTCGGCGGCCGACGCCAGCCCCGGGTCGGCGTGGAGCGCGGCCAGCACCACGTCGTGGCGGGGCAGCCGGGTCTGGAGCAACAGGCGGCCCCCGCCGGCCTTGCCGCCGAGCAGCCGGGCCGCCCGGGTGACGAGCGCCATGGCCTCCTCGGCGGCCCGGTAGCGGGGCGCGAGGAGCTCGGCGTCGAGGTCGAGGAAGGCGACGGCGTCGGCCCGGTCGACCCGGCGCAGCACGGCCTCGGTGCCGACGAGCACCCGGGCCCGGGGCAGCTCGCCGCTGTCGCCCGTCACCTCGCCGACGACCACGCCGGCCAGCCGCTCGAGGTCCTCCCGGGCCCGGGCCGTGCCGATGCGGCGCAGCTTCAGCGCCGTCGACCCGCACGAGGCGCACACCGCCGGTCGGGTGGCCGAGCAGCGGGGGCAGGCCAGCGAGCCGTCCTCGGCCCCGGCGACCGCCGCCCCGCA
This sequence comes from Acidimicrobiia bacterium, assembly GCA_050249235.1. GTDB lineage: Bacteria > Actinomycetota > Acidimicrobiia > Acidimicrobiales > CADCSY01 > JAEKLB01. Next base: position 7,110 of record JBFWQW010000028.1, on the reverse strand, counting down.
CCGCTCGCACCGGGCCAGCTCGGCGCAGGCCCGGCAGGCCAGGAGCCGGGCCCGGCCCTTTCGGTTGAGCACGCACACGACCCGCCGGCCGGACCGCACGAGGTCGACCAGCCGGGTGGAATACAGGTCGGAGCGCAGCGGGTCCTCCTGCCGGCGGTCGACCACGTCGACCGCCGGCCAGCCCCGCCGCGCGGTGGCCCGGTCGGGGGTCAGGTGCGGCCCCCGCCCCCTCCCCGCGAGCGACGGGCAGGTCGACCCCAGCTCGCACGGGGCCCCGGCCCGGGCGGCCCGCGCCACGGCCACGTCCCGGGCGTGCCAGGTGGGTGACGCCTCCTCCTGGAGCACCTCCTCGTGCTCCTCCAGCACCACGACCGCGGCCAGCCCGGGGCACGGGCCCCACGCCGCGGCCCGGGCACCGATCACCACGCCGGCACCGGCCCGGGCCCGGGCCCACTCCCGGGGCAGCACGGCGGTGGGCACCCCGGCCTGGCGCAGTCGGCGGGCCAACTCGGCCCCGTCGGTGTGAGCTGGCGTGACGACCAGCGTGGGGCCGAGTGCCGCCGCCGCCGCCACCACCGGGAGACGATCGGCGGCCGGCGGGAGCCGCAGCACCACGCTGCCGCCGGCGCCGGCCGCGGCCAGGGCCTCGATCAGCAGCGGATCGGTCACCCCCCCACCCCCGCCGTCGCCCGCCGGCCCGACGGCGGGCGGGAGGCCGAGGACCCGGCTCGGCGGCGAGGCGGTGCGGAGGAAGTGCACCGGCCGCCCGGCCCACCGGGTCGCGGCCCACTCGGCGAGCTCGACGAGGGCCGGCTCCGGCCCCCACCCGCTGATCCGGGTGAGCGGCCGCAGGACCACACCCGGCAGCGTCGGCGGGTCGACCTCCACGATCCACCCGCCGACCTGGCGGCCATGGAGCGGCACCCGCACGGGCGCGCCCACCCGCACCGACGCCGCGTGGGCGTCGGGCACGAGGTAGTCGAACCGGCGCTCGACGGCCGGCTCGTCGACGAGGACCCGGACCGCCCGCCCGCTCAACGGGCCCGCTGGGTCAACGTCGACCCGGGCGGACCCGGGAGCTCACAGTCCGAGCGCCGACTTGAGATCGTCGAGGCGGGGCGTGTGCTCCCACGTGAAGTCGGCCTCGGCCCGGCCGAAGTGGCCGTAGGCCGCCGTCTTGCGGTAGATCGGGCGGCGCAGGTCGAGGTCGCGCAGGATGGCCGCCGGGCGGAGGTCGAACAGCTCCTTGACGACCGACTCGAGCTTGACCGGGTCGACCGTGGCGGTGCCGAACGTCTCGACCAGCAGCGACACGGGCCGGGCCACGCCGATGGCGTAGGCCACCTGGACCTCGCACCGGCTCGCCGCGCCCGAGGCCACGACGTGCTTGGCCACCCAGCGGGCTGCGTACGCCGCCGAGCGGTCGACCTTCGACGGGTCCTTGCCGGAGAAGGCGCCCCCGCCGTGGCGGGCCATGCCGCCGTAGGTGTCGACGATGATCTTGCGGCCGGTGAGGCCGGTGTCGGCATGGGGACCGCCCAGCTCGAAGCTGCCGGTCGGGTTCACGAACACCTGGAAGTCGTCGCCGGCGAACTGCGGCGGCAGCAGCGGGTGGATGACGTGCTCGATCAGGTCGGGCTTGATCAGCGTCTCGGCGTCGAGGCCGGGCTGGTGCTGGGTGCTGATGAGCACCGTGCGCAGGCGGGCCGGGCGGCCGTCCTCGTAGTCGATGGTGACCTGGGTCTTCCCGTCCGGGCGCAGGTACGGGAGGATCCCGGCCTTGCGCACCTCGGAGAGGCGGTGGGCCAGCCGGTGGGCCAGCCAGATCGGCATCGGCATCAGGTCGGCGGTGTCGTCGCTGGCGTAGCCGAACATCATCCCCTGGTCGCCGGCGCCCTGCGCGTTGAGCTCGTCCTCCCCCGACGTGCCGGCCCGGCGCTCGAAGGCCATGTCCACGCCCTGGGCGATGTTCGGCGACTGCTCGTCGATCGACACCATCACGCCGCAGGTGTTGCCGTCGAAGCCGTAGGACTCGCGGTCGTAGCCGATCTGGCAGACCGTCTCCCGGGCGATCTTCGGGATGTCGACGTACGCATCCGTCGTGATCTCGCCCGCCACCACCACGAGACCGGTGGTGAGCATGGTCTCGCAGGCCACTCGTCCCGTCGGGTCCTCGGCCAGGATGGCGTCGAGCACGGCATCGGAGATCTGGTCGGCCATCTTGTCGGGATGGCCTTCGGTGACCGACTCCGATGTGAAGGTGAAGCTCACGATTGTCCCTTTCGGATGGTGACGACGGCGTCGAGGACCGCCTTGGCCACGGAGCGCTTGTCCGTGAGCGGCACATCTTTGCGGCTCCCGCCCGCGGTGAGAAGCACCACGGCGTTCGTGTCGTGTTCGAAGCCGGCACCGGGCGCCGACACATCGTTCGCCACGATCAGGTCGAGTCCCTTCCTGCGCAGCTTCCCCTCGGCCTCGGCGATCAGGTCCTCCGTCTCGGCCGCGAAGCCCACGAGCGTCTGACCCGGGCGCTTGGCCTCCCCGAGCGCAGCCAGGATGTCGGGCGTCGGCTCGAGCACGATCTCCGGCGGGCCGCCGGACTTCTTGATCTTTCCCTCGGCCCTGACCTTGGGACGGAAGTCGGCGACCGCGGCGGCCATCACGACCACGTCGGCATCGACCGCCAGGCGGCTGACCGCCAGCTCCATGTCGGCTGCCGACTCGACCGGCACCACCTCGATGGTGCCGCTGGCGGGGAGCTTCACCGTGCTGACGAGCACGACGTCGGCACCCCGGCTCGCGGCGTTCTCGGCCACGGCGTAGCCCTGCTTGCCGGAGGACCGGTTCCCGACGTAGCGCACCGGGTCGATCGCCTCCCGCGTTCCGCCGGCGGTGACGAGCACCCGGAGCCCGGCGAGGTCGTTCCCAACCGAGAGCACCTGCTCGCAGGCGGCCACGATGTCGGCCGGCTCGGCCAGGCGACCCGGCCCGACGTCGCCGCCGGCCAGGTGGCCGGACGCGGGCCCCACCACGGTGACCCCCCGCTCCCGCAGCAGGGCCACGTTGTGCTGGACGGCCGGCTGCTCCCACATCTCGGTGTGCATGGCCGGGCACACGACCACCGGGGCCCGGGTGGCGAGGAGGGTGGCCACCAGGAGGTCGTCGGACAGGCCCAGGGCGTAGGCCGCCAGCACCCGGGCCGTGGCCGGTGCCACGACCACCAGGTCGGCCCGCTGGCCGAGGTGGGTGTGCGGGCTCGGCTCGGGGCTGTCCCAGAGCGTGGTGCGGGCCGGCTCCGACGCGAGGGCCGAGAACGTGAGCGGCGTGACGAACCGGTGGGCGTCCGTCGTCAGCACCGGGCTGACGAAGGCGCCGGCGTCGACCAGCCGTCGGCACACCTCGATCGCCTTGTAAGCGGCGATGCCGCCCGAGACGCCGAGGACGATGCGGCGTCCCCGCAGCAGCGGACTAGTCCTCGCCGGCGAGGCCGCTCTCGGCGGCGTCGGCGGCCGCCTGGGCCTCGGCCGCGGCCAGCGCGGCCGGGTCGATGCGCACGAAGGTGATCTTGTCGGCGCCGATCTCCTCGAACGAGATCGAGAGCGGCTTGCGGGCGGTGGACGCCACCTGGGGCGGCACGAGCGACCCGAGTCCCTCGCCGAGCTGGTTGAAGTAGGCGTTGACCTGGCGGGCCCGGCGAGCAGCCAACGTGACCAGCGAGAACTTCGAGTCCACCCGGGCGAGCAGCTCCTCGATCGGGGGGGAGATCATCGTGTCTTGGCGCCAGGACATCCGGGAGAGGGTACTCGTCACCGCTCCCGATCCCGGTGTTGCGCCTCCTCTTGTCCGCTCGTGCCGGTCGGGAGCGGGTCCTGTCCCTCACGGGGACCCTCCCGCCAGGATCCTCCCACTTCGTGGGCCCCTCCTGGCGGGCCCCTCCCGTACGGGCCACCCGCTCCCGACCTGTGTCGCGGCCCCGCCCGGTGACGGACCGGATCGGCTCGGGGTCCACCCTTCCCCGCTGGAAGGGGTCCGTCGTCCGGACCCGGCCGGCGGCATGCGGTCCGCGCGTGCCGGGTCGGGAGCGGGTCCTGTCCGTCCGGGGCCTCGGGGCGGTCGGTCAGTCGGTGCGGGCTCGGGCGGCGTCGATGAGGCGGGCGACGGTGGCGACGGCTTCGTCGAGGTCGTCGTTGACGACCTCGACGGCGCCGAGGTCGCGGGCCGCGGCGGCTTCGTCGGCCGCCTTGGCGAGGCGGCGGCGGATGGTGGCCTCGGGGTCGCCCCGTCCCCGCAGGCGGCGCTCGAGCTCCTCCATGGAGGGCGGGAGCACGAACACGAGGAGCGCGTCGGGATGGAGGGCGAGCACCTGGGCCGCGCCCTGCACGTCGATCTCGAGGACCAGGTCGGCGCCCGGCGGGGCGTCCGGGACCGGGGTCCCGTAGAGGTTGCCGAAGTTCTCGGCGTGCTCGAGGAAGCCCCCCGCCGCGGCGTGGGCCTCGAACGTGGGCCGGTCGACGAAGACGTAGGCGTCCTCGGCCTCGCCGGGTCGCCGGTCGCGGGTGGTCCACGACCGGCTGAGCCAGAGCTCGGGGTCGGCGTCGACCAGGCGCTCGACGATGGTGCCCTTCCCGGCCCCACCGGGACCGGCCACCAGGACGATCAGGAGGGGCCCGAGAGCTTCTCGGCGAGCCGGCGGCGCTGCTGCTCGCCGAGGCCCTGGAGGCGGCGGGTCTCGCTGATCTCGCACTCCTCGAGGAGGCGCCTGGCCTTCACCTTGCCGAGCCCGGGCAGCGACTCGAGCACCGCCAGGACCTTCATCTTGCCGACCATCTCGTCGGCCTTCGCCTGCACGAGCAGCTCCTCGAACGAGACCGAGCCCATCTTGAGTCGCTCCTTGAGGTCGGCGCGGACCCGGCGGGCGAGGGCGGCCTTCTCGAGCGCGGCCTGGCGCTGCTCGGGGGAGAGTGCGGGCGGGAGAGGCATGAGCGGGACCTTAGAGGAACCGACCCGCGTCGAGGCAGCAACGGCGTCGGCTGGCGGGAAGGGCGCTGGGCCGGGCGGGCGGGCGGGCCCGGTGCGCCGCTCGGAGGCACGGGTGAGGCCTGGGGTGAGGCCTGGGGGTGAGACCTTGGGGTTGGGCCCCGGGGATGGAGGTCAGACCGGGATCCGCAGGTAGTGCGGAGGTGAGTTGAGCCCATCCGCGACAAGGGCCTTTCGTTCAAGGACGATTCGGGTGTCTGAAGCCTCGACCCGTCCTCGACGAAAGGCACCTGCCGGGTGAAGAACGTAGAGCACCGCAGCTCCTCGGTGGTGGTCCGTGCTGATGACCCGTCGGTGACGGGATCGGCGGGGATGGTGTGCGTGACCGAAGCAGTCCGCGCCCTGGGCTTGATCGAGGCGATCGACGCCTTCGTCGGGCCGATCAAGCGACGCCGTCGAGGTCTCAGCGCCGGCGAGTTCGTGGTGTCGCTGGCCGAGTGCCTGCTGGGTGGCGGCGACTTCCTCGCTGACTTGGACCGTGCCCGCCAGGACACTGCGGGCGCCGCCCTGCGGTGCGGGGGTGTCAGATCGTCTGTGTAAGGGGTTCGGGTCTCCAACCCTGAACGGAGAACACACTGATGACCATGACCAAGGCGAATCCCGAACGCGACGAGGCTCGCCGCGAGCAGAAGCGCGTCGCCGACTCGCTGAAGGAGTCGGGTGCGCTGGATGAGATCTTCGCCCGTATCGATGCCGGCGAGCCGCTGACCGGGCACGAGGGTTTGCTGAAGGGGATGCTCAAGGCGACCCTCGAGCGGGGCCTGGAGACGGAGCTGACTGATCACGTCGGCTACGAGCGCGGCGACGCGGACGCGGCGATGTTCCCGAACTCCCGCAATGGCAGCTACCCGAAGACGGTGGCGTCGGTGATCGGCGACGTCGAGCTCGCTGTCCCTCGGGATCGGGGTGGGACGTTCACGCCGATGCTGGTCCCCAAGGGCGCTCGTCGCCTCGACGGGCTCGACGCCATGATCATCTCGCTCTACGCCGGCGGGATGACGATCCGGGACATCGGCCATCACCTGGCGGCCACGATCGGCACCGAGCTCAGCCATGAGACGATCTCCAAGATCGTCGATGCTGTCGCCGAGGAGGTCCTGGCCTGGCAGCAACGGCCGCTGGAGGCGCTCTATCCGGTCATCTACCTGGACGCCATCGTGGTCAAGGTCCGCGACGGCGGCCACGTCGGCAACAAGGCCGCCCACATCGCCGTCGGCGTCGACGCCGACGGGATCAAGCACGTGCTCGGGATCTGGGTGCAGACCACCGAGGGCGCCAAGTTCTGGGCGTCGGTGTGCGCCGAGCTGGCGAACCGGGGCGTGCGGGACGTGCTCATCGTGTGCTGCGACGGCCTCACCGGGTTCCCGGAGGCGATCGCGGCGACCTGGCCGGAGGCGACCGTCCAGACCTGCGTCGTCCACCTGATCCGGGCCGCCATGCGGTTCGTGAACTACGCCGACCGCAAGGCGGTCGCCGCTGCGCTCAAGCCGATCTACCAGGCCGCCAACGCCGACGGCGCCCTCATCGAGCTGGAAGCGGTCGAAGGAACACCGCTCGGCAAGAAGTATCCGTCGACGATCAAGGCGTTCCGCGACGCCTGGGAGCGGTTCACGCCGTTCCTCGCGTTCCCGCCGGCGTTGCGCCGGGTGATCTACACGACCAACGCCATCGAGTCGCTCAACTACCAGCTCCGCAAGGTCTCCAAGAACCGGGGCCACTTCCCGAACGACGCCGCCGTCGTCAAGCTCCTCTGGCTCGCCATCTGCGACATCGAGGACAAGCGGGCCCGAGAGCGAGCCAAGGAACGAGGACGACCGGCCAACCAGCGTCGAGCGCCAGGACGGCTAGTCGAAGGCCAGGTCACCACCAACTGGAAGCAAGCCCTCGAGCAACTCACCCTCGCCTACCCCGACCGAATCAACCCCCACATCTGACCAGGCCGCTTACACAGAGAACTTGACACGCTCGCACCGAGCGCCACGCGTGGAATCGATTGGCGTCCGGTGTGATGGTCGACCTGACACGCGAGCAGTTCATGGTCGGTGACGCGCTGGAGGCGCCGTCACTTGAGGA
>JBFWQW010000027.1:0-29967 GCA_050249235.1 Acidimicrobiia bacterium | reverse complement strand
CTCGACGCCCTCGAGGTCGGCCAGCTCCCGGGACTAGCGGTCGGGCCGCACGTTGAAGCCGATGATGGTGGCCCCCGTGGTGGCGGCCAGCTGGACGTCGTTCTCGGTGATGCCGCCGACGGCGCGGTGCACGAAGGCGATCCGGACCTCGTCCCGCTCGAGCTTGCGCAGCGACTCGGTGAGCGCCTCGAGCGAGCCCGTCACGTCGGCCTTCAGGACGAGGTTGAGCGTGGCCGCCTCGCCCTTCTGGATCTGCTCGAAGATGTCCTCGAGGCGGACGCCGGCCTTGATCGGCGAGGCATCGGCGGCCCGGTCGCGGATGGCGGCGTACTGGGCCCGGCGCTCGCCCACCTTGCGGGCGGTCTTGTCGTCGGGGGCCACGACGAAGTCGTCGCCGGCGGTGCAGACCTCGGAGAGGCCGAGCACCTGCACGGGCATCGAGGGGCCGGCCTCCTTGATCTGCTCGCCCTTGTCGTCGACGAGGGCCCGCACCCGGCCCCAGGCCGGACCGGCCACCATCGGGTCGCCCACCTTGAGGTTGCCCCGCTGCACCAGCACGGTGGCCATGGGGCCCCGGCCGGTGTCGAGGTTCGACTCGAGCACGACGCCGTAGGCCCGGCCGTCGGGGTTGGCCCGGAGCTCCTCGAGCTCGGCCACGACGACCAGCTGCTCGAGGAGGTCGTCGATGCCCAGGTCCTGGAGGGCCGAGATCTCCACCATGATCGTGTCGCCGCCCCACTGCTCGGGCACGAGGCCCTGCTCGGAGAGCTGCTGCATGACCCGGTTCGGGTCGGCGTTCTCGCGGTCGACCTTGTTGATGGCGACGATGATCGGCACCTCGGCGGCCCGGGCGTGGGCCAGGGCCTCGAGGGTGGTTGGCATCACGCCGTCGTCGGCGGCGACCACGAGGATCACGATGTCGGTGGCGTCGGCGCCCCGGGCCCGCATGGCGGTGAAGGCCTCGTGGCCGGGGGTGTCGAGGAACGTGAGCAGGTGCCCGTCCTTCTCCACCTGGTAGGCGCCGATGTGCTGGGTGATGCCACCGGCCTCGCCGGCCACCACGTTGGTCGAGCGGATGCGGTCGAGCAGCAGCGTCTTGCCGTGGTCGACGTGGCCCATCACGGTGATCACCGGTGGGCGGGGGCGCAGCCGGGTCTCGTCCTCGTCCTCGGCGTCGAGCACGTCGAGCAGCTGGACGAGCTCGACCTCCTGCTCCTCGCCGGGGTCGACGAGGCGGATCTCGGCACCGACCTCCGCCGCGAACAGCTCGATCATGTCGTCGGACAGGGTCTGGTTGGCCGTGACCATCTCGCCCTGCTGGAGAAGGAAGCGCACCACGTCGGCGGCCGACCGGTTGAGCTTGGGCCCGAGGTCCTTGGCCGACGCACCCCGCTCGATGACGACGGTGCCCTCGGGCACCGGCGCGTTGGCCGAGGTGTAGGTGGGCATCCCCTGCGGGAGCAGCTCCTCGCGGTTCCGGCGCCGGCGCCCGCCGCCACGGCGGGGACGGCGGGGACCACCGGGGCCGCCGGGACGGCCACCGGGGCCGCCGGGACGGCCACCCGCGCCCGGCACCTGGCCGGGACGCAGCGGGGGCGGGCCGCCGGGACGAGCACCGGCACCGCCGAAGCCGCCCGGGCGGGCACCGGGGCCGCCGGGGCGGCTGCCGGGCGCGCTGGCCGGACGGGTGGCGCCGGGCACCCGCTGGCCGGGCGGCGGCGGGATGGGCTTGCCGGTGGCCGAGCGGGGCGGCCCGGGAGGCGGCGGGATGGGCTTGCCGGTCGAGGAGCGGGGCGGCCCGCCGGGAGGCGGCGCCGTCGGGCGGCCACCGGGGGCCCGCAGCACGTTGGCGGGCGGCGCCGGCGGACGGCCGGGCGGAGCGGGGGGCGCGGCGCTGGCGGCCGGCGCGACGGGATCGGCCGAGGGCGCCGGCGGCGGGGCCGCGGGCGGGGCGGACGGGGTGGCGCCGGGGGGCGGGCCGGGACGGGCGTCGGGGACGGCCCGGGCGGCGGGAGCCATCGGCGGCGCGACCGGCGGCGAGGGCGGCGCCGGCGGGGCCGGCGGGCGGGGCGGCGGGGGTGCCGAGCGGATCGGCGCCCGCTCCGGGCGGGGCTCGAGGTCCGGCTGCTCGCTGGCCTTGCCGCTGGTGATCACCCGGGGCGCGGGCGCGGGCGGGGCCGGCGGCTCGAGCGGTTCGGGGGTGGGCGGAGCGGCGGCGGGCTCGCGGCTCGGCCGGGACTCGCCCGGTGCAGCCGGCGGCGCGTCGGTGGCGGCGGGGGCCGGGGCGGTCCCGGCGTCGCCGTCCTCGTCGGGCTGGCGGTCGCGGCGGAGGCCCTCGCGGTCGGCCTTCCGCCTGACGCGGTCGGCTTGCGCATCCTCGATGCTCGACGAGTGGCTGCGGGCCTGGATCCCGAGGCCGATGCAGAGATCGAGCGTCTCTTTGTTGGTGAGGCCGAGCTCACGAGCAAGCTCGTAGACCCGGATCTTGGCTGCCAAGGTGTGAACTACGCCCTTCCCTCTCGAACTGCTTCTTCCATCCTCGCACGGACCGCCGTGACCGACGCATCCGAAACCGCTCCCCGCAGCGCCCGGTCGAAGGCCCGTCGCTTCCGGGCCGCATCGAAGCAGGCGACGTCGGGGCACAGCCAGGCGCCCCGACCCGGCGCCGTCCGCCCGATGCCGAGCGACCCGTCGGGGAGCCGGACCAGGCGCACCAGCCCGTCCGGCCCGCCCCGGCGTCGGCAACCGACGCACGTGCGCACCGGGGCTATCCGGGAACCTCCTCCGTCGGGGTGCCGGCCGGGGCATCGGCTCCCGCCGGCGGGGCGACCACGTCGTCGCCGTCCGCCTCGGCGGTGGCAGGCCCGTCGGTCTCGGCGGTGGCCGGGGCCGGCCTGCCCGCCGGGGGACTGTCGGCGCCGGTGGGGCCACCGTCGGGCTCGTCGTCGCCGGTGCCGGCCGACCACTCCTCGGCGGTGACGGCCGGGCCACCCTCGGCCGGGCGCCACACCATCTCGCCGGACTCGGGGTCCTCGACCCACTCGCCCTCGGCCCACTCCTCGCCGGCGTAGCCGGCCTCTTCCTCGGCCAACTGGGTCTCGCTCTTGATGTCGACCCGCCACCCGGTGAGCCGGGCGGCGAGCCGGGCGTTCTGGCCCTCCTTGCCGATGGCCAGCGACAGCTGGTAGTCGGGCACGATCACCTCGGCCGTGCCGGTCATGTCGTCGAGGCGGACCTCCTTGACCTTGGCCGGCGAGAGGGCCTTCATGATGAAGTCCTGGATGTCCTCCGTGTAGGGGACGATGTCGATCTTCTCGCCGCGGAGCTCGTTGACGACCATGCGGACCCGGGCGCCGCGGGCCCCGACGCAGGCGCCGACGGGGTCGACGTTGCCGTCGTTCGACCACACCGCGATCTTCGTGCGGTGGCCGGGCTCCCGGGCCACCGCCTTCAGCTCGACGATGCCGTCGGCGATCTCGGGCACCTCCAGCTCGAACAGCCGCTTGATGAGGCCGGGATGGGTGCGGCTCACGACGATCTGGGGGCCGCGGGGGTTGCGGCGGACCTCGACGATGTAGGCCTTGAGGCGGGTTCCCGGCTCGGGCCGCTCGTAGGGCACCTGCTCGGCCTGCGGCAGGAGCGCCTCGACCTTGCCCAGGTCGAGCAGGGTGAAGCGGCTGTCGGTCTGCTGGATGATGCCGGTGACGATGTCGCCCTCGCGGCCGGCGTACTCCTCGTACTTGAGCTCCCGCTCGGCCTCGCGCACCCGCTGCATGAGGACCTGCTTGGCCGTCTGGGCGGCGATGCGCCCGAAGTCGGCCGGCGTGTCGTCCCACTCCCGGGTGACGTTGCCGTCCTCGTCGAGCTCCTGGCCGTAGACCCGGATCTCGAACGACTCGGCGTCGATCGTGACGTAGGCCTCCTCGGCCGCGCCCGGCATGCGCTTGTACGCCGAGACGAGGGCGTTCGCCAGCGCCTCCAGCAGGGTGTCGACCGAGATGCCCTTGTCGGCCGCCAGCAGCTGCAGGGCGTCGAAGATCTCCGGGTTGCCGGGGCTCACGTGGTGCTCCTCTTCGTCTGGCGCGGGGACTGGCTCTTCGGGGACTTCGTGCGCGGCTGGTGCCTCGGGCCCGGCTCGTCCGCGCCGGGGACCGCGCCCCACTCGAACACCGTGCGGGCCCGCTCGATCTCGTCGTAGCGCAGGCGGCGGCCGCCCACGGCCACGCCCTCGTCGTCGGCCTCCTCGAGCACGCCCTCGATGCGCCGGTCGCCCTCGGCGCTGCGCTTCGTCTTGACCTTCACCAGCGAGCCAACCGCGCCGAGGAAGTGGCGGGGCCGGCGCAGCGGCCGCTCGAGGCCAGGGCTCGACACCTCGAGGTACCAGCGCTCGTCGTCGGGGATCGCCTCGTCGAGCACGGCCGAGACCGAGGGGCTGACCCGCTCGAGATCGCCGAGACCGGCCCCCTCGACCAGGACCCGCACGGTGGAGCCGGCGACCTCGACGTCGTAGAGGGACTGGCCGGCCTCGGAGAGGACGGGGGCGACCAGCTCGGCGATGCGTTCGCTCGCGATCACGGCTCCTCCTCTCCTACCGCTCAAGGCCCGACGAAAAGAAAGCGTGGGCCCGTGCCCACGCTCACGCCGCCCGGCTCTCCGAGCGGAACGGCCCCGGAAGTATAGCGGCGCCCGGGACGGGGCCCCCGGGGCCCGGCCGGCTCGGGGTGGATGCGTCTCCCAGCCGGACGCCCTGCGTGTCGGTGCTGCGACCGTCAGTACGAGCGGGCCACGATGGCGACGAGGTCGGGCTCGTCGCCGGCATCGGGCACGGTGCCGTCGGGGCGCTGCAGGCAGCGGACCGTGACGGCGTCGCGCGCCAGCACCTCCTCGCCCTCGTCCCCCACTGCCGCCCAGGGGATGCGGGCGAAGCCCTCGCCGGCGGCCTCGACGGCCTCGCCCAGGGTGGCCACCTCCGCGGTGCGGTCCTCCCGTCGGCGGGTGGCCTCCAACAGGAGGCCGACCTGGATCTGGTCGAGGAGATCGGGCACCCGGCCGACCACGCCGTCGACGGGGGCCGGCTCCTTCTCGCCCCGGTCGCGGCGCACGAGCGTGACCAGCCCGTCGGCCAGGTCGCGGGGGCCGACCTCGATGCGGACGGGCACGCCCTTCAGCTCCCAGTCCACCGCCCGGCGGCCGAAGCTCTGGTCGACCCGGGCGTCGAGCTCGGCGCGCACGCCCCCGGCCACCAGCTCGGTCACCAGCCGGGCCGCGACCTCGCCGGCGCCGCCCTCGTCCCGGACGAGCACCACCACGACCTGGGTCGGGGCCAGCGTGGGGGGCAGGCGGAGGCCGGCATCGTCGCCGTGGGCCATGACGAGGGCGCCGACGAGGCGGGTCGTCGACCCCCACGACGTCGTCCAGCACAGCTGACGCTCGCCGCCGGCGTCGAGGTAGGCCATGTCGAAGACCCGGGCGAAGTTCTGACCCAGCTCGTGGCTGGTCCCCATCTGGATCGCCTTGCCGTCGCCCATCATGGCTTCGAGGGTCATGGTGTTCGTGGCGCCGGCGAAGCGCTCCTTGGCCGTCTTGCGCCCGAGCAGCAGGGGGATGCCGAGCACGCCGACCATGAAGTCCTCGTAGACGTCGTGGAGGATCCGCCTGGCGTAGGCGGCGGCATCGGCCTCGGTGGCGTGGGCGGTGTGACCCTCCTGCCAGAGGAACTCCGTCGTGCGGAGGAAGACGCGGGGCCGCAGCTCCCAGCGCACCACGTTGGCCCACTGGTTCAGCAGGAGGGGCAGGTCGCGGTAGCTCTGGACCCACTTCGCCATGTACTCGCCGAAGACGGTCTCGCTGGTGGGCCGCACCACGAGGGCCTCCTCGAGCTCCTTGCCGCCGGCGTGGGTGACCACGGCCAGCTCGGGGCTGAAGCCCTCGACGTGCTCGGCCTCCCGGTGCAGGTACGACTCGGGGATGAACAGCGGGAAGTAGGCGTTCCTGGCGCCGGCCGCCTTGATGCGCCGGTCGATCTCGGCCTGCATCCGCTCCCAGATGGCCATGCCGTAGGGGCGGATGACCATCGTGCCCCGGGCCGGGCCGTTCTCGGCCAGCTCGGCCCGGCTGACGACGTCCTGGTACCAGCGGGGGAAGTCCTGGCTCTGGGGGGTGAGCACGGCGGCCATGGCGACGGCACGTTAGAGCGTGCCGACCCGAACCCGTTCTGGGTTCGGGGTGCCTACACATCCGTGGATCACGTCCGTGGGTCCTTGAACCCGGAAGGTTCGGGCTAGGCGCCCTCCCCGGACCGCTTCCGGATGAGCTCGACGCGGGCCTCGCTGGCGTTGGCGTCGTCGCCCTTGTCGTCGAGCAGGGCCAGGCGGTCGGCCTCGGCCTCGGCGGCGGCGCCCGCGTCGGCCGCGGCCAGGCGGGCGTCGACGCCCTCGGCGACGAGCTTGGTCGCCTCCTCGATCAGGGCCTCGACCATCTCGTCCTCGGGCACGACCCGCACCACCTGACCGCGGATGAAGAGATGCCCCCGCTGCCGGCCGGCGGCGATGCCGAGGTCGGCGGAGCGGGCCTCGCCCGGGCCGTTCACCACGCAGCCCATGACCGCCACCTGGATGGGCAGCGCCCGCTCGGCGAAGGCGGCCTGGGCCCGCCCGGCCACCTCGATGACGTCGATCTCGGCCCGGCCGCACGACGGGCAGGCGATGAGGTCGACGCCCTTGCGCTCCCGCAGCCCGAGGACCTCGAGCAGCTGGCGCCCGGCCCTGGCCTCCTCCACCGGGTCGGCGGTGAGGCTGTAGCGGATAGTGTCGCCGATGCCCTCGAGCAGGAGGGCCCCGATGCCGGCCGTCCCCTTCAGCACCCCGGCCGGCGGCGGCCCGGCCTCGGTGACCCCCAGGTGCAGGGGGTGGTCGACCCGATCGGCCAGCTGGCGGTAGGCCTCCACCATCAGCACCACGTTCGACGCCTTGACGGAGATCTTCACGTCGTCGAAGCCGACCTCGGCGAAGTGGGCCAGCTCCCGCTCGGCCGACGCGACCAGGGCCTCCGGCGTGATGCCGTGCAGGGCCTCGATGTCGGGGTCGAGCGATCCGGCGTTGACGCCGATCCGGATGGGCACACCCCGGTCCTTCGCCTCCCGGGCCACGAGCTTGATGTGCTCCGGCTTGCGGATGTTGCCCGGGTTGAGGCGCAGGCAGTGGACGCCGGCCTCCAGGGCGGCCAGCGCCAGGCGGTGCTGGAAGTGGATGTCGGCGACGATCGGCACCGGCGAGCGGGGGACGATGCGGGCCAGGCCCTCGGCGGCGGCCTCGTCGTTGCAGGTGCAGCGCACGATGTCGGCCCCGGCGCCGTACAGGGCGTAGATCTGCTGCAGCGTCGCCTCGTGGTCCCCCGTCTTCGTCGTGGTCATCGACTGGACCGAGACGGGGGCACCCCCACCGACCGCCACCGGGTTGGTCGGGTGGCGCAGGACGACCTGGCGGGTGGCGCGCCGGGTGATCAACGGATCGACGGCGGGTCGGCCACGTCGAGCCAGACGGACGACACGAAGATCATCGCCAGCACGGCCACCACCACGTACGTGAGCGGCATGAGCTTGGCCACGTCGGCCCGGTACTGGCGACGGGCGATCAAGGTGCGGATCTGCTCGTAGGTCGCGATCACCACGTGGCCACCGTCGAACGGGAGCAGCGGCGCCAGGTTGAACACCCCGATGAACACGTTCACGATGAACAGCAGGGAGAACACGTTCACCACGCCGGCCTCGGCGGCCTGCGTCCCCACGTTCACGATGCCGACCAGCGAGGTCGGCCGGCCCTCGTCGGGCAATCCGTCGGCCCGGGGCGCCACGTCGCCCTGGACGTTGTCGACGTAGCGCTCGAGGCCGTCCGGTGAGAAGAGCCGGCCGATGCCGGTGATCGACAGCCAGGCCGCGCTGCGGGTCTCGCTCACGGCCCGCCCCACGCCCTCGATCGGGTTCAGCCGGTTGCGTGGGAAGACGGGGCCGACGCCGAGGTAGCCGGCCCGGGCGCCCGTCTGCGGGTGGACGTCGTCCAGGGTGACCGTGAGCGTCCGCACGTCGCCGTCCCGCTCGACGAGGACCTCGACCGTCTCGCCCGGTCGGGCCCGCAGGCCGGCCGAGGTCTCGTCGAACGAGGTGACCGCCCGGCCGTCGACGCTGACCAGCCGGTCGCCGTCGCGGAGCCCGGCTGCGGCCGCCGGGCTGTCCGGCTGCACGACGACGGTCCAGTTGCTGGCGTCGCCGTCCTCGACGCCGAAGCCGACGAAGACCGTGAAGATCAGGAGCAGGGCCAGGATGAAGTGCACGGTCGACCCGGCCACCGCCACCGAGAACCGGCGCCAGTAGCGCTTCGACCGGTAGGTGCGCTCCTCGTCGGCCGGATCGACCTCCTCGAGGTTGCTCATGCCGATGATCTTCACGTAGGCCCCGGCGGGGATGGCCTTGATGCCGTACTCGGTCTCGCCCCGCTTGAACGACCAGATGCGGGGCCCGAACCCGAGGAAGAACTCGGTGACCTTCATGCCCGCCGACCTGGCGGTCAGGTAGTGGCCCAGCTCGTGGAGGAAGATCGTCACGATCAGGGCGACGACGATCAGCACCGCCCACCACGAGAACCAGACGCCCAGCAGGGCGATGAGCCCGGCCAGCCCGACCAGCCCGAGCCAATCGGGCGAGCTCGGGGCCGGGTCGCCCGGTGCGCCCGGGGCGGGATGAAGGTCGGTGGCCGCCGCCGGGTCGGCCCGGTCGAGGTCCATCAGGCCGCCGACCGGGTGGCGACGAGATCCCGGGTGACCTCACGGGCTAGGCGGTCGGTGGCGATCACGGCCTCGGCGCTGTCGAGCACCGTCCCATCATGCAGGTCGAGCGCGGCCTTCAACACGTCACCGATGCCGAGCCAGCCCAGCCGGCCCTCGAGGAAGGCGGCCACCGCCACCTCGTTGGCGGCGTTGAGCCAGGCCGGGGCCGAGCCCCCCGCCCGGCCGGCCTCGTAGGCCAGGTCGAGGCACGGGAAGGCCCGCCGGTCCGGCGGCTCGAAGTCGAGCCGGCCCACGGTCGCCCAGTCGACGGCCCCGAAGGCCACGCCGCTGCGGCTCGGCCAGGCGAGGGCGTAGGCGATGGGCAGGCGCATGTCCGGCATCGAGAGCTGGGCCACGGTGGCGCCGTCGGTGAAGGTGACCATCGAGTGCACGACGGACTGGGGGTGCACCACCACGTCGATGTCGTCGTAGGGCACGCCGAACAGCTCGTGGGCCTCGATCACCTCGAGGCCCTTGTTCATCAGCGTCGACGAGTCCACCGTGATCTTCGGCCCCATCGCCCAGGTGGGATGGGCCAGGGCGTCGTCGATGCCGACGTGGGCCAGCTGCTCCCGGGTCCGGCCCCGGAAGGGCCCGCCGCTGGCGGTGAGCACGAGCCTGGCCACCTCGCCGGGCCGGCCGGCCCGCAGGCACTGGTGCAGGGCGCAGTGCTCGGAGTCGACCGGCACGATCTCGGCGCCGGGCGTCGAGCGCACCGCCTGCACCACCGGGCCGCCGGCGATCAGCGACTCCTTGTTGGCCAGGGCCAGCCGCCTCCCGGCGCCGAGGGCGGCCAGCGTCACCGGGAGCCCGGCGAAGCCGACCACCCCGTTCACCACCACGTCGGCGAGGACGCTCACCGCCGCCAGGGCGCCCTCGCCGGCCACGACCTCGGTGCCGGCCGGCACGAGCCGGGCCAGCTCGCCGGCCCGGGCCGGGTCGGCGATGGCGACGACGTCCGGCCGCACCCGGTGGGCCTGGTCGGCGAGGAGCTCGACCGACGACGAGGCGGCCAGGGCGACGACGCGGTACCGGCCCGCCTCGGCGGCGACGACGTCGAGGGCCTGGGTGCCGATGGAGCCCGTCGACCCGACCAGCGCGACGGTCGTGGTCACCACAGGTCTTGCACTAGGCGAGGTCGAGGAGGCGGAAGAGGTAGAACGCTGCCGGCAGGGCGAACAGCAGCGAGTCGAAGCGGTCGTAGATCCCGCCGTGGCCGGGCAGCACCGAGCCCATGTCCTTCACCCCGAGGTCGCGCTTCAGCATCGACTCGCACAGGTCGCCGACGGGGGCGACCACGGCCACGACCAACCCGAGCAGGAGGGCCTCCTCGGTGCCCCACGGCGTGAGGTCGAAGAAGAGCACCAGCACGACCCAGCTGAACAGGACGGACGCCACCGCGCCGCCGACGATGCCCTCGACCGTCTTGCCGGGGCTGACGTTCGGGGCCACCGGCGCCCGGCCCCACTGCTGGCCCACGAGGTAGGCCCCGATGTCGTTGGCCACCACGGCCACCAGCACGCCGATGAGCAGGCCGATGCCGTCGGGCAGGCGCAGGATCAGCGCCGCGAACGAGCCCAGGAGCCCGACCATGCCGATGCCGACGACGGTGACGCCGGCGTTCATCAGCGGGTTGGCCCGGGTGACGCCGAGGAGGTACCAGAGCAGCGTGAACACCAGGGACAGGGCCAGCACGAGGGTGACCGCCGCCTCCCCCCGCCAGTAGGCCGCCAGGGCCATGCCGCCGGTGGCGACCAGCCCGAGCAGGGTGGCCGGCTGGTAGCCGCCCCGCTGGAGGGCGCCGAAGAACTCGGCCGAGCAGAAGACCAGCAGCCCGGTGACGAGGATCATCGGGGCCGGGTTGCCGATCTTGAACAGCGTCAGGGCCACGACCGCCAGGCCGGCACCGGTGATGACGGCCGAGGGCAGGTCGCGCCCGCCCCCGGCGCCGGTCGGCGCCCGCCGGCGGGGGCGGGGCGGCGCCGCCGAGCGGCGGGCCGGTGGGGCCACGGGGTCGTCCGGGGCGAAGGTGGCGAACAGCTCGTCGTCGTCGGTCGTCGACGAGGCCAGGGGCGAGGGCGTCACGCCCCGGCCCAGGCTGCCGACGCCGAAGTCGGCGTCCTCCCAGTCGGCGGCGGCGTCGCGCCACCGGGGGGCGGCGGCGAAGCCGGACCATGCCTCGAGGTCGTCGGCGCTCTCGGCCTCGCGCTCCTCGGGGGGTTCGGCCAGTGACCGGGGCACCTCGCCGGTCGGCGGGTCGGCCCAGTGCTGCATGGCCGGCGGCGCCATCGGCCGGGGCCGGGCGATCGGGTCGGTGTCGTCGGCCGGCAGCGGGAACCGGATGGCCGGGCGAACGTCCTCCGGTGGGGTGGCCGGCCGGTCGCCGAAGCGGGGCTCGCCCTCGCCCCGGCGCTGGGCCACGTCGTCACGACCCATCGCCTCGGCGGCCTCCTCGGCGCCGATGATCCGGACGCCCTCCGTCTTGTCCCGCTGCTTGTCGTCTGGCTGCTTGTCGTCCGGGGGCTCGTCCCAGAACCGGTCGCTCACGTCGGGCTCCCCTCGTCGTCGATGGCGTGCCGGTCGTGCATCGGCGGGCTAGTCGCCAAGGAGCTCGCGCTCCTTGTGCACGAGGGCGGTGTCGATGGCCCCCACGTTCGCGGCGGTGAGCTTGTCGAGCTCCTTCTCCGCCCGGTCGATCTCGTCGGAGGAGATCTCGCCGTCCTTCTCCAGGCTCTCGAGCTCGTGGCGGGCGCTGCGGCGGTGGTTGCGGACCGCCACCCGTCCCTCCTCGGCCATCTGCTTCACCATCCGCACGTACTCCTTGCGGCGCTCGGCCGTGAGGGGCGGGAAGGCCAGGCGGATCACCTTGCCGTCGTTGCTGGGGTTGAGGCCCAGGTCGGAGTGCTGGATGGCCTTCTCGATGGCCTTCACGGAACCGGCGTCGTAGGGCTGGATCACCAGCAACCGGGCCTCCGGCACGCTGAACCCGGCCAGCTGCTGGAGGGGCACGGTGCTGCCGTAGTACTCGACGGGGAGCTTCTCGACGAAGGCCGGGCTGGCCCGGCCGGTGCGCACGCCGGCGAACTCGACCTGGGCGTGCTCGACGGCCTTGTGCATCCGGTCGGCGGCCTCGGCGAGGACGAGGTCCGTCATCTCGCTCATGACGACTCCCGGGGCCGTGTCACCGGACCAGGGTACCGATCCCCTCCTGCCCGAGCAGGACACGGCGGATGTTGCCGGGCTCCAGGAGGTCGAAGACCACGATGGGGAGCCCGTTGTCCATGCAGAACGTGATCGCGGTCGAGTCCATGACCCGGAGGCCGCGGTTGAGCACGTCCATGTAGGTGATCGTGTCGAGCCGGGTGGCGGTGGGATCGAGGCGGGGGTCGGCGGTGTACACGCCGTCGACGCCACCGTGGGTGCCCTTCAGGACCGCCTGGGCGTCGATCTCGGCGGCCCGGAGGGCGGCGGTGGTGTCGGTCGTGAAGAAGGGGTTGCCGGTGCCGCCGGCCAGGATCACGACCCGCCCCTTCTCGAGGTGGCGGATGGCCCGGCGCCGGATGTAGGGCTCGGCCACCTGGGAGATGGCGAGGGCGGTCTGCACCCGGGTGGGCTGCTCGAGGCGCTCGAGGGCGTCCTGGAGGGCCAGGGCGTTGATGACGGTGGCGAGCATGCCCATGTAGTCGGCCTGGGCGGGGTCCATCCCCGCCCCGGCGCCCGTGAGGCCTCGCCAGATGTTGCCGCCGCCGACCACCACCGCCACGTCGACGTCGAGCTCCTGGCGGACCTCGACGACCTCGCGGGCCACCCGGAAGACCACGTCGCCGTCGATGCTGTAGCCGGACGCGTCGGCGAAGGCCTCGCCCGAGAGCTTGAGGACGACGCGGCGCCAGCGGGGCGCGGGGGCCTCCGTCAAGCCGGTGCCCCTAACCGATCTCGACCTGGGCGAAGGCGACGATCGTCGCCGCCCCCAGGGCCTTGGCGACGGTCTGCTTCTCGTCGTGGACCCAGGGCTGCTCGAGCAGCGCGCCGCCCGGGTTGCCCTTGGAGCCGACCCTCTTGAACCAGCCGCCGAGCTTGCCCTCGACGATCTTCTCGAGCGCCTGCTCGGGCTTGCCCTCGTTACGGGTCTGGTTCTCCAGGATCCCCCGCTGCTCGGCGACCTCGTCGGCCGACACGTCGTCGCGGGACAGCACCGACGGGCGACTGAAGGAGATGTGGAGGGCGGCCTCGTGAGCGAGGGCGTCGTCTCCCCCGGCCACCTCGACGAGGACGCCGTTGACCCCACGCCCGTTCTGGACGTGGAGATAGGCGTCGAAGCCGTTGCCGTCGGCCGGGTCGATGCGGAGCACCTTGCCGACGTCGATGTTCTCCTTGAGCGACACCTTGAGCTCGTCGAGCCGGGCCTTCAGGCCACCGACGGCGTCGAGGCCGTCGGCCGCCACCGCGTCGGCCATGGCCTGGGCCAGGGCGACGAAATCGGGGCTCTTGGCCACGAAGTCGGTCTCGGACTTGAGCTCGACGAGCGCGCCGGCCCGGCCCGAGCGTCCGAGCGCCACGGCGCCCTCGCTGTTCTCCCGATCGGCCCGCTCGGCCGACTTGGCCAGGCCGTTCTCGAGCAGCCACTTGGAGGCGGCGTCGAAGTCGCCCCCGTTCTCGGTCAGCGCCCGCTTGGCGTCCATCATCCCCACGCCCGTGGCGTCCCGGAGCTTCTTGACGTCGGCGGCGTTGATGTCGGCCACGGCTACTCCTGCTCGGTGTTGACGTCGGTGTCGGGTGCGGCGGCGACCGCCTCCTCGGCGGGGGCCGGGTCGGCGCCGGCCGCGGGCGCGGCCTCGGCGGCGGGCGCATCCGGAGCGGCCTCGGCCTCGGCGGGCGCCTCGTCGGCGGGCGGCGCGGCAGCGGCGGCGTCGGTGGCGGCGGCGTCGGTGGCGGGCGCGGGCCCACCGTCGGCCTCGTCGTCGTCGGCGGTGGTCCCCGGCTCGGCCGCCGCGGCCGCGGCGATCCGGGCCTCGCGCTCGGCCGCGGCGGTGGCGGCGGCGTTGCGGGCGGCGGCCTGCTGGCGGGCCCGCTCGGCCTCCTCCTCCGGCGTGAGCGACACCGCGACCGGCTTGGCCGTGCCCCGCCGCTCGGCGATGTAGCGGCCCTCCTTCACGGCATCGCTGACGATGCGGCACATGAGGGTGCCGGCCCGGATGGCGTCGTCGTTGCCCGGGATCACGAAGTCGATGACGTCCGGGTCGCAGTTGGTGTCGACCACGGCCACCACCGGGATCTTCAGCTTGTTGGCCTCGACGACGCCGATGTGCTCCTTCTTGGTGTCGATGATGAACACCGCGTCGGGGAGCCGGCCCATGTCCCGGATGCCGCCCAGGTTGCGCTCGAGCTTCTCGAGCTCGCGCGACACCAGCAGCGCCTCCTTCTTCGGCATGGCGTCGAAGTCGCCGACGGCCCGCATGCGCTGGAACTCCTGCATCTTCTTCACCCGGCCGCTGATGGTGGTGAAGTTGGTGAGCATGCCGCCGAGCCAGCGCTCGTTGATGTAGGGCATGCCGCAGCCGATGGCCGCTTCCCGGATGGGGTCCTGGGCCTGCTTCTTGGTCCCGATGAAGAGGACCTCGCCGCCGTCGGCGACCAGGTCGCGGACGAAGGTGTAGGCCTTCTCGATCCGCTGCAGGGTCTGCTGCAGGTCGATGATGTAGATGCCGTTGCGCTCGCCGTAGATGAAGCGCTTCATCTTCGGGTTCCAGCGACGGGTCTGGTGCCCGAAGTGGACGCCGGCCTCCAACAGCTGCTTCATGGTGACGACGGGCGCCATGGTGTCCTCCCCGACGGTTGTGGAACCGGGCGCCGCACCCCACCGGAAGGCGGGGTGACCGCGGGTCGACGCCGGTCGTGTCTGCGTGTCCCGCTGCCGCGGGGCCCCGCGGCGGTCGCCGGGGAGCCCGGGCAGGCTAGCGGCCCCGCCCCACGACCGGCGAGCCGGCCCTCTGCCCGCCAGGCCGCGCCCGATCCCCGTTCCGGATGCGGGTCGAGTCGCCTCACCCGGCCGGGCGGGCGGGAGCCCCGGTGCCACGGTCGGGGCGGGGCCTGGCGGTGGCCGACAGCCAGCGGTCGGCGTAGAGCGCCGCCGCGCCCGTGGCGCCCCCGACGAGGTCCTCGACCGTGCTCACGGCGACCACCTGGGCGGTGTCGGCGACGAGCGACCGGCAGGTCGGACCGAGGCCGGCCAGGGCCAGGTCGATCTCCCGCCGGACCCGGGACGAGCCCGGGAGCCGGTCGTGCACGGCCGGCCCGGGCCGGCCCGGCACGAGGACGTTAACGGCATCGCCGACGGCGCTGTGGTTCGCCGTCACGGTGAGGTCGCCGGCGGAGGCGATCGACGTGAAGCGGGCGGCCCGCACCGGCCGATCGGCGAGCTCGACGAGGAAGGGCGAGCCCTCGACCATCGCATGGGCCGCCGGCGAGAACGGGTCGGCGCCGGTCACCGCCCCGATGCCGGCCACGGCGAGGCCACCCAGGCCCGACGACGACACCCACGCCGAGGCGGTGGCGAGGTCGGCACCGGTGTGGGGCGTGCCGATGGTGACCAGGTTGGCCACCATCGGGACGGCCGGGTCGCCGCGACCGCCGCCGGCGAGGGCGGCCCGGGCCACCAGACCGCCGGCGCTGTGGGCGATGACGTCGACCGGCACGCCGGGGTGGGCCGCCCCGATGTCGCGCAGGAGCCGGCGCAGCTCGGCCGCCGACTCGTCGAAGTCGGCCTCGGCGTCGGCCGGGCGGTAGCCGGGGCCGACCGGCACGCCCTCGACGGGGTGGTCGCGGGCCACCTGCCCGCCGGCGTAGGAGAACTGGGCGACGTCGCCCTCGGCGTAGCCCAGCGCGTCGGTGTCGAGCCCGGCGATGGCGTCGCCCTCGCCGTCCGATCCGAACCCGGCCACCAGCACGGCGATGCGGCGCTCCGGGCGCCGGGGCGGCCGGCGGCCGGCGGGCGTGCAGCCGGCCTGGTCGGCCCGGTAGGCGGCCATGGCCCGGACGGCGGCCAGGAGCTCGACCGGCTGGCGCAGGTAGCCGGCGGCCAGCCGGGCCGTGCTCATGAGCGCCTCGAGCCGGACGGCGAGCTCCGTCCAGCCCTCCCGACCCGCCCACACCACCAGGTCGGCTCCGGACTCGACGCCGTCGGCCACGGTGCCGGCCAGCCAGTCGGCCGCCCCGGCGCCCACCCGGAGGGCACCGCCGATCACCCCGAGGAGGCCCCGGCGCTCGTCGGCCTCGGAGCCGGGCCGCCGGTCGGCGGCCGGGACGAGGTGGACCCGGGGTGGCCCGGCCAGCAGCGCCGACGGATCGAGGTAGCGGGTCCCGGCCCGGACGCCGAAGTGCACGGGCCCGGCCGCGGTGCCGACCGCCTGGCCCCCGGTGACGGCATCGCCCCGCCGGACAGCCGTGGCGGCCAGGAAGGCGTAGGTCGTCCGCAGGCCGTCCGGGTGCAGCAGGACGACGTGGTGGCTCCCGCCGACGGCGCCGGCGAACACGACCTCGCCGTCGGCGGCAGCCCGGACCGCGTCGCCCGGATCGGCCGCCAGGTCGACGCCCCGGTTCCCCGAGCCGAAGGGCGTGGCCGGCCCCCGCCACGGGTCGACCACCGGTCCCGGCACCGGGGCCGTGTAGCGGACCGGCTCGGGGCCCTCCGCTCCCCCGGCCGGTGCCGCGCCGCGGCCCAGCTGGAGCACCACCACGACGACCACCAGCACCACCCGCAGCTGCATCCGCACCGCGCACCCCTCGACGGAGGACCTCGCGGGGAAGCGGCTCGGACGGCAGCGCCGACCCTACCGGTGGGTCAGGCCGGCTCCCGCTCGCTGGCCGCGAGCTTGGCCCGGAGGTGGATCACCGACTTGGTGTGGATCTGGCACACCCGGCTCTCGGTGACGCCCAGCACCTCGCCGATCTCGGCCAGGGTGAGACCCTCGTAGTAGTAGAGCGTGAGGATGATCTTCTCCCGCTCGGGCATGTCGTTGATGGCCTTGGCGAGGAGCTGACGCATCTCCTCGACCTCGAAGGTCGCCACCGGCCCGGGGCGGGCGTCGGCCACGGTGTCGCCGAGGGTCACGGCGTCGGCCCGGTCGCCGCCGCCCCCCGAGAGCATCTCGTCGAGGGCGACCACGCCGATGAACGAGATCTGGCCGAGCGTCTGCTGGAGCTGGGCGTCGGTCCAGTCCAGCTCCTCGGCGAGCTCGGTGTCGCTGGGCGAGCGGTGGTGCTCGGCCTCGAGCTTGGCGTAGGCCCGCTCCAGCGACCGGGCCTTCGAGCGCACCGACCGGGGCACCCAGTCGATCGACCGCAGCTCGTCGATGATGGCCCCCTTGATGCGGGGGATGGCGTAGGTCTCGAACTTGAAGCCCCGCTCGAGGTCGAACTTCTCGATGGCGTCGATCAGGCCGAAGATGCCGTAGCTGACGAGGTCGGCCTGCTCGACGCTCTGCGGCAGACCGACCGCCACCCGGCCGGCGACGTACTTGACGAGCGGCGAGTAGTGGATGATCAGCGCGTCCCGCTGCGCGGGATCGCCACCGGCCTTGAAGGAGCGCCAGAGCGCCTGCAGTTCGCCGGGATCGTCGAGTTCCATCAGCGCCTTGTCATCTCCGGCGACTCGGGGTCGGCGTGGCGCGCTCGTGGGTGGGCCGCCTGGTAGACGGACCGCAAGCGCTCCTTGCTCACATGAGTGTAGTGCTGGGTCGTCGCCAGATCGGTGTGGCCCAGGAGCTCCTGCACGACGCGGAGGTCGGCACCCCCGTCGAGGAGGTGGGTGGCGAAGGTGTGGCGGAGGGCGTGGGGATGCGTCGGCGTCGACGATCGGCGGTCGAGGAGGCGGCGCACGTCCCGGGGCCCGAGGCGCCCGCCCCGGGCGTTGAGGAACACCGCCCCGGCCGGCGACCCCTCCGTGACCAGCTCGTCCCGGAGGCCGCGCCACCGGGTGAGGGCGTCCACCGCGGGCGGGGTGACGGGCAGCTGACGCTGCTTGGCGCCCTTGCCCCACACGGTGGCGGTGGCGCGGGCGAGGTCGAGGTCGTCCCAGTCGAGGCCGCAGAGCTCGGCCACGCGGAGTCCGGAGCCGTAGAGCAGCTCGAGGACGGCGTCGTCGCGGTGGCGGACGGCCTCCGATCCCTCGGTCACCGCGGCCGGCGGCGCGTCGAGCAGGACCTCGAGCTCGCCGTCCTTCAGCACCCGCGGCAGCCGACCCTCACCCGACGGTGCCGAGAGGCCGGCGGAGGGATCGGCGGCGAGATGGCCGGCGCGCACGAGCCACCCGAAGTACCGGCGGAGGGTCGAGGCCTTCCGGGCGATCGTGCGGCGGGCGTAGCGGCGGGTGCCCAGGTAGGCCAGGTAGCGGCGCAGGACGCGGCGGTCGACCTGCCCGGGCCCGTCGACGGAGGCCCGCCCGGCCCACTCGACGAAGGCCGTGAGGTCGCTCACGTAGGCGGTGACCGTGGCCCGGGAGGCGGCGGTGAGCGAGCGCTCGAAGCCGTCAAGGCGCCAGGTCACGGGCCCGACGCTACCGAGGGCCGGTCGCCACCGAGGGCCGGTCGCTACCGAGGGCCGGTCGACCCGAGGATCGTCGCCAGCGCCCGGAAGGCCCGCCCCCGGTGCGAGACGGCGTTCTTCTCGGCCACCGACAGCTCGGCGAAGGTGCGCCCGTCGCCCCCGTCGGCCACGAAGATCGGGTCGTAGCCGAAGCCGGCACCGCCCCGGCGCGCCCGGGTGATCTCGCCGGTGCAGGTCCCTTCGGTCCAGGTCTCGCTGCCGTCGGGCCAGGCCACCAGGGCGACCGTCCGCCACATCGCCCGCCGGTCGTCGGCGTCACCCAGCTCCCGGAGCAGCTTGGCGATGTTGTCGTCGTAGGTGGCGTCCTCGCCGGCGTAGCGGGCCGTCTGCACGCCCGGCGCCCCGTCCAGCCCGTCGACCTCGAGCCCGGTGTCGTCGGCCACGGCCGCCTCGCCGGTGGCGGCCAGGAGGGCGCGCGCCTTGATGCGGGCGTTGTCGAGCAGGGTGTCGCCGTCCTCGACCGGCTCCGGCACCCCACCGGGCCGGGGCAGGAGCTCGAGACCCGGGACTCCGCCGAGCAGCACCGCGATCTCGGCCGCCTTGCCGGCGTTGCCGGTGGCCAGGACCAGCCTCATCGCCGGGGATCCCTCAACGGGGGGCGGGGGGCTCGGCCAGCAGCTCCCGCTGGAGGGCGACGAGCTGGGAGATGCCGTGCTCGGCCAGCCCGAGGAGGGCGTCGAGCTCGGCCCGGCTGAACGGCGCCCCCTCGGCGGTGCCCTGCACCTCGACGAAGCCGCCCCGGCCGGTCATCACGACGTTCATGTCCGTCTCGGCCCGGGAGTCCTCGACGTAGGGCAGGTCGAGGACGGGCACCCCGTCGACCACGCCGACCGACACCGCCGCGCACTCGTCGAGCAGCGGGTGGCGGGCCAGCCGGCCGGCGCCGACCATGCGGGTCAGCGCGTCGTGGAGGGCCAGGTACCCGCCGCAGATGGCCGCCGTCCGGGTGCCGCCGTCGGCCTGCAGCACGTCGCAGTCCACGATGACCTGCATCTCCGGCATGGCCGTGAGGTCGGTGACGGAGCGCAGGGCCCGCCCGATGAGCCGCTGGATCTCCTGGGTGCGGCCGGACTGCTTGCCCTTGGCCGCCTCCCGGTCGACCCGCTCGGGGGACGAGCCGGGGAGCATCGAGTACTCGGCGGTGACCCAGCCCCGCTTGGTGCCCCGCAACCAGCGGGGCACGTCGTCGTCGACGGAGGCGGTGCACAGGACCCGGGTCCGCCCGAACGACACGAGCACGGAGCCGGCCGCCAGCTCGGTGAAGTCCCGCTCGAAGGTGACGAGGCGCAGCTCGTCGGCGGTGCGGCCGTCGGGTCGGACGCCGGGCCCGCGAGCCGGGGCGGTCGGGGCGGTCGGGGACGGGGTGGTTGCCATCAGACCTCGAAGGTTGCGCCCGGGGCGGCCATCCCCACCGGCGCACCGAACGCCTCGGCGGCGTCGGCTTGCTGGCGGTGCGGGTCGATCCCGGGCGGGAAGTGGGTGACGACGAGTCGGCCGACGCCGGCCCGGCGGGCCAGGGCGCCGGCCTGGCGGGCGCTCAGGTGCTGCACCGTCCGCTCCTGGGAGGGGGTGAGCGATGCCTCGCACAGCGCGAGGTCGATCCCCCCGCCGAGCCGTTCGAACGACCAGTCGGGGCCGGTGTCGGCGGAGTAGGCGAGGGAGCCGCCGCCGGCCTCGTCGAACCGGACGGCCAGGGTCTCGGGGCCGTGGTCGGTCCGCGAGAACGAGATGCCCATGTCCCCGACGGCGACGCGGTCGCCGCTGGCGACCACGTGCCAGTCGGTCTCGGCCCCGAGCCCGCCGTTGATCTCGGCGACGAGGTCGCGCACCCGGGCCGGGGAGAACACGGGCACGCCCGTCCGCTTGCGGAGGTAGCGCACCGCGATGTGCCAGGCGGCCAGGTCGGTCCAGTGGTCGGGGTGGGAGTGGGTGACGACGACGCCGTCGAGGGCGTCGAGGTCGACCTGGGTCTGGAGGCGGGCCAGGGTGCCCGGCCCGCAGTCGAGCCAGAGCCGGACCCCGGCCCCGGTGACGAGGTAGCCGCTGCAGACGTCGCCGGGACCGGGATACGAGCCCGTGCAGCCGAGGACGGTCAGCTCCACCGGACCGCTCCCACGTCGGCCAGCTCTGGCCCGAGGAGCCGCCGGCCGAGCTGGCGGAACCAGCCGACCTCGCCGGACGACAGGAAGCGGTGCTGCCCGGCCGGCCCGCCCGCCGGGCGGTCCAACCCGAGGTGCCGGAGCAGGTGGTGGACCTCGAAGGCGGTCTCGTCGGCCGAGGACACGAGCACCACGTCCCGGCCCATCACGTCGCCGATCGTACGGGCGAGGAACGGGTAGTGGGTGCAGCCGAGCAGCAGGGTGTCGACGCCGGCGCCGACCACGGGGGCGAGGAGCCGCTCGGCCAGGACCCGCACCTGGTCGCCCCCCGTCTCGCCCCGCTCGACGAACTCGACGAAGCCCGGGCAGGCCGCGCAGGTGAGCTCGACGCCCGCCGCCAGCCGGGCCGCGGCCCGCTGGTAGGCCCCCGAGCCGATCGTGCCGACGGTGCCGATCACACCCACCCGGCCGGTGCGGGTGGCCCGGGCCACGGCCCGGACGCCCGGCTCGATCACCCCGACGACGGGCACGGCCAGCTCGTCCTGGAGCGGGCCCAGCGCCGCCGCCGCAGCCGTGTTGCACGCCACCACCAGCAGCTTCACGTCGTAGGCGTCTACCAGGTGGCGGGCGATCTGGCGGGCGAAGCCACGGACCTCGCCGAGGGGGCGGGGGCCGTAGGGGTAGCGGCCCGTGTCGCCGAGGTAGACGAGGTCCTCGGCCGGGAGCAGGTCGATCACCGCCCGGGCCACGGTGAGCCCGCCGAAGCCGCTGTCGAACATGCCGATGGGCCGGTCGAGCGTGGAGGCCGGGCGAGCGGACGGCGGGCTGCCCGGGCCGGCTTCGACGTCGCCTCCGGGGGGCGGCGTCACGCCAGGCCGGCGGCCACGGCGAGGGCCTCCTCGATGGGTGGCCGGCCCCGCAGCACCGCCTTGAACCGCATGGTCCGGCGGCTCTCGTTCATGCCGACCACGGCCGAGAGCAGGCCGTCGCGCTCGAGGAGGGCGACGAAGGCCCGGGCGTCGATCGAGCCCAGGGCGAGGTGCACCCGGTCGTCGCCGTGGGGCCGGCCGAGGATCTGGATCATGGCGTCGTACTGCTCGGACCAGACGAAGGGCACGGGGGCGAAGGGCGCCACCTCGCCCGTGGCGATGGCGGCGCCGACGGCCGACCCCTGGCTGGCCGCGTTGTCCCAGTGCTCGAGGCGCATCTCCTCGCCGAACAGCCGGTTCGGCCACCGGGCGACGTCGCCGGCCGCCCACACGTGCGGGACGCCGACGGCCCGGCAGGCCTCGTCGCAGACCAGGCCGTCGCGGAGCGTGAGGCCGGCGCCCTCCAGCCAGCCGGTGCCGGGCACGGTGCCGATGCCGACGACCACCAGGTCGGCGTCGATGGCGGTGCCGTCCTCGAGCACGACCCGCTCGACCCGCGTCGAGCCGGCCACCTCGGCGACGGTGGCGCCCACTCGCAGGGTCACGCCGTGGTCGCCGTGCAGCCCGGCCACGGCCGGGCCGAGCTCGGGTCCGAGGCCCCGGCTGAGCGGCACCGGCAGGGCCTCGAGCACGGTGACCTCGAGGCCCCCGGCCCGGGCCGTGGCCGCCACCTCGGCCCCGATGAAGCCGGCGCCGACCACCACCACCCGGGGGCCCTCGGCGAAGGCGGCCCGGAGGGCCCGGGCGTCGTCGAGCGTGCGCAGCAGGTGGATGCCGGCCAGGTCGGGCGTGCCCGGGAGCCGCCTGGGGTCGGAGCCGGTGGCGACCACCAGGTCGTCGAAGCCGAGCTCCTCGCCGTCGTCGAGCGTCACCCGCCGGGTGGTGGGGTCGAGGCCCACCGCCCGCCGACCCAGCCGGAGGTCGAGGTCGAACCCGTCGAGCATGGCGTCGGTCGCCAGGGGGAGGCGGTCGACGTCCCACTCCCCGGCCAGGAACTGCTTCGACAGCGGGGGGCGGTCGTAGGGACCGTGGAGTTCGTCGCCCACCAGGCTGATGGCCCCCTGGAAGCCCTTGGCCCGCAGGGACTGGACCGTGCGGATCCCCGCCAGGGAGGCCCCGACCACCACCACCCGGCCCGCTGCCACCGGCCGGAGGGTAGACCGCCGACCCGGCGGTCGAGCGGTGCCGGGGTCAGCTCCGCTTCACCCGCCCCCGCAGGGCGAGGAACCCGAGCGTCTGGCTGACCAGGGCCACGGCACCCACCGCGACCAGCGCCTTCACCAGGTCGTCGGCCACCCAGCCCTCGGTGGTGATCGATCGGAGGGCGTCGAGCAGGTACGTGACCGGGTTGTAGACGGACACCGTCTTCATCCAGCCGGTCATGGCCGAGGCGGGGACGAAGGACGACGTCAGGAAGGCGAAGGGGAAGAACAGGATGAAGCTGGCCGCGACCGCTCCCGGGTTCCCGGTCTTCAGCGCGATGGCATAGGGGAAGCCGGTGAAGGCCACGCCCCAGGCCGCCGAGAGCAGCAGGAAGACGAGGATGCCGAGCGGACCGGTCTCGAAGCGCACGCCCAGCAGGAGGCCGAGCACCACGACCGGGATCGACAGCGCCAGCACCAGGGCGAAGTCGGACACCATCAGGCCGAGGAGCAGGGCCCGCCGCTTCACCGGGGTGACGAGCAGCCGGTCGAAGTAG
Organism: Acidimicrobiia bacterium; assembly: GCA_050249235.1. Lineage (GTDB taxonomy): Bacteria > Actinomycetota > Acidimicrobiia > Acidimicrobiales > CADCSY01 > JAEKLB01. Next base: position 6,817 of record JBFWQW010000027.1, on the reverse strand, counting down.
CCGCCCTGGACGTCGATCACCAGCGTCGACGCCCGGGAGATCCCCGTGACGGCGAAGACGATGGCGACCGGCAGCTGGAAGGCCTTGAAGTCGCTGACCACGCCCGCGCCCTCGGTGAACCGCTCCAGCGCGCCGAGGTTCACGAAGAAGAAGAAGAGCGGGACGACGATGGCCGGGACGACGGCCTCCGGCTCGCGTGGGATCTGGCGCAGGGCCCGCCCGGCCACGGTGACGAGGTCGGCGACGAAGCCGGCCGGCCGGGCCCGGACCTCGGGAGCGGTGGACGGCGCCGCCGTCGGGCCCGCCGTGGTCGTGGTCATTCGGCTGCCTCCTCCATCCGGCCCCCCGTGAGGGCGAGGAACACGTCGTCGAGCGACGGCGTGCGCAACGTGAGCGTGTGCACGGCGATGCCGGCGTCGCTGAGGGCGACGGCCACCCGGCTCACCACCGCCGAGCCGTCGGCCGTCCGCACCGTCACCTCGCCGCCGTGCACGTCGACGCCGTCGACGCCGGACAGCGGCGAGAGCACCTCGGCGGCCCGGCCGGCGTCGTCGTGGCCGACCTGCACGACGACCAGGTCGGAGCCGATGCGCCGCTTGAGGTCGTCGGGGGGACCCTCGGCGACGAGGTGGCCCCGGTCGAAGATGCCGACCCGCTCGGCCAGTGCGTCGGCCTCCTCCAGGTACTGGGTCGTGAGGAAGATCGTCATGCCGAGCTCGCGGTTGAGGCGCCGCACCTCCTCCCACAGCACCGTGCGGTTGGCGGGGTCGAGCCCGGTGGTGGGCTCGTCGAGGAAGAGGACCTCCGGGTTGTGCACGAGGGCCGCGCCGAGGTCGATGCGGCGGCGCATGCCGCCCGAATAGGTCTTGATGCGTCGGTCGATGGCCTCGCCGAGGTCGACCAGCTCGATCACCTCCCCGACCCGCCGGGCGACGTCGCGGCCCCGGAGCCCGTAGAGCCGGGCCTGGAGGGTGAGCAGCTCCCGGCCGGTCTGGATGTCGTCGAGGGCGGCTTCCTGCAGGGCCACCCCGATGCGGAGCCGGACCTGGTCGGGCTGGCGGTCGACGTCGAAGCCGGCGACCTCGGCCCGGCCGCCGGTGGGGGCGAGCAGGGTGCAGAGCACCTTCACCAACGTCGACTTGCCGGCGCCGTTCGGCCCCAGGAACCCGTAGATCTCGCCGTCCTGCACCTCGAGGTCGAGCCCGTCGACCGCCTTCAGCTCGCCGAAGGAGCGCTCGAGGCCCGCTGCCCGCACCGCCGTCATGGCCGGCACCCTAGAGACGCCCTGTGACAGCGACGGGCGCGCCAGGGAGGATCCGGGCGTCGGGCGGGGATCCTCAGGAGTGCCTCAGAAGTAGATGATGCGCGTGGCCCGCTCGACGACCTCGTCGATGGGCAGCGTCCAGGCGCCGGTCGAGAGGTACTTCCAGCCGCCGTCGGTGACCATCGTGACCACGACGCCCCGGTCGATCTCGCCCGCGCACTTGGCCGCGCCGGCCATGATCGCCCCCGAGGAGATGCCGACGAACAGGCCCACCTCCGTCATCCGCCGCAGCCACTCGATCGACTCCCGGGGCCGGACGATGATGCGGCGGTCGAGCAGCTCGTAGCCGTCGTTGTCCTCGAACACCTCGGGCACGAAGCCCTCGTCGATGTTCTTCAGGCCGTCGACCAGCTCGCCGGCCGGGGGCTCGATGGCCCAGATCTGCACGTCCGGGTTCCGCTCCCGGAGGTAGCGGCCGGTGCCCATCAGCGTGCCGGCCGTGCCGAGGCCGGCGACGAAGTGGGTGACCTCGGGGCAGTCCCGCCAGATCTCCGGCCCCGTGCCCTCGTAGTGGGCCTTCGGATTGGCCGGGTTCCCGTACTGGTACGGGAAGAACCAGTCGGGGTTGGCCGCCGCCATGTCCTTGGCCCGGCGCATGGCGCCGTTCGACCCCTCGCTCCCGGGCGAGTCGATGATCTCCGTGCCCCACACCTCGAGGGCCTGGCGCCGCTCGATCGACACGTTCTGCGGGAGCACGACCTTGAACGGGTAGCCCCGCATCTTGGCGATCATGGCGAGGGCGATCCCGGTGTTGCCCGACGACGACTCGAGGATGGTCTGGCCGGGGCGTAGCCGCCCGGCGGCCTCGGCGTCGAGGATCATCGAGAGGGCGGCCCGGTCCTTGACCGAGCCGCCCGGGTTGGCCTGCTCGAGCTTGGCGACGATGCGGACGTCGGGGTTCGGGCTGAGGGTCGAGATGTCGACCATCGGCGTGTTGCCGATGAGGTCGAGCACCGACCCGACGACCGGCACTACGCGCCGCCCGCCACGGCCGGGAGGATCGAGATCTTGTCGCCATCGCCCACCGGGGTGTCGAGCTTCTGGAGGTAGCGGACGTCCTCGTCGTTGAGGTAGAGGTTCACGAACTTGTGCACCCCGCCGTCGGGCGCCCGGAGGTGGGTGGCCGTGCCCGGGAACTGGCGGATCAGGTCGTCGACCACCTCGCCGATCGTGGCGCCCTCGGCGGACACCTCGGTCTGGCCGCCGGCGTTGCTGCGCATGACGGTGGGGAGACGGACGGTGACGGACAACGGACCCTCCTGGGTGCTGGCCCGGGCCGGCGGCGGCGGGCGGTGGTGGCGTGCATGGGTGGTGGCGGCGTGGGTGGCGGCGTGGGTGCTGGCGTGCGTGGGTGACGGGCAGGGACGGGCGGGACGGGCGGGGCGCGGGCGTCCCGACGGCGGCCCGGCGTGAAACCTGACTGATCTGGTCGGGATGCTACCGCCGGGTCACGGACCGACCACCTCGACGGGCTCCTCGACGACGGCCTCGCCGTCGATCCGGTACGACCGCACGACGGGCTCGGGATGCTTCAGGGAGACCAGCACCCAGCGCCAGCCGGCGATGAAGGGGTTGGCGGCCTGGGCCACGTCGGTCGGCGAGGGATAGGCCTCGGTGTGGGTGTGGGAGTGCACCACGGCGTCGACGGCGAGGCCCCGGCCGTCGAGCTCGTCGATGGCGGCCCAGGCGTCGGGCCCGAGCGAGAACGTCCGGCTCGACCCGTCGGCGTTGCGGCAGGGCACGAACTCGGTGACCGTGCCGCTGCCGGCCGGGCCAGCCAGGAGGCCGCAGGCCTCGTCGGGGAAGCCGTCGAGGGCGTGGGCGACCACGGCCAGCCACAGCTCCCGGGACAGCGCCAGCACCCGCCGACAGTACCGTCGGGCCCCGTGGCGACCTCGACCGTGAAGGGCGACAAGGCGGCGAGGGCCGCGTCGCGCCCCGTCGCCACCAACCGCCAGGCCAGGAGGGACTACGAGATCCTCGACACGGTCGAGTGCGGCCTGGTGCTGCGGGGCAGCGAGGTGAAGTCCCTGCGGGAGTCGAAGGTGCAGCTCACCGAGGCCCACGCCCGCATCATCCAGGGCGAGGCCTGGCTGATCGGCCTCCACGTCGCTCCCTACAGCCACGCCTTCGGGGCCGACGGCCACAACCCCGACCGCGACCGCAAGCTCCTGCTGCGCAAGGACGAGATCGAGCGGCTCCGGCTCCGCCTCGAGCGCGAGCGGCTGGCCCTCGTGCCCCTGTCGCTCTACTTCAAGGAGGGTCGGGCCAAGCTCGAGCTCGGCGTCGGGCGGGGCCGGCGCAGCTTCGACAAGCGGGCCGTGATCGCAGCCCGCGACGCGGCGCGGGACACCGACCGGTCGCTGGCCCGGGCCCGCCGGGCGGACTGAGCGCCCGGCCCGACCCTCGACCCGCTTCGCCACCCACCGGAGGTCCCGTGTCCCTGCTCGATCACGACCTGCTCGTCGTCCGCCAGCGCACCAAGCTCATCGAGCTCACCAACCAGTACGACCTGCTCGACGCCGACGGCACCACGGTCGGGACCGTGGAGCAGGTGGGCCAGACCACCCTGCGCAAGGCGGTGCGGCTCCTCGGGCGCATCGACCAGTTCCTCACCCACCGCCTCGAGGTGCGGGAGGCCGACGGCACGGTGGCGCTGGTGCTCGTGCGCCCGGCCAAGCTGATGAAGTCGAAGGTCGAGGTGGCGGACGGCGCCGGGGCGGCGGTGGGCTCGATCGTGCAGCGCAACGTGATCGGCAAGATCCGCTTCGGCCTGGTCGGGCCGGGCGGCGAGGAGCTCGGCGAGATCCGGGGCGAGAACTGGCGCCAGTGGGACTTCGCGGTCGTCGACACCCGGGACCACGAGGTGGGCCGCATCACGAAGCAGTGGCGGGGCCTGCTCCGGGAGGGCTTCACCACGGCCGACTCGTGGCTGGTCTCGGTCGAGGCCGGCCTGGACGGACCGCTGCGCGCCCTGGTCGTCGCGTCCGGGGCCGCGGTCGACACCGCGCTCAAGCAGGACGAGTGACGGCGAGACCCGGTAGCCTCGGGCCGGCAAGGGGCTGATCGGTTTCGACGTCGGGTCCGGCAGCCGTACGTGCGACCGGAGTTGCTCAGACTCCTAAAACGGGGCAACCAAACAACCGCCAACCAGCGTGTTGCTCTCGCCGCCTAGTTCTCGGACCAGGTGATACGAGAGAAATCGCGACCAGCAATGGCACGCGGGGCCTGTCCACCGCAGCCTGGCAACAGAAGCGGTGGAGGACGGCAGGGAGAGACCAGCTGACGGCGGGAAAGACCGCTGACACCCGGGAAAGTCCGGGCGGCGGGCCTCCGGGCCCACCCGACCCGACGGGGTGGCAACCGCTGAGCCACTGATCGGGAATGGTCGTAGCGCGGACGGTCACCGTCCGACGGACGAGGGTTCGATTCCCTCCAGCTCCACGAGGTGTCGTCTTCGAACCGGGCCGGTCGGCCCGGACCACGAGGACCGAGACGAGGACGAGGCAGGGCGGCGGCAGGGCGAGGCCCGCCGCCCTCTGTGCGTCCGGTGAACGGGCATCCGCCCCGGGGGCCGGTCAGCCGGTGGCGGAGAGGACCTCGGCTGGTTCGTCGGGCGACGTCGGCGCCAGCGCACGGCCGACCCACAGCCAGAAGCCGACCGCGACCAGGAAGAGCAGCACGCCGGAGGCGCCCAGGACCCGGACGGCGTGCTCGGACAGGCCGGCCCACTGCGAGGCCTGGGGGTGGAAGAGGGTCTGGACGAAGAGGAAGGTCGCCGTGCCGTAGAGGGCCAGCCACCCCGTCCGGCTCCAGCGCAGCACCTTCTCGCCGTAGAGGAACCGGAACGGCAGCAGGCCGAAGAGCACCACCTGGAGGCCCGTGACCCAAAGCGTGGCCAGGAACGAGTCGAGGAGCATGGCGATCGACCCCGCGTCCGCCGCCGACGCCGCCGACGACACCGGGATCCAGGCCACCCAGCCGAGGGCGGCGACCAGCAGAAGCGCCGCGCACGCCACCGCGATGCTGCGGCCCTCGTCTTCGTCCCGCAGCCGGCCGGTGACCGCCAGGCCGCAGGTGATCCCGAAGATGAACCCGGGCTGGAAGCCCGTGATGCGGGAGGCGAGCACCAGGACGACCGCCACCAGGAACGCGCGGGGGAACATCGTCAGGTGCGATCGGACGTGGTGGCGCCGGTAGAGGTAGGGCACCCGAACCAGCTCGAGCACGCCGGTGACGACGATCAGCGCCATCGTGAGCGCGACCAGGAAGAGCATCGAGGTGCCGTCGAAGCGCATCTCGGGCTCGAGCTGGGAGTAGACGACGGCACCGGCGACGCTGAAGCCCACCAGCAACAGCGGGTCGGGGTACCGGTTCAGCCGGGCTTCGAGCCGGGTGAGCAGCGCCGAACGGACCCGGGTCGGTCGGCCCGCGGCCCGGGCCTTGAGGCTGCTGTTGAGCAACTCGGCGGGAAGGCCGAGCATGAGCACGAGGGCCAGGGCGATCGACGCGTTTGTGCCGACGTGGCCGATGTTCCAGGCGATCTGGTCCGGTCGCGGGATGGAGGCGACGAAGCGGGGACGGTGCGGCGCCGCGGCCGTCTGCGGAGGCGGACCGGCGACGGCGGGCGGCGACGCCCTCAGCGGCGCGGTCACGGCTTCCAGCTCGGGCGACGGTTGGGCGAGCGGCACCGCGGCCCCGGTGACCGGGCGCGTCACGGCGAGCGCGCCGGCACCGCCCTCGGGGGCGGCGGGCCCGTCCGGGACGACGGCCGCCGGGCCGGGAGGATCCGGCGCGGGATAGGTGACCGGATCGGCCACGGACGACGGATCGGCACCGGCCGGCGGGGCGAGCCCGACCGCCAGCCCGGCGCCCGTCGCCAACCCGAGGAGGCCGACCGCCAGCTGCCGCAACGCCCTGTCCCTGCCGGCCATCTCGACCCCGTCCGTTCGTCAGGGACGGTCTACATCGGGTGCGGCGCGGGAAATGTCCCGATCCGGGAATGCGTGGTTACGGCTCCATCGCGCCAAACTGACCTGGTCGGGCCGGGTGGTGCCCCGAGATCGCCGCCCGCCCCGCACGGCCGCCGGCCACGACCGCCCAGGCCTCGGCCAGCCGGCGGGCGCCCTCCCGCAGGAGGGGGGCCGGCGCCGCGAAGGAGAGGCGGATCCGGTCGTCGTGGCCGGAGCCGGCCGAGAGCGAGTCGGCGGTGGCGACGGCCACGCCGTGGCGGAGGGCCACGGCGGCGAACGGCCGGGCGACCGGCTCGGGCAGCCGGACCCACATCGAGAGCCCCCCGGCCGGCGCCGTCCAGGTCCAGCTCGGGAGCAGCTCGGCGAGGGCGGCGGCCAGCACGCGGTAGCGGTCGCGGAGCGCCTCGTTGCGGGCCGCGACCAGGGGCATCCGCTCGGGAGCACAGAGCAGGCGCTCGGCCAGGAGCTGGGCCACCGCCGGCGATCCCAGGTCGTGGGTCGCCATCACCCGGGCGAAGCG
>JBFWQW010000026.1:0-30881 GCA_050249235.1 Acidimicrobiia bacterium | reverse complement strand
GGGACACCGCGGCGGCGAAGCCGGCCACGTCCGTCACCATGCCGCCCCCGACGGCGACGACTACATCGGCCCGGTTGAGGCCCCGCCGGCTGAACTCCCGGCACAGCCCCTCGACGGTGGCGAGGGTCTTGGCGGCCTCGCCCTCGCCGATCGTCACCACGTCGTGCTCGATGCCCGGGTCGACCTCGACGGGGATCGACGCCTGGGTGACCACGACCGCCCGCCGGGCGCCGGCCGGGACCACCCCGGCGAGGAGGTGGCGGGCGCCGTCGCCGACCACCACCTCGTACGAGCGCTCGCCCAGCTCGACCGGCACGGTGATCACGGCGCCACCAGGGCGAGGACCCGGTCGACGACGAGGTCGGGACCGGTCGCGGCCGAGACGTCGACCACGTGGTGGGCCACCTCGACGTACAGGTCGTGGCGCTCGGACTCCATGCGCCGCAGGGTGGCGCCGGGATCGTCGCCGAGCAGCGGGCGGTGGTCGTCGCCCCCGACCCGGGCGGCGAGGTCGGCGGCCCGGGCGTCGAGGAACACCACCACGGCGCCTTCCCGCATGCGGCGGCGGTTGAGCCCGTCGAGGACGGTCCCCCCGGCGGCGGCGATCACGGCCGGCTCCTCGGAGGCCAGGGCCTCGGCCAGCACCTCCGACTCGAGGGCCCGGAAGGCGGCCTCGCCCTCCTCCTCGAAGATCTGCCTGACCGTCCGGGTCGACCGGCGCTCGACCTCGATGTCGCTGTCGACGAAGGGCCGGTCGAGGCGGCGGGCCAGGCGGGAGCCGACGGTGGTCTTGCCGGCACCCATCATCCCGACGAGGACCACGTGGCGGGCCGACCCGCCGTCAGGGGAGCTGGGCGGCATAGCTGTCGTGGTTGCGCCGGAACTCGTCGAGCGAGTCACCGCCGAACTTCCGCAGGGCCTCGCCGGCGAGGACCAGTGCCGTCATCGTCTCGGCCACCACGCCCATGGCCGGCACCGCGGTGACGTCGGTCCGCTCCTTGAACGAGACCGTCTCCTCCTTGGTGACCACGTCGACCGTGGTGAGCACCGGCCGGTTGAGGGTGGCCAGCGGCTTCATCGCGGCCCGGGCCCAGAGCAGCTCGCCGTTCGAGATGCCGCCCTCCACCCCGCCGGCCAGCTCGCTGGACCGGCGGTAGTTGCCGGCCTCGGCGTCCCAGTGGATGGGGTCGTGGGCGCTCGAGCCCCGGCGGGACGACACCTCGAAGCCCTCGCCGATCTCGACTGCCTTCACGGCCTGGATGCTCATGAGCGCCTGGGCCAGCAGGCCGTCGATCTTGCGATCCCAGTGAACGTGGCTGCCGAGACCGACCGGCACGCCGTAGGCCAGGACCTCGGCGATGCCCCCGAGGGAGTCGCCGTCGCGGGACGCGGCCTTGATCTCGTCGATCATGGCGGCCTCGGCGTCGGGATCGAAGCAGCGGACCTCGGAGGCGTCGACCCGGTCGAGGTCGGCCGGCCGGGGCCGGTCGACGCCCTTGGTGGTGACCCCGCCCAGGGCGACGACGTGGGAGAGGACCTCCACCCCGATGGTGCGGAGGAGCACCTTCGCCACCGCCCCGGCGGCCACCCGGGCAGCCGTCTCTCGGGCCGAGGCCCGCTCGAGCACGTCGCGGGCGTCGGTGAAGCCGTACTTCTGCATGCCGGGGAGGTCGGCGTGGCCGGGCCGGGGCTGGGTGAGCGGCGATGCCGTCCGGCCCGGCGCCGGCGACATCTCCTCGTGCCACTTGTCGGAGCGGACCCACTCGCTGTTGCCCACCTCGATCGCGATCGGCGAGCCGAGCGTGCGGCCGTGGCGGATGCCGCCCAGCAGGGTGACGTCGTCCTGCTCGAAGCGCATCCGGGGGCCCCGCCCGTAGCCGAGCCGGCGCCGGGCCAGCTCGCCCTGCACGTCGTCGACCGTCACCGGCAGGCCCGCGGGCAGGCCCTCCAGGATGACCACGAGGCCCTTGCCGTGGGACTCGCCGGCGGTCAGGAAGCGCAACACCGGGCCAGGCTAGCGGTGGGGTCCCGGGTGGCCCGGTAGCCCGGCGCCGGCCAGGCTGGGTTCAAGGATGCACGGATGTGGCGGAACCGTGAACCCGGAACGGTCAGATCCCGCCCGAGGGGAGCTCCCGGAACAGATCGACCGTGTACGAGTCCTCGATGAACGGGTAGTAGGGCGGCCGCAGGTACTGGAGCGTCTCGTCGTAGTTGTAGCTCCGGGAGTCGAACATGGTGAAGTCCCCGCCGTCCTTGGTGGCGGCCGACCCGTAGAAGGTCATCAGGCTCTTGCTGCCGTCCGACGTGTAGCCCTTCCACGTGCCGTTCTGCACCAGGACGGCGGCCCGCCAGGTGAAGTTGCTGGCGACGTAGGAAGCGACGACGAGGTCCTGGCTGGCGATCAGCCCGAGCACGTCATCGCCGGGCGTCTCGTAGCTGATGGGGCCGCCCACCACGATCACGTTGTTGGAGACGACGGTGACAATCCCGTCGACGATGCCCTCGACGATGACGCTCTGCGACGAGTAGATGGCCCCGTTCGAAGGGATGGCGAACGTGCCGGCGCCGGCGCCCGAGGTGGTGCAGGTCGGGTTCTTGGCCAGGTGGCCCGAGCCGGGGATCGAGCACCGGCTCACGGTCACCGTGCCGTTGGCGTTGAAGACCAGCTTCCACCCGGCGACGGCGCTGTCGTTGAGCAGGATGCCCCCGGCGAGGGCGGCGTCCCGGACCACCGAGAGCGACGACTGGAACTGCGTGAAGTCGATCGGCTTCGGGATCTTCGTCCGGATGCTGGGGTTGGTCGACGTCGTGTAGCCCTTGGCGCTGTCGTGGTACGTCGGCGGCCCGCTGATCGAGGACTCGGCGTACAGATCGGCGTAGGCGTCGCCGTCGTGGCTGATCGTGCCCGAGGCGTACACCTTCCCTCGCGTCGACGCCCCGCTGCCGTAGCTCACGTTCGTCATCACCAGCCGCTGGAAGTCGGCCACCGACGCCGGACGGATGACCGTCTGGATCGTCCGCCACCCGCCCGTCTGACCGGACCGCCGACCCGTGGCCAGGATGGTGACGGCCGACGACGCGCCGGAGGGCGGGGTGATCTGCAGGTTGTACTCGTAGCCGTTCCCCAGCGACCGCCAGGCGTTCTTCCCCGACACGTACGTCCACGTCGAGCCGGCCGTGCTCGGCCAGCTCGAACCGGCCGCCACGAATGTGCCGGCGGTGGTCCGGCGGGTCGACTCGCCCACGTGGACCTGGTGCACGTAGTAGGAGTTGTCCTCGGCCAGCTTGGCGATGTAGTCGTCGATCCCCGCCTCGGCCGCCTGGAAGGCCACCGAACGGCGGGTGGCGGCGGCGGAGTCGTCGAGCTCGCGAACCGTCACGGTGGTGATGAGGGCCATGAGCAGCGTCACCACCAGCCCGATCATGACCACGCTGATCATGGCCACGCCGTCCTCGGACGCCCCTCGCCGAAGCGTGTTCCGGAACCTCTCCTGCACCGTCATGTCGCCGACCTCGGGTGGACGCCGACGGAGTACGTGTAGGCCGGGGCGCCGCTGCTGGGATAGGGGTCGATGTCGATCGAGATCTGGACCGTGTGGACCGCGCTCGCGGTCGTCGTCGGGGAGCCCGCGTCGTCCAGGTAGGAGAACGGCGACGCGTTCCGCACCGAGCCGAGGACCGGCGTGTACGCCGGCAGGGTGTCGATGCCGAGCCACGGGTAGCCGTCCGTGTCGGTGCTGAGGACCGAGGCCCGCTGCAGGCTGTTTCCGCTCACCTGGTACGAGATCTTCCGCATCCGGTACGGCGTCGAGCTGTCCGGGGACAGGAAGGTGAGCGTCGTCCCCGTCATCGTCAGGATCGCCGCCACCGACGAGCTGCCGCTGTTCGCCTGCCGCAGCTCGCGGACCAGCTGGTCGAGCACCTGGCGGCTCTCGTTCTGGAGCTGGGTCGACTCGCTGACCTCGCTGCCCCGGGTGAGGGCCTGGCCGAAGAAGCCCATCGCCATCGAGAGGACGACCCCGAGCACGGCCACCGAGACCGCCATCTCCACCACCGTGAAGCCGGACGTCGAGGTCGCGCCACCGGAGCGGCGTGCCCACCGTCGGACGAGCCGGCCCATCAGCCGACCTCGAGGTTGCAGGTGGTGGCGGCGGTGACCACCTTCGTGCCACTGCCCTGGTACGAGCCCTGCTTGGGGATCGTGACGGTGTAGGCGGCGGCCCCGATCGGCACCTGCACGGTGACGGTGCCGTTGTTGGTCTTGGCGTTGATCGTCCCGCCGAGCGGGCCGCCGGTGATGACGACGTTCAGCTGGTTGTTCCGCGCCTTGGTGCCGGTGAAGTTGCACCCCGACCCCGAGCCACCGCTCGACCGGCGGGTGTTGATCGTCAGCGAGGCCGTGGCCGGACCGATGTCCGCCATCGTGAGGTCGATGGTCGACGTGAGGTTCGTGGGATAGGCGCTCGGGACGTTGGCCGTGACCTCCTCGCTCTCGTAGTTCGTGCCCGACGCCGTGGCCGTCGCCGTCAGCGAGTACTCCCCCGGGACGAGGAGCTCGCTGTCGATGGTGGTGATGGTGGCCGAGCCACCCGTCACGGTGAACGTCTGGTCGCCGCGGGGCGACGTGACCGTGACGTTGGAGCTGCCGGTGAAGGGCGTGCCGGCCGTCGTCCTCAGGTTCACGACGATGGTCACCGGCTTGTACATGCGGATGACCGGGCTGATGCTGTCCGACGGCAGGAGCTTCTTGCGGACGGTCGACGCCGGCACCACGTCGTCGGGCAGGGTGGTGTAGCCGGGGGCCGTGGCCGACAGGTCGTAGTACTGCGTCGCACCCGACGCCGGGTTCGGCGTGAGGTCGGGGAACGTCACGTAGCCCTGGCTGTCGGTGACGTCCGAGCGGGGTGAGCTCGGGCCGTTGAGGAGGTTCACCGTCGCTCCCTGGATGCCCGTGGGCACGCCGATGTCCTGGACGAGGACCTTCACGACGGCCTTGGTGGACGACGCCGCCGATGGCGGGGCGACGAGCGTCTCGAGGGTCGCCTCGGCCTTCGTCTTGCCGACCTGGGTCACGGTGACGACGACCCGCTTGTAGTCGGCGAGCGTCGCCGCCGCCGTCGGCACGGGATCGTCCACGTAGGACACGTCGACGGCGAGCGTGAACCGGTAGTTGTCGACCGTCTGGGTCGGGATGGTCACCGGGATCGTGCCCGGGGGATTGCCGCCGACGAGGCCGACGTCGTCGTAGGGCAGCTGCCGGATCGACTCGACGTAGCGGGTCGCGACCTGCGAGGCCAGGGTCTCCGCCCGGGAGGTCGTGAAGGCCCGCAGGGAGCTCGACATGCCCGCCGCGAACGCGAGGGACACGAGCCCCAGGACGGAGATCGAGATCACGAGCTCGATCAGGCCGAAGCCCCGCTCCTCACCTTGCAGCCGAGCGGCCAGGTGGCGCACCTTCTGGTTCTTGGCCATCGTCCCTGGTCATCGGGCGGCCGGCGGCTCGGCTTGAGCCGTCGGCCGTCAGACGATCGCCTCCTCGCCCTCGCAGAGCGCGATGCGGCGGTCTCCGTACACGAAGGTCCCGCAGCGGAAGGTCGTGTCGAGCGACGACACGCGATAGCTGCCGCCGAACGTGTCGTCCACGTGCAGACCGTCGAAGACCTGGTCGTCGACCCGCACCCGGGCCGACGGTCCGTCGAGGACCTCGAGGAGCGTGAACCGCACGCCGCTGATCGTCACGGTCGGCGATCCGCCGCTCCCGCCCGAGCCCGTGCCCGTGTCGCCCGTGTTCGTGCCGCCGGCGCCCGTCCCGCCGCTGACGACGTCGTCGAACGAGGTGTCCGAGCCGCCCTCCGATGCCGGCACGGCGGCCGGGGGGTTCTGCCCCGCCGTCGACAACGGCTTGAAGGGGTCGTGGGAGGAGCCGCCGCCCGAGGATCCCGCGCCCTCGCCGGAGGGGACCGTCGTGGTCGTCGTGACGACGCCGTCGGCCAAGGGCTCGGTGCCCGTCCCCGAGCCGTCGTCGCCAGCGCCGCCGAACACCCGTGGCACGACGAGCACCAGCAGGAGGAGGGCGATGCCGATGCCTGCGAGGACCTTCACGCGCTTCGTGTCGTCCTGCTTGGCCTCGCCCACGACGATGGGGGTGGGGGATTCGCTCATTCCGGGGTTCCTGACGACGTGCCGCTCGGCGCCGCGGGAGCGGCGGGCGCCGCCGGAGCGGCCGCTGCCGCAGCCGCGGCGGCGACCGCGGCTGCGGCCTCCTGCGGGTTGACCGGGATCTGGTTGGTGAAGGCCCGGGCGCTGATGGAGACGGACACCGACTCGACGGTTCCGCCCTCGACGGTCGGGCTGAACGTGAGCCCTTCCACCGTGATCAGCCGATCGAGCCCGGCCAGGCGTCCGAGGAAGTCCATGACCGGGTAGTAGGTGCCCTTCACCTGGATCGCCAGGGCGACGCTCGAGGGCTCTCCCGCCGCCCTTCCTGCCGTGGGCTGCGCCGGCGTGATCGCCAGGAAGGCGACGCCGGCCTCCTGGGCGATGCCGTTGATGGCGGTGATCAGGGCCGGGACCTCGTGGGTGTCGGGAACGGCGGCGGCCAGGCTCGTCCTGGTGGCGAGGAGCTCGGCCTTGCGGACCTCGAGCGATTCGAGGCGGGAGAGCCGGATGTCGGCCTCGGAGGACGCCTGCACGGCGAGATCACGCCGCTCGCGGGCCGCCCCGAGCTCTCGACCCTTCGGGCCCCACAGCAGCAGGTACCAGGCCAGCAGGACGACGATGGTGCCGACGACGGCGACGGTGACGGTCTGGCGCTTCACTTGGTGCTCCGGAAGGTCGCGGCCCGGCCTGAGCCGGCGGCCTCGGTGAGGTTGGTCGAGGCCGTGAACGTCACGAGGCCCGTCGTCTCGTCGGCCGTGGCCCCGCCGAGCCAGGTGCCGTCGAGGGCATCGAGGCCGTCCATGGCGAGGAGGAACCTGGCGACGGCGGGCTGGTCCGGTGCGGTGCCGGCGAACTGCACCGTGCTCAGGGCCGACTGGCCCCGGGTCCCGGCGATGCTTGACAACCACACCCCTTCCGGGAGCGCTCCGGCGATCTCCTGGACCAGCGCCTTCCATTCGATGTCGCCGGTGGCGGCGACGACGGCCGTCTGGCGCCTGGTCGCGATCTCGGCGTCGAGGTCCTCGACGGGCTTGAGCTCGGCGATGCGGGCCTCGGTGACCTGCGTCGCCGTCTCCACCTCGGAGGCATCCGATCGGATCGAGCCGGCCTGGGCGCCCCGGAGGAAGCCGGTGGCGACCAGGCCGAGGGCCAGCACGCCGACCCCGGCGCCGGCGAGCACCAGCTGGCGACGTTCGGCCCGCTCGGCCTGCACCTCGGCGGGGAGCAGCGTGATGCGGCTGCCCGGCCCGTCCAGGCCGACGCCGGAGAGCGCCAGGCCGAGGGCGACGGTGAAGAGATCGGACGACGCGGTGACCACGGCGGGGTCGATCCCGACCTTGCCGACCCGCACCTCGCGGTAGGGATCGCCGAGGTCGACCGGCATGCCGAGCTGGTCGGCCAGTGACTCCTGCAGCGGCAGCAGCCGGCTGCCGCCCCCCGAGAGGACCACCCGGCGGACCCGCTGGCCGTCGGTGCTGGAGCGGTGGAAGTCGAGCGAACCCACCACCTCGCCGACCACCGGTGCGACCGCCGTGCGGGTTGCGAGGGCGAGCTCACCCACCGAACCGTCTCGCTTCATGCCCTCGGCTTCCGGCGAGCCGACGCCCAGCTCGTGGGCCAGGGCCTCCGTGACGGCATTGCCACCGGAGGGGACCGTCCGGATGAAGCTCGGGACGCCGGCGTGGTGCACGACCACGTTCGTGATGCCGGCGCCGACGCCGATGATCACCTCCTGGCCGAACGGGGTCCGGTCGGCGGCACCGAGATCGGCGTCCTCGCCCTCGGTGACGGGCACGAGCCAGTCGCCGGGCGAGTAGAGGGCCCGGATCAGGGCCAGGGCGACCAGGTCGACGCGGGAGGCCCGCAGGCCGGCGGCCGTCACCGCCGCCAGGAGGGTGCGCAGCATGTCCCGCTGGGCGGCGACGAGCATGAGCTTGACCCGCTCCTCGCCCTCCTCGGTGACGAAGTGCTCGGTGACCTGGAAGTCGAGCTGCGCCTCCTCCACCGGGATCGGGATCAGCTCCTGCACGTGGTAGGGCAACGACGAGCGGAGCTCCTGCTCCGGCAGGGCCGGCATCTCGGTCATGCGGGCGACGACGCGGGCGTTGGCCACGCCGACGACGACCTCGCGGCTGCTGAAGGCGACGTCACGCCAGAGCCGGCGGAGGGCCGCGGACACCGCGGCCGGATCGGTCACCTCGCCGGCCGTGACGGCGCCCGCCGGGAGCGCCACCTGCCCCATCTTCTCGATGACGGGTTGGCCCCGCCCGACGGAGACCTCGACGGCGCGGACCGCGTGGGTCCCGATGTCGAGGCCGATCACTCTGGTTGCCACGGCGAAGATGTCGGCAGGACCGGGTCCGGACTGAAGGCCTCTCCCCGATCGTCACCGAGCGTGGTGGCAGGGTCGGCTCAGCGGCGGTACCAGTCGAGGATGGTGTCGCCCACGAAGACGGCGACCATGGTGCCGGCAGCGAGGAAGGGGGCGAACGGGATGTGGTCCTTGCGGGTCCTGATGCCGGCGGCGATGAGCGCGAGGCCTCCCACCGAGCCGAGGACGAAGCCGAGGAAGAGCCCCACCGCGACCAGCCCGAGGCCGAGCCAGCCCAGGAAGAGGCCGAGGACGAACGCCAGCTTCACGTCGCCCATGCCCATGTAGCGGGGGTTGAGCAGGTTGAGCAGGAGCAGGCTGCCGAAGGCCAGCAGGGCGCCGATGCCGGCCCGGCCGAGGTCGTCCCAGCGGTCGTCGACCGCGGCGGCGGCCACGAGGAGCGGCACGGCCAGCACCAGCGTGGCGACGAGCACGCGGTTCGGGACGAGGAAGCGCTCGATGTCGATGAAGCTCACCGCCACCAGGCAGGCGGCGAGCACGAGGAAGGCGGGCACCGCCCAGTCGGTGCCGAGGTCGGCGGCGACGGCGGCGAAGAGCAGGCCGGTGAGGAGCTCGACGAGCGGGTAGCGGGGCGAGATCGCCATGCCGCAGCTCCGGCACCGGCCCCGGAGCAGCAGCCACGAGAGCAGGGGCACGTTGTCCCTCGCCGCCAGCTGCGTGCCGCAACCCGGGCACCGGCTCCTCGGGGCGACGACCGACTGGTGCTCGGGGACCCGGGCGATCACCACGTTGAGGAAGGAGCCCACGACGAGACCGAGGAGGCCGGAACCGGCGGCGAGCAGGGCGGTCACGGCCGGCGACCGTAGGCGCGCCCAGGGCCCGGGACGCGGAGCGACCGGGCCCGAAGGCCCGGGACGCGGAGCGACCGGGCCCGAAGGCCCGGGACGCGGAGCGACCGGGCCCGAAGGCCCGGTCGCTCACCGTCGTTGCTGGCTGCTGCTGCAGCTAGCCGACTACCACTTCGTCCCGTCGCAGGTGTCGGCGGTGTCGGCGACGGCGGCGATCGACGCCGCGTCGGAGGCGCCCTTGTTGGAGCAGAAGTAGGTCTTGCCGTCGCTGAGGATCCGGATGCCGTAGGCCTTCCCGGAGGCGCTCAGGCGGACCATCTGCAGCCGCTGCGGGGTCGTGGTGAGGTCCACGTCCCAGCCGACGACGGTGGTGTTGGTCGGGTCGGTGCCGTCGGCGGCCCCGTAGTTGAGGGCGCCCTCCGCAGCCGTCAGGTTGGCGGCCGAGATGCTCGTGAACAGACCGGCATCGTCGGTGGCGATGGTCTTCGCCGCCGTCATGGCGTTGCGCAGATCGCTCTGGGCGGCGCGGTCGCGAGCCCGGTCCTGGGCACCCAGGAAGGTGGGCACCGCGATGGCGATGAGGATGGCGATGATGAGCACGACGACCATGAGCTCGATGAGCGTGAAGCCGTCCTCCTCACGGTTGAGACGCTTGTGCAGGGTGTTGAGCATGGCTGGGGGTCCTCCTGTTGGACACGAGTTGGGTGCGAGACCGGTGTTCGGTTGGTCGGCCCACCCGTCGGTTCGGGGGAGGCCCTCCCACACCGCTCCTCCGCCGTCCCGGTCGACTCGACCGGTGTGGCTCGGGTGCGGCTGCTGCTCCGCCCGCCGGCGTTTCAGCGATGTCAAGAGCTCCTTCTCGCAGCGGTATCTACGACACGTGATCCCGGCCGCTTGAGCGGAAATGGACGACGCTTCGACGAACGCGGCGGGCGGGGACAGGGCGTCCGGCAGCCGGCTGCAAGGCCCGACCACGTAGCGTGATCAAGCCGCCGATCGAAGGCCCCCGTGAGCACGGACGCAGCACCGAGCGTGGTCTCGCGAGGCGGTGCTCGCCGGAAGGGACGACCGTCGGGAAGAGCCGCACGGGCACCCACGCACGGGCGGCCCACCGATTGGCAACCCGCGGACCGGGCGCCCGAATGGCGGCTACTGGACGAGGTTGATGATGTTGAACATCGGCATGTAGAGCGCCACGACCATGCCGCCGACGGCGCCACCGAGGACGACGATCAGCAGCGGCTCCAGCAGCGAGGTGAGGGCGTCGACCGTGGCCTCGATCTCCTGGTCGTAGAACTCCGCCACCTTCTCCAACATCTCGTCGATGGCGCCCGTCTCCTCGCCCACGGCCATCATCTGGGTGACCATCGGCGGGAAGACGTCGTGCTTGGCCAGCGGCGCCGAGAGCGACTCACCCCGCATGACGGCATCCTGCACGTCGGTGATGGCCCGGCCGACGACCGTGTTGTTCACGGTGTCGGACGTGATCTCGAGCGACTCGAGGATGGGCACGCCGGAGTGCAGCAGCACGGCGAACGTCCGGGAGAAGCGGCTGAGCGCCGTCTTGTGCACGAGCTTGCCGAAGATCGGCACGCGGAGCTTCACCACGTCCCAGCGGGCCCGGCCACCGTCGGTCTGGATCCACTTCCGGAAGCCGACGACGGCGAGGACGTCGAACACCACGATGAGCGGCGCGAACTTGGTCACGAAGCCGGAGACCCCGAGCAGGATCCGCGTCGGCAACGGCAGGGTGCCGCCCAGGTCGGCGTAGAGGGTCTCGAAGGTCGGGACGACGAAGAGCAGCATCGCCGTCACGATCAGCAGCACGAGCCCGAGGACCGCGACGGGATAGGTCATGGCCGACTTGATCTTGCGGTTGAGCTCGACCCGCTTCTCGATGATCTCGGCCAGCTGCAGGAGCACGCTGTCGAGCACACCGCCGGTCTCGCCGGCCCGGACCATCGAGACGAAGAGCTGGTCGAACGCCTTGGGGTAGCGGCCCAGGGCCTGTGAGAGGGACGAGCCCCGCTCGACGTCGAGGCGCACGTCGCCGACGATCTCGGCCAGCTTCTTGTTCTCGGTCTGCTCGCCGAGGATGTGCAGCGCCCGGATCAGCGACAGGCCGCTGTTGATCATGGTGGCGAACTGCCGGCAGAAGACGGCGATGTCCTTGCCGGTGATCCGGTCCGAGAGGCCGGGGATCTTGATCTCGACCGAGAGCTTCGAGGACGACTGGCGCTCGATGGAGACCGGCAGGTAGCCCATCGCCTGGAGGCGGTTGGCCACCAGCGTGGTGCTGTCCGCCTCGAGGGTGCCCTCGAGGAGGCGACCCTCCTTGTCGCGGACCCGGTAGGTGTAGGTCGAGGCCACGGTCAGGCCTCCCCGGCCAGGCGCCGGAGGTCCTCGACGTTCGAGCACCGCTCGATGGCGGTCTTCATGGCCACCTTGCCCTTGCGGACGAGGTCGGCCAGCGTCTGGTCCATCGTGGTCATGCCGAAGGCGCCGCCGGCCTGCATGGCCGAGTAGAGCTGGTGGGTCTTGCCCTCGCGGATCAGGTTGCGGATGGCCGGCGTCGCCACCATCACCTCGGCGACGCAGGTCCGGCCGGAGCCGGACGTCGTCGGCACGAGCTGCTGCGTCACCACCCCTTGCAGCGCCGAGGCCAGCTGGGCCCGTACCTGCTGCTGCTGGTGGGCGGGGAACACGTCGATGACGCGGTCGACCGACTGGGGCGCGTCCTGGGTGTGGAGCGTGGCGAACACGAGGTGGCCGGTCTCGGCCGCGGTCAGTGCGGTCTGGATGGTCTCGAGGTCGCGCATCTCCCCGACGAGGATCACGTCGGGGTCCTGGCGCAGGACGTGCTTGAGCGCCGCCGAGAAGGAGTGGGTGTCCTCCCCCACCTCCCGCTGGTTGACGGTGGCCGCCTTGTGGGAGTGGAGGAACTCGATCGGGTCCTCGACCGTCATGATGTGGACGGGCTTCGTTCTGTTGATGATGTCGATCAACGATGCCAGGGTGGTCGACTTCCCCGAGCCGGTCGGGCCGGTGACGAGCACGAGGCCGCGGGGCAGCTCGGCGAACCGCCCCACCGCGGCGGGCAGGCCCAGCTGGTCGAGCGGGAGCACGTCGACCGGGATGGCCCGGCACACGGCTCCCATCGAGTCGCGCTGCAGGAAGACGTTGACGCGGAAGCGTCCCTTGCCCGGGACGGCGTGCGACATGTCGAGCTCGAGCTCTGTCTCGAAGCGCTCCCGCTGCTTCTGCGTGAGCACGGCGTAGATCATCCGGCGCACCTCGGAGCCGTTCATCTCCGGGAAGTCGTCCATCCGCACCATCTCGCCGTGCACGCGGACCGTGGGGGCCACGCCGGCCGTCAGGTGGAGGTCGGAGCCGCCCACCTCGAGCGTGCGGACGAGGAGGTCGTTCAGGTGGAGCTCGGTGGTGACCGCCAGCGGCGGCGGCACGGCGGCGTCGCCCTCGGCGGCCTCGCTCGCGGCCGCCGACGGGATCGGCGGGGCGTCGTGGCCGGCGTGGACCTCCACCGTGGCCAGGCCGTACATGGCGGCCACCAGGCGGGTGAGCGACGCCCGGACCGCCAACGCCGGGGCGACCGGCCAGCCCGTGGCGTCGGCGATCTTCACCACCGCGGCGCGGTTGCTCGGGTCGGCCATGGCCACCACCAGCTCTGCCCCCTCGATGTCGACGGCGACGGCCATCAGCTCCCGGGCCAGCTCGGCCGGAACCAGGCGGTCGACGCCCGGGCGGATCACCTGCTCGTCGAGGTCGACGAAGCGCTGCCCGGTCTGGTGGGCGATGGCGGCGATGAGGTCGCGCTCGCCCACCAACCCCTCGCCGACGAGGACGGCGGCCAGCGGCCGCCCGAGCTCGGCTTCCTTGACAAGGCACTCCTCGAGCGCGTCCCGGGAGAGCACCTTGCGCTCGACCAGGAACTCACCCAGACGACGAGACGAGTTCATCACGCCACCAGTGTCGGCACCCCCACCTGGCTTCCTTAGCAACCCGCAACCGGCTCGGGCACCCAGCCGAGCCGGACCTGCGCATCAGCAACGCGGCGGAGCGCCAGCGAAGCGAGCCTCCCTAGACCGAACGGCTGCGTGCACGCCCAGCTGCGCAGGCGAGCCCCCTGGGCGAGCCGGAGCTGCGCATCAACACAGCAACGCTGCGGAGCGCCAGCGGAGCGAGCCTCCCCAGCAGGTACGGCAGCGTGCACGCAAAGCTGCGCAGGCGAGGCGCCAGCCGAGCCGAAGCTGCGCATCAACAAGGCAACGCTGCGGAGCGCCAGCGAAGCGAGCCTCCCCGACAGGTGCGGCTGCGTGCACGCCCAGCTGCGCAGGCGAGCCCTCTGGGCGAGCCGGAGCTGCGCATCAAGCGACGACGCGGAGCAGCTCCTCGATGGAGGTGGCGCCGGCGTGGACGTGGGTGAGGCCGGCCTGGCGGAGCGTCTGCATGCCCTCGGCGACGCCCACCTTGCGGATGTCCTCGGGGTGGGCCCGGTCGGCGACCATGCCCTTGATCTCGTCGCCGACGAGGAGCACCTCGTGGAGGGCGAAGCGGCCCTGGTAGCCCGTCTTCGAGCAGGCCGAGCACCCGACCGGCCGGAACAGCTGCGTCGGGAGGTCCATGTCCTCGAGGTCCCAGCCCAGGGAGGCGACGTTGGCGTGGGTGGGCGCGTAGGCCTCCTTGCACCGGTCGCAGAGCCGCCGGATGAGGCGCTGGGCGACGACGCAGTCGAGGGCGCTGGAGACGAGGTAGGGCTCGAGGCCCATCTCGACGAGGCGGGCGGGGGTGGACGAGGCGTCGTTGGTGTGCAGCGTGGAGAGGACGAGGTGGCCGGTGAGGGCGGCCTCCATGGCGATCGACGCCGTCTCGCGGTCGCGGATCTCGCCCACGAGGAGGATGTCCGGGTCGGCTCGCAGGATGGTGCGCAGGGCAGCCGCGAACGTCAGGCCGGCCTTGCGGTTCACCTGCACCTGGTTGATCCCGCCCAGGCGGTACTCGACCGGGTCCTCGACGGTGATGATGTTCTTCGTCGGGTCGTTGAGCTGGTTGAGCGTCGAGTACAGGGTCGTCGACTTGCCCGAGCCGGTGGGGCCGGTGACGAGGATGGTGCCGTACGGGCGCTTGAACACGCTTTCGTAGCGGGCCAGCGACGCCGGCAGGAAACCGAGCTGGCCGAGCTCCATCATGGCGGCGCCCTTGTCGAGCACCCGCATGACCATCTTCTCGCCGTAGACGGTCGGGAGGGTCGCCAGCCGGAGGTCGATCTGGCGGCCGCCGATGACGACGGCCAGCCGGCCGTCCTGGGGCACCCGCTTCTCGGCGATGTCCAGGTCGGACATGATCTTCAGCCGGGAGATGAGGCCGGCCTGGACCCGCTTGGGCGAGCGCATGACCTCATGGAGCACGCCGTCGATGCGGTACCGGATCCGCACGTCGTGCTCGCCGGGCTCGATGTGGATGTCCGACGCCCGGTCCTGCACCGCCTGGCGGATGAGGAGGTTGGCGAGCTTGACGATGGGCGCGTCCTCGGTGACCTCACGGATCGAGGCCAGGTCCTCGTCGTCGTCGACCGTGTCGAGGGCGATCGAGGTGGCGTCCTCGACGTCGGCGTCGAGGCGCTTCACCCGGTTGATGGCGGCGTCGATGGCGGCCCGGGTGGCCACCACCGGGCGGACCTCGACGCCCGTCACCGAGCGGATGTCGTCCATGGCCAGCACGTTCGACGGGTCGGCCATGGCCACGATCAGGGCGTTGCCCTCCCAGGCGATCGGCAGGGCCTGGTAGCGACGGGCCAGGGTGTCGTTAATGGCGCCCGAGGCGGTCGGGTCGATCTGGTGGTCGTCGAGGTCGACGAAGCGGAGGCCGACCTGAGCGGCCAGCGTCGCGACGAGCTCGCTCTCCGTGATGACGCCCTGCTCCACCAGGGTCCGGCCGATGGGCCGGCCGGTGCGGGCCTGCTCGACGATGGCGGCGTCGACCTGCTCGTCGGTGCACAGGCCGCGCTCGACGAGGAGCCGGCCCAGCTGCATCTTCGCCATACAGGCGTATCGGCAGGTGCGGCCCCGAAGTTCAGTGGCGGATCGGAAGCTGCACGGCCTTGAGGTTCCGCGCCAGGCCCGAACCGGCCTCGCCGGTCCACGCAGGACGCGGGCTCAGGGCGGCGGACTCAGGGTGACCGTCGGGCCTCCAGCTCGGCGGCCAGCGCCCCCGACATCGCCTCGAGCGGGGCGTCCGCACCCGTCCAGAGGCGGAAGGCGGCGGCGGCCTGGTGCAGCAGCATGCCGACGCCGTTCACGGTGGCCGCCCCCCGCTCGTGGGCGGCGGCCAGGAGGCCGGTCTCGAGCGGCTGGTAGACGAGGTCGACCACGACCTGGCCAGGGCCCAGCCGGGCCGGCTCGACCGGGACGGCGCCGGCCCAGCGGTCACCGGGCGCGGGTCCGAAGGGCCCGGCCACGCCGTCCATCCCGACCGGGGTGGCGTTCACCACCAGGTCGGCGGTGTCGGCCTCGTCGACCGTCCCGGGGCGGGCCCGCCCCGGGACCAGGCCGGCGGCCGAGGCCGCCGCCTCGGGCCGGCGGGCCGCGACCACGATCTCGCCGACGTCCGTACCCCCCAGGGCGAGCACCACGGCCCGGGCCGCGCCGCCGCCGCCCACCACGAGGCAGCGTCGCCCGCCGAGCTCGAGGGTCGACCCGGCGCGGAGGGCGGCCAGGAAGCCCGCCCCGTCGGTGTTGTGGCCGGCCAGCCGGTCGCCCTCCCGCACCACGGTGTTCACCGCGCCCAGGGCCGCCGCCTCGGCCGACAGCCGGTCGACCGCGGCCGCGACGCCGGCCTTGTGGGGCATCGTCACGTTCAGCCCGTCGAGGCCACCGAGGACCCGCATGCCCGCCACCGCTCCGGCCGCTTCCCCCGGGGCCACGTCGAGCGCCACGTAGAGCCAGTCGAGGCCGAGGGCACCGAAGGCGGCGTTGTGGAGGAGGGGCGACAGCGAGTGCCGCACCGGGTGGCCGATGACGGCCGCCACCCGGGTCCGGGCCGTCACGCCCACCCCGCTCACGGGATGAGGCCGGCCCGCTCGGCGGCCGCCTTGTTGCGGAGGAACTCGTCGTAGCCCTCGCTGAAGGCGTGCGTCGTGCTGTCCTGGAGCACGTAGTAGAGCCACGGACCGGGCTCGGGCGCGAGGGCCGCGATCAGCGATGCCCGACCCGGGGCCATGATCGGCGTCGGCACCAGCCCCACCCGGAGCCGGGTGTTGTAGGGCCCGTCCCGATCGAGGTCGGACCTGCGCAGGCTCGTGCCCTTCCGGTCCGGTCCGAGCGCGTAGTAGAACGCGGCGTCTATCCCGAGCGGCATCTTCCTGGCCAGGCGGTTGTAGATGACCCGCGCGATCTTCGGACGGTCGACGTCGGACTTGGCCTCGGCCTCGACCAGCGAGGCGACGATCACCGCCTCGTAGGGCGACACCCCCACCCGCCGGGGGGCGTCGGCCAGGCCGACCTCGCCCGCGACCTGCTCGAAGGTGGCGACCATGCGTTCGAGCACGGCCCGCTCGTCCTCGTCGTCGTCGATCCGGTAGGTCTCGGGGAACAGCAGGCCCTCGAGGTTCGCCGAGCCCTCCGGCTCGAACACCGACCGGACGCTGCCGTCGGTGGCGGCGGCGAGGAAGGTCGCGGGATCGAGGTGCTCGACCCGGCCCACCCGCTCGGCGACCTCGGCCACGGTGAGGCCCTCGGGCACGGTGAGGTTGAAGGCGGGCGGCAGCGACGGGCCACCGTTCAGCCCCTCGAGCGCCTGGCTCACGGACGAGCGCCGGCGCAGCTCGTACGAGCCGGCCTGGAAGCCGTCGGCCCCCCGGAACCGGAGGTAGAAGCGGAAGACCCGGGCGTCGGCGACGACGCCGGCGTCGGCGAGCAGCTCGGCGATCCTGGCCGTGCTCGACCCCTCGGGGATCTCGACCCGGACGGCCGCGCCCGGGGGGCCGGAGGGGTCGAGCTGCGACCGCACCCAGAGGCCGCCGCTGGCGACGAGCAGCACGGCCAGGGCCAGCCCGAGGGCGGCGAACCGAAGGGCCCGCCCCCGGCGACGGCGGCGGGGGGACCCGGCGGCAGGCACACCAGCAGCAGGCACACCAGCAGCAGGCACACCGGCAGCAGGCACACCGGCAGCAGGCACACCAGCGGAAGTCACATCGTCGGCAGGGACATCGTCGGCAGGGAGACGGGCGGCAGGGGCATCGGCCGCGAGCGGACGGTCGGCGCCGCGCCCGTCGACCGGATCGGCGTCCCGGTCGACGGGCCCGCCGGGGCCCCCGGCCCCCACGGGCCCTTCGTCAGCCACCGGGCGCCCGGACGTCGTCGCGGGGCCCGCCGTCCAGCCAGGCCTGGAGCAGGACGGTGGCCGCTTCGCGGTCGACGACGGCTCGCTGGTCCCTGGCCTTCACACCCCGGTCCCGCAGCGAGCGGGACGCCGACACCGTGGTGAAGCGCTCGTCGAAGAGCTCGACCGGCACCGTGAGCTCGGCCTCCAGCCGCACCACTTCGTCCTCGACCAGGTGGGCGGCCCTGCCGCGCGACCCGTCGAGGGAGAGCGGCAGGCCGACGACCACCCGGACCGCCTCGACCTCGTCGACCAGCTCGACGATCCGGCGGTGGTCGTCGGCCGGCCGGCGGCCCCGGGCCACGGTGGTCAAGGGCGAGGCCAGCACCCGGCCCGGATCGCTCACCGCCACGCCGATCCGCTTCGAGCCCAGGTCGAGCGCGAGAACCCGACCCGTCACGACAGCCCGGCCGCCGTCCGGGCCAGGCCCAGGGCCTCGTCGAGCTTCTCGGCATGGCGCCCCCCGGCGGTGGCGATGTCGGCCTGCTTGCCGCCGCCGCCGCCGACCGTGCGGGCCGCCTCGGCCAGCAGCTCGCCGGCGTGCAGGCCGCCGTCCTTCGTGACGGCCGCGACCAGGGCCACGCCGCCGTCCTCGGGCACGGAGCCCAGCACCACGCCCCGCACGCCGGGTCGGTCGCGTACGGAGATGGCCAGCTCCCGGAGGTCGTCGCGGGCGGTGCCGTCGACGCGCGCCACGACGACACCGTCGACGGCTTCGCCGGCCAGCTGCTCGGCCGCTTCGGCGGTCTGGCCCCGCTGCAGCGCCCGGAGCTGCGCCCGGAGGTCCTTCAGCTCGTCGCGCAGCCGCCGGGCCCCGTCGACCACCTCGTCGGTCGGGACGCCGAGGACGCCGGCGGCCCGCTCGAGGCGGTCCTCGTCGGCCCAGATCCCCTCGAGGGTGGCCAGGCCGGTGGTGGCCGTGATGCGGCGCTGGTTGGCACCGATCGAGCCCTCGGCGAGGATGCGGATCGGGCCGATGTCGCCGGTGGCGTGCACGTGGGTGCCACCGCAGAGCTCGGTCGAGTGGCGCCCGGCCTCGAGGACCCTGACCGTGTCGCCGTACTTCTCGCCGAAGAAGGCGATCGCCCCGCGGGCGAGGGCCTCGTCCTTCGACATCTCGTCGTGGCGCACCGGGTCGTTGGCCAGCACCTCGAGGTTGGCCAGCCGCTCGACCTCGCGGAGCTGGGCCGGCGCGACCGCCTCGTGGTGGCTGAAGTCGAAGCGGAGGTGGTCGGGCGCGACGAGCGAGCCCTGCTGGCGGACGTGGTCGCCGAGCACCTGGCGGAGGGCCCAGTGGAGGAGGTGGGTGGCGGTGTGGTTGCGGCGGATGGCGGCCCGGCGGTCGACGTCGATGGCGGCCGTCGCCTCGTCACCCGGCTCGATGGCGCCTTCGAGGAGGCGGACCGTGTGCCGGTGCAGCCCGGGCAGGGCCAGCGTCGTGTCGACGACGTCGGCCCGCCCCGAGTCGGTCGTGAGCGTCCCGGTGTCGCCCACCTGACCACCCGACTCGGCGTAGAAGGGCGTGCGGTCGAGGAAGACCTCGAGCAGGTCGCCGTCGCCGGGGAGGACGGCCAGCACCCTGGCGTCGGACCGGTCCTCGTCCCGGCCGGTGAAGTGGGTCGGGCCGTTGTCGTCGAGGAGCCGGCGGTAGGCCTCATCGGCGCTCGCCGAGAGCGTCACCTTCCGGGCGGCGTCGCGGGAGCGGGTCCGCTGGGCCTCCATGGCCGCCTCGAAGCCGGGGCGGTCGACCACCACGCCCCGCTCGGCTGCCACCTCCTCGGTGATCTCGATCGGGAAGCCGAAGGTGTCGTGGAGCTTGAAGGCGACCTCGCCGTCCACCCGGCCGGCGTCGAGCACCTCGCCCAGCAGGACGGACCCGGCCCGGAGCGTCTGGCGGAACCGGCCCTCCTCCCGCTCGATGGTGGCGGCGACGGCGTCGGCGTTGGCCCGCAGGTCCGGGTAGGCGTCGGCCATGTGGTCCACGACGGCGAGCACCAGGTCGGGGAGCACCACCCGGTCCTCCACGCCGAGCGAGTAGGCCCGGCGCACCGCCCGGCGGATGACGCCCCGCAGCACGTAGCCCCGGCCCTCGTTGGAGGGGACCACGCCGTCGTTGACGAGGAAGGTCATCGTGCGGGCGTGGTCGGCGACCACCCGCAGGGCGGTGTCGACCTCGTGGTCGCCCCCGCCGTAGTGCCGCCCGGTGATCGACTCCGTGACCGAGACGAGGGGGCGCAGCGCGTCGGTGTCGAACACCGTCGGCACGCCGTCGAGCGCCATCAGCCAGCGCTCGAGGCCGGCCCCGGTGTCGACGTTGGTGGACGGCAGGTCGACCAGGGAGCCGTCGGGCTCCCGGAAGTACGTCATGAAGACGTCGTTCCAGAGCTCGATGTAGCGGTCGCCGGTGTCGACCGCCGGGCCGCCGCCGGGCCCGAAGTCGGGCCCGAGGTCGAAGTGCATCTCCGTGCACGGCCCGCACGGGCCGGTCTCGCCCATCTCCCAGAAGTTGTCCTTGCCCATGCGCTGGATGCGCTCGAGCGGGAAGCCGGCCTGCTCGTGCCAGATCGCCTCGGCTTCGTCGTCGGTCTCGTGGACCGTCACCCAGAGCCGGTCGGTGTCGAGCCCGACGGCCTGCAGCAGCTCCCACGACCACCGGATGGCGTCTTCCTTGAAGTAGTCGCCGAAGCTCCAGTTGCCGAGCATCTCGAAGAAGGTCAGGTGGCGGTTGCTGCGGCCCAGCTCGTCGACGTCGTTGTGCTTGCCCGAGATGCGCACGCACTTCTGGACGGACTGGGCCCGCTTGAAGGGCGGCTGCTCCTCGCCCAGGAAGTACGGGACGAACTGCATCATCCCCGAGTTGGTGAACATCGGCGCCGTCGGGTGGTGGGGGATGAGCCCGGCCGCGGGCACGACCACGTGGCCACGCTCGGCGAAGAACGCGGTCCAGGCGCGACGCAGCTCGGAGGCCTTCATGGACCGATGAGCCTACGTGGCGCCCTCCGCCCTCCCCCGCCGTTCCCGTGCGCGGATCGCCGGGACGGGGCGGGATCCGCACCGCCGCTCGGGGCCCGACCGTCAGGTGCGGTGGATCGAGGCCCGGAGCTCGGCCTCGGCGTCCTTCATGGCGCTCCGGCCCTCGGCGGCGGCGGCCCGGAGGTCGCCGCCCAGGGCGCGAACGGCGTCGGCCACCCCGGCCGTGACCCGCTCGGGCCGGTAGCGGTCGACCGCGCCCCGCATCGTCCGCATGACCCAGAACGCGATGCCGAAGCCGAAGCCGGCCCCCGTCACGAGCCAGAACAGGCGGCGGAACACGGCCGTCAGCGCTTCCGCAGCGAGCGGGCGGCCCGGGCCACCCCGGCCGCGGCCGCCACGCCCTTGATCACCGGGTTGCCGATGGCGAGGAACGCCAGCCGGGAGGCCGAGTCGACGGTGGCGCTGACGGACTGGGCGGTGTCGAGGAACCCGTCGAGGCGCTCGAGGTCGCCGTTGGCCTTGGCCACGGTGACCTGCAGCTGCTCGAGCACCGGGACGGTCTCCCGCCGGAGCTGCTCGACCGACAGGCGGATCGCCGTGAGCGTCCGGGTGAGGGCCACCACACCGAGGATCAGCACCACCACCGCCACCACGCTGGCGATGGCGACGATCACCGCGGCCACGTCGCCGCCCGTCATCTCGGCGAGGATCACGGCGAGTCCTCGACCGGCACGGGCGCGGCGGCGACCCGGGGCTCCTCGGCGGATGTGGGTTCCCGGCGGGTCGCCATGCGGTCGCGGATCTCCTGTTCGTGGCCGTGAGCCGTGGGCTCGTAGTACCGACGCCCGGCCAGGGCGGTCGGGCGGTGCTCCTGGTCCACCCAGCCCCGGGGGTCGTCGTGAGGATAGTGGTAGCCCTGCCCGTGGCCGAGAGCCGCCGCGCCCCGGTAGTGGGCGTCGCGCAGGTGGATCGGCACCTCGCCGGCCGGCAGGTCGCGCACGTCGTCCTGGGCCCGTCCGAGGGCGGTGATCACCGCGTTCGACTTCGGCGCGGTGGCCAGGTGCACGACGGCGTGGGCCAGGTTGAGCTGCGCCTCGGGGAGGCCGACGAACTCCACCGCCCGGGCGGCGGCGTCGGCCACCAGCAGCGCCGTCGGGTCGGCCATGCCGATGTCCTCCGAGGCCAGGATGACGAGCCGGCGGGCGACGAACCGGGCGTCCTCCCCTGCCTCGAGCATCCGGGCCAGCCAGTAGAGGCCGGCGTCGGGATCGCTGCCCCGGACCGACTTGATGAAGGCCGAGATCACGTCGTAGTGCTCGTCCCTGCCGTAGCGCAGGGCCCGGGCGTCGAGGGCGGCCTCGGCGTGTTCGAGGGTCACGTGCCGGTCGGGGGCGAGGGCGACGGCCACCTCGACGGCGGTGAGGGCGGCCCGCCCGTCGCCACCGACGCGGTCGGCGAGGTGGGCCACCGCGTCGGCATCGGCGTGGGCGTCCTCGGCGGCCAGGCCCCGCTCGATGAGGGTGGTGACCGCCGCCGGGCCGAGGGGCCGCAGCCGGAACAGCGTCGACCGGCTGAGCAGCGGGGGGTTCACCTCGAAGTACGGGTTCTCGGTCGTGGCCCCGACGAGCGTGAGCGTGCCGTCCTCGACCGACGGCAGCAGGGCGTCCTGCTGGGCCTTGTTGAAGCGGTGCACCTCGTCGAGGAACAGGATGGTGCCCTGGCCCTGCTCCCCGAGGCGGCGCCTGGCCCGCTCGACCACCTCGCGGACGTCCTTCACCCCCGCGTTCACCGCCGACAGGGGCTCGAAGGCCCGGGCGGTGGCCCCGGCCACCAGCCGGGCGATCGTGGTCTTGCCCGTGCCGGCCGGGCCCCACAGCACGACCGACGAGAGCTTGTCCGACTCGATCAGCGCCCGGAGGGGCTTGCCCGGTGCCAGCAGGTGCTCCTGGCCGACGACGTCGTCGAGCGACCGGGGCCGCAGCCGGGCCGCCAGCGGCGCCCGGGCCGCCAGCCGCTCCTCGGCCGCCGAGGCGAACAGGTCGTCAGCCACCCCGCGACGCTACGCCCCGTTCTCCGTCGACCGAGCCGGGACAGCCCCGGCTGCGTTCGACGAAGAACGGGATGGTCAGGTCGGGGGTGGGACGACCCGGATGCCGAGGTCGCGGAGCTGGCGGTCGTCGACCGGGTAGGGGGCGCCGGTCATCGGGTCCGCGCCCGACTGGGTCTTCGGGAAGGCGATCACCTCGCGGATGTTGTCCTCACCGGCCAGGATGGCGATGAGCCGCTCGGTGCCGACCGCGAAGCCCCCGTGGGGCGGGGCGCCGAACCCGAAGGGCTCGAGGAAGAAGCCGAACCGGCGGCCGGCCTCCTCCGGGTCGATGCCGAGGAGGCCGAAGACCCGCTGCTGGAGGGCCGGATCGTGGATCCGGATGGAGCCGGAGCCCAGCTCCCAGCCGTTGAGCACCAGGTCGTAGGCCTGGGAGCGCACCGACATCGGATCGGACTCGAGCCGGTCGAGGTCGTCCGGGTTCGGCATCGTGAAGGCGTGGTGGGCCGGCTTCGGGCGACCCTCGTCGGTGACGCCGTCGAACATCGGGAAGTCGACCACCCACACGTAGCGGTAGGGGCCCTCGCTCACCGGCGGCCGGCCGAGGTCGAGGCGCAGGGTCCCGAGCACGTCCTGCACGGTCCGGCGCTCGTCGGCCACCAGGAGCAGGAGGTCGCCGACTTCGGCGTCGAGCTCCTTCACCAGCCCCGACTGCTCGCCCTCAGAGAGGAACTTCGCCACCGG
This sequence comes from Acidimicrobiia bacterium, assembly GCA_050249235.1. Lineage (GTDB taxonomy): Bacteria > Actinomycetota > Acidimicrobiia > Acidimicrobiales > CADCSY01 > JAEKLB01. Next base: position 7,381 of record JBFWQW010000026.1, on the reverse strand, counting down.
CGACTCGAGGGCGCCCCCCTCACCGACCTTGAGCCACACCAGGCCCTTGGCCCCGAGCTGCTTGGCCCGGTCGGTGAGGCCGTCGAGCCGGTTGCGGCCCCAGTCGGCGGCCCCGCCGGGAAGCCGGATGCCCTTGACACACGGCGCCTTGAAGGCGTTGAAGGCGGTCCCGGCGAAGGCCGGGGTGAGCTCGACCAACTCCAGCCCGAAGCGCAGGTCGGGCTTGTCGGACCCGAACCGGTCCATGGCCTCGGCCCACGTCATGCGCTCGATGCCGTCGGGGCGGACCCCGGTGGCGGCCTCGGCCGCGTCGAGCACGGCCTCGGAGACGAAGGCCATGACCTCGTCCTGGGTCACGAAGCTGGCTTCGAGGTCGAGCTGCATGAACTCGAGCTGGCGGTCGGCCCGCAGGTCCTCGTCGCGGAGGCAGCGGGCGATCTGGAAGTACCGGTCCACGCCGCCGACCATGAGCAGCTGCTTGAACAGCTGGGGGCTCTGCGGCAGGGCGTAGAAGCTGCCGGGAGAGTGCCGTGAGGGCACCAGGAACTCGCGCGCCCCCTCCGGCGTCGACGGCATCAGCATCGGCGTCTCGACCTCGACGAAGCCCTGCCGCTCCATGGCCCGCCGCAACGCGCTGTTGACCGCGGCGTGGACCCGGAGGTTGCGCTGCATGCGGTCGCGGCGCAGGTCGACGTAGCGGTACCGCAGGCGGATCGACTCGTCCGCCTCGACCCGGTCGCTCACCGGGAAGGGCGGCGGCTGGGCCGTGTTGAGGACCTCGACGGTGCAGTCGCCGACCTCGACCTCACCGCTCGGGAGCTCGGGGTTGGCCGTCCCCTCGGGTCGGGCCCGCACCGTGCCGGTGACGCGGACGACGTACTCGCTGCGCAGGTCGCTGGCGCCGTCGACGACGCACTGGACCAGGCCGGACCGGTCCCGCACGTCGACGAAGGCCAGGTGCTCGCCGTGCTCGCGGCGCCGGGCCACCCAGCCGCACACCGACACCACCCGGCCGATGTCGGCCGGGCGGAGCTCACCGCAGTAGTCGGTCCGGAAGCTCACGGCCGCGTCCTCACCCGTTCGATCACGTCACCTCGGTCGACTCGCTCCTGCTCGCCCCCGGCGAGCGGGCGCAGCGTCACCTGTCCGGCGGCCCGCTCATCCTCGCCGACGATGAGCGCCACCCTCGCACCCGACCGGTCGGCCTGCTTCATCTGCGACTTCATGCTCCGGCCGTCGTAGGCGCGGTCGGCGCCCAGGCCGGCCCGGCGCAGCTCCGCCACCAGGTCGCGGGCCACCTCCCCGCCGGTGACGTCGACGACGAAGGCGTCGAGTCCGGGGGGTGAGGCCGGGAAGACGCCTTCGGCGTCGCAGGCCAGCAGGATCCGCTCGACCCCCGTCCCGAAGCCGATGCCCGCCGTCGCCGGCCCGCCCATCCGCTCCACCAGGGCGTCGTACCGGCCACCGCCACCGATCCCGTTCTGGGCGCCGGGCAGCGCGTCGGCCCGGAACTCCCAGGTGGAGCGGGTGTAGTAGTCGAGGCCACGGACGAGGCGGGGGTCGACCTCGGCCTCGACGCCGGCCGCGGCCAGGCCGGCCAGGACCCGCTCGAAGTGGGCCCGGCTGGCCGGGTCGAGGTGGTCGACGAGTCGGGGGGCGTCGGCGGTGGCATCGGTGCAGGCTGGCCGCTTGCAGTCGAGGACCCGCAGCGGGTTCTCCGCCACCCGCTCCCGGTGCTCGTCGCAGAGCGTCCTGGCCGACAGGTGCTCGAGCAGGAGGGCGTCGTAGGCCGGGCGGCCGGCGGCGTCGCCGAGGGAGTTGACCGCCAGCGTGACCCGGGTCAGCCCGAGCGAGGCGTACAGGTCGTGCTGGAGGGCGATCACCTCGACGTCGAGGTCGGCGTCGTCGGAGCCGAGAACCTCCACGCCGAGCTGGTGATGCTGGCGGTACCGACCGGCCTGGGGTCGCTCGTACCGGAACATCGGCGCCAGGTACCAGACCTTCCAGGGGACGGGGGGGCGGTGCTGGACGAATGCCCGCACCACCGCCGCGGTGCCCTCGGGCCGGAGGGCGAGGTGCCGGCCGCCCCGGTCGTCGAACTCGTACATCTCCTTGCGGACCACGTCGGTGGCCTCGCCCACCCGCTTGAAGACCCCGGCGTCCTCGAAGACCGGGGTGCGCAGCAGGCCGAAGCCGGCCCGGCCGGCGAGCGCCCCGAAGGTGGCCTCGAGGGCCTCCCACCGGGCCGATTCGGGCGGCAGGACGTCGTGTGTCCCCGTCGGGGCCTTCAGGATCTCGGCGGACACGCCGGGCGAGCGTACCGCTCACCGGGATCCCCGCTTCCAGCGAATCCGCCCGCCCCCGCCGGTCGCCGCACGGCGCGCCCCGGGCCGGACCGGCCCGTGAACACGGCGTTGCGATCCAGCACCTTGCGTGGTTCCCGGCCGCGGCGCGTGTCACCCTAGGGACGTGCGAGACCGGCGCCGGGTGCGGGAGACGGGCATCGAGCCCCCGTTCGGCGACCCGGGCATCACGATCCGTGCATGCCGGGACCCCGAGACCGAGGCCACCAAGCTCGAGGGGCCGCGGGTGGCGGTCATCCGCTCGGCACGGGAGGGGCGCCAGCTCCTCGAGCGGCTCGGCGGGCCCGGCACGACCAGCCGGCTGCCCCGCAACCGGGCCCTCGATCGGTCACGCGGGGTCCAGGTCGCCACCGCCGGGCCGCCCGCGCCCGACGAGCCCGCCGGGCCGCCCCGGACGGAGGACGAGGCGGCGGAGGCCCCGGGTGCCGCTCCCGGCACGGGGCCGGGGAAGCCGGGCGCCCGCGCCCCCGGCGGGGCGAGGCCCTCGAGCCGGCCGAAGCCGGCCGCCCGGGCCCGCCCGTCGGCGCGGGCGCTGTCCCCGACGGGCCGGACCGGGGAGGCCGCCGGGAACGGCCGCGGCCGTGACGGCGTCGACCTCGACGGCGTCGAGGCCAGGCTCCGCGTGGCCGCGGCGGCCACCAACCACTGGGCCCTGCAGGCCGACCGGCGCGACGCCGACCACCTCACCTCCGTCGCCGGCACCCTCGGCCGGGCGGCGGTCGTCGCCGCTGCGATCGCGGCTGTGGGCGCGGTCGTCGCCGTCCTCGCGCCCGGTCCGCTCCCGGCGGCCGCGGTCACCCTCGCGACCGCGGCGGCGGTGCTGCTCGCGCTCCGGCTCCGCGCCGCGAGGGCCGGCGCGGCCTCGGCGGCGGCGGCGGCCGAGGCGATCGAGCTCGGACTGCTCGCCGACCACGACCTGGCGCCCTCGGTCCGGGCCGAGCTGCTGCCCTGGCCCGCCATGCTGGCCCGGTACGGGCTCCCGCCTCTCCATCCCGACCAGGTGGAGGAGGCGGTCGACGAGCTCCGCCGCCGGGGCGGCCCCTCCACCCCGGTCCGGACCTCGCCCGACGCCGACGCCCTCGACGACCTCTCCGACCTCGCCGACCTCGACGACGACGCCGGTGGCCCCCAGCCGACGTCCGGAGACCTCGGCGACGACAGCCTCGCCGCCCTCGATGCCCTCGATGGCGACGGCGAACCGGACGGCACGGGCCGGCCGGCGGTCGTCGAGCCGTTGGCGCCTCTCCCCCGCCCGGCGCCGCCGGCCGGCGGATCGCAGGCGGGTGTCGACCTCGTCGTCGTGGTCGACGACGGCCTCTACGTGGGCCACCGCCTCGCCCTCCGGGACGTGAGCGAGAAGCTGGCGGCACGGGTGCCGCTGCTGGTGCTCGCCACCAACGAGCGGCTCTGGCAGTCCGGCGGCCGCACCCGCTGAGCCCACCGGGCCGGCCCGCGACGAGGGGGCCGTCCCGGCGGGCCGGCCCCCTCGCTCATCGAAGCGACGTCGCGACTACTTCTTCACGTAGACGCTGAAGAAGTCGAGGTACGGGACGCCCTGGAAGTTCGGCGTGAACTTCACGTTGCCGAGCTTGTCGCCGTCCCAGACGTTCGCCGTCGTGCCGAAGACGCCGAAGAAGTTCATGGCCTGCTCGAGCGCCAGCCTGTCCAGCTGGTGCCAGAGCTCGACGGCCTCGTCGGAGTCCTGGGCCACGGCCCGGATCTTGGCGACCAGGTCGTTGAGCGCCGGATCGTTCCAGTTGCAGATGTTCCCGATGCTGCCCGGGACCAGGTTCCGGGTCACCTTGTCGAGGCCCTGCCGCTGGAGCGGGAAGAACTGCGTCGGGTACTTGTTCTCGATGAAGAAGTCCTGGACGATGTTCGACGAGGCCACGAGATCGACCTTGACCCCGATCTTGGCCCACTGCTGCTGGATCAGCTCGGCCGCGGTCGTCGTGATCCCGCCGACGTTCGACACCACGAGCTGGGTGGTGAAGCCGTTCGGGAACCCGGCCTCGGTGAGCAGCCGCTTCGCCTTGTCGATGTCGAGCTTGTAGAAGTCGTCCAGGTCGGGATCGTGGAACTTGCTCCCCTTCGACCAGAAGCCCCACTGGGGCTCGCTCTTGCCGTCGTAGAGCACCTCGTTCAGCGCGTCGCGGTCGAGGCCGAAGTTGAGCGCCTGGCGCACCTTGACGTTGTCGAGCGGCGGCCGGCTCTTGCAGGTCTGGCCCCAGAAGAGGACGCTGTCCGTGACCTTCTGGCTGATCTCCAGCCCGGTGCCCTCGAGGTTCCGCACGATGTCGGTCGTGACGTTGTCGGCGATGTCGGCGACCTTGGTGCGCAGGGCGTTCTGCGTCGACTCCGGCGAGGCGGTGTGGACGAACTCGACCGTCTTCACCCGGATCTTGTCGGCCTCGAAGAAGTCCTCGTTCTTGACGAAGACCATCCGGTCCTCCGACCTGAGCGACTCGAACTTGAAGGGCCCGGCCCCGACGGGCGCGGTCTTCATGTCCTGGCCGGCCCGCACCGCCGTCGGCGACACGACCATCGTCTCGCCCCGGGACAGGTACACGTAGAAGATGCCGGCGATGGGCGTCTTGAGCTTCACCGTGAGCGTGAGCGGCGTGTCGACCGTGACCGACTCCACCTGCTTCATCTCCACGGCGATGGCGCCCGGGTTGTTGGCGGCCACCATCCGGTCGATGCTGAACTTGACCGCGGCGGCGTCGAGGTCGGTGCCGTCGGTGAACTTGATCCCCGGCTTGAGCTCGATCTTGATCGTCGTCGGGTCGACGACCTCGGCCGACTTGGCCAGGCCGGGCGTGTAGCTGCCGTCGGCCTGGGCCCGGAGCAGGGTGTCGTAGATCATCTGGTGCGGGAGCACCGCCGGCGTCACCGCCGTGGCCGGGTCGAGCTGGACGTAGGACGACGTCGGCAGCAGCGACGTCATCATCCGCACGACGCCGTTCGGGTCGACGTCGGCCGCCGCGTCGGTGTCGTCGTCGGCGTCGGTGTCGTCGTCGCCACCGCAGGCGGCCGCGATCAGCGACAGCAGCGCGGCGAGCACGATCAGTCGGCGCCACCAGGGCGCCGTGATTCCTTGTCGCATGGAGGTTCCCCCCGGAACGTCGCGGCTCCGGACGGAGCCGGTCGCACGAGGCTAGGCCACCGCGGCCCCACGCCGCACGACACGCAGTGTCGACACCGGCGGCCCCGACGACACCGAGGGGACGGCGACCGGTCGCCGGCCCCGGCACGAGATCGTGCTCCTCACAGGTTGACCGTGTAGCCGCCGTTCACCGGGATCGTCTGGCCGGTGATCCACGAGGCCAGGGGGCTGACGAGCAGCGTCACCAGCCCGGCCACGTCGTCGGGCCGGCCGGGCCGGCGGACGATGTACTGCCGCAGGGCGTTCCGGCGGTGCTCGGCCGCGTCGCCGCCTCCCGGCCCGGCGTCCCAGCCATGACGTGACTCCCCCTCCCCCGGCCCGGTGTCCTCACCTCCCGGATCGATGGTGCCCAGGGCCACGTTGTTCACGGTGATGCCGTGCCGGCCCACCTCCCGGGCCACCGCCCTCGACAGCCCGGCCGCCCCGGCCTTGGCCGCCGAGTAGACGGCCATGGTCGGCTCGCCCCAGCGGGCCGCGTCGGACACGATCGTCACCACCCGTCCGTAGCCGCCCCGGATCATGCCGGGCAGGACGGCCCGGGTGCAGTGGAGGACGCCGTACAGGTTCACCTGCAGGTAGCGGTCCCAGTCGGCCGCCTCGGTCTCGGCGAACGGCGTGAAGCGCCAGCTCTCGACTCCGGCGTTGCCTGCGTTGTTGACGAGGATGTCGACGTCGCCGGCCGCCTCGACGGCACGGTCGACGGCGGCGAGGTCGGTGACGTCGAAGGCGGCCACCTCGGCGGCTCCGCCGGCCGACCGGATCTCCTCGACCACGGAGCCCGCCCGCTCGGCCACCACGTCGTTGACGAGCACGGTCCCGCCGGCCCGGGCGATCGCCAGGGCGATGGCCCGGCCCACGCCCTGGCCGGCGCCGGTGACGAGGGCCCGCCGCCCGTCCAGCTCGATCGTGAAGGCCATGTCAGGCCGGTCCCCCGGCTCGCCGGCCGGCCCCGACCGGCCCGGCCGGCGCCCCCGCTGCTCGCACGGTCCCCTCCTCCGGGCCGGACGACCCCCGCCCGGTCCCGCCCGGTGGCGAACCTAGTGGTCCGCCCCCGAATCGGCGGTGCGGGTCTAGTGGTCCGCCCCCGAATCGGCGGTGCGGGTGCGGCGGGCCGGCGTCGTTGCCGGCAAGAGAGGGGGACGACGCGCCGGCCCGGTCCGACCGCGAGGGACGCCCACGCCGGGAGCAGCGGCATGCGGCCGACGCAACCGCCCGCTCGGCTCGGACAACGGCCACCAGCGAGGGAGCCTCCTCCGGTGCCGGCCGGCGCCCGCGAACGGGCAAGGCAGCACCGGCGCGGCGGTCCGTGTTGCAAGTTGATGACGAATCTCGCTCAACTGACCGCCCTATGTGGCCGACACCACTAAGCGTGGTGGAGACAGCGGTGGAGAGCGTCGTGACGGCAGGAAGCAAGGCTGGGAGGAGCCGGCGGACGGCCGCCACCCGGGCGGTGCGGCTCCTCGTCCTGGCCGGCCTCACCGCCATGGGGGTCGGTGCCGGCCTGACGGCGCTCGACGCCGGCGCGACCGACGGTCCGACCCCGGTGGCCGGGCAGGCCCTCGGGGCGGCCGCCGCCGGCTTCGGCGACGCCGTCGACCACGGGTCGATGTCCGGGGTCGCCCTCACCCGGCCGGTGGTCGGCATGGCGGCCACGGCGTCCGGCGCCGGCTACTGGCTCGTGGCCAGCGACGGCGGCATCTTCAGCTTCGGCGACGCCGCCTTCCACGGCTCGACCGGCGCCATCGCCCTCAACCAGCCCATCGTCGGCATGGCCACCACCCCCTCGGGCAACGGCTACTGGCTCGTGGCCAGCGACGGCGGGGTGTTCAGCTACGGCGAGATCGGAAGAGCG